>JAFTLD010000029.1 GCA_017452945.1 Clostridia bacterium | reverse complement strand
ATCAATACCGTTGAGGTGGCGTATGCGTCACACATCGATTATACCATCGATGAGACCACAACCAGAATCACGGTCAAGTCCAAATCGGCTCTCCCCGAATACGAGGAGGACGATTATAAGCGTTATGCCGTATCGGGCATCTTCATGGCTTATTACAAGCAGATCGAAGATATGATCGAGGAGTATTACGATTACCTGGACGTATCTGTTGTTGACAGACCGTACGAGTCGCAAACCACGTAATTTTTCAAATTCAGAATCCCCTTGGATTGGGATCGCACAAAAAGATGGAGGTAAGATCATGTTGAGACTTAGTTTACAGTTCTTTGCTCATAAAAAGGGTGTCGGCTCTACTAAGAACGGTCGTGACAGTGAGTCTAAGCGCCTTGGCGTTAAGAAGGCTGACGGTCAGGCAGTTATCGCCGGCAACATCATCGTAAGACAGAGAGGAACCGCTATCCATGCCGGTAACAACGTTGGTATGGGTACTGACCACACTCTGTACGCGCTGATCGACGGCAAGGTAAAATTTGAACACAAGACTAAGGATAAGAAGCAGGTCAGCGTATACGCAGACTGATTCTGAATCGAGTCAAACGAAAAAGGGATGCTCTTGCAGCATCCCTTTTTCGTTATGATTCATGCAGTGTGCGTTTAACAGCGTTTTTCCAGCCTTGATAAAGAATCGTTCGTTGCGCATCGGGCATGGTGGACTCAAATTGTACATCGGCACGGTAGATGGTCCGGATATGATCGAGTGAAGCGTAAACACCAACTGCAAGACCTGCAAGGCATACAGCACCAAGCGCTGTGGTTTCAATGCAAGCGGGGCGCACGATCTGCTTGCCCGTGATATCCGCCTGGAATTGCAGCAGGAACTTGTTCGCGCTCGCGCCACCGTCCACCTTGAGCGACTGAACGGGAACACCGGCTTCTTGTTCCATAATACTTAAAACGTCGTTGGTTTGGTAAGCCATAGCCTCCAGCGTAGCACGTACGATATGCGCCTTGGTTGTTGCACGGGTCAAGCCGGTGATGCTGCCCCTTGCATAGGGGGCCCAATAAGGCGCGCCAAGACCAACGAATGCGGGAACAAAATAAACGCCGCCACTATCCGACACGCTGTTTGCCAACTCCTCGGTTTGCGCGGAGGAACGAATAATACCAAGACCGTCACGCAGCCATTGCACAGCAGCACCGCAAACGAACACCGAGCCCTCCAGCACATATTGCGTCACGTCACCGATGCGCCAAGCAATTGAGGTAACAAGCCCATTTTGAGAGGTAACGGCAGCCGTTCCGGTGTTCATCAGCATAAATCCGCCCGTGCCGTAGGTGTTCTTAACGTCACCGGGATCAAAGCAGCATTGCCCGAACAAGGCCGCCTGCTGGTCACCCGCAACGCCTGCAATAGGCACCTCGCAGCCAAACAGCGAGGGCTTGGTATAACCGAAAATGCCCGAAGAGGGAAGTACTTCTGGGAGCATGGATGCGGGAATTCCGAAAAGGTCTGAAAGCTCAGCATCCCAGCACAAATCATGAATATTATAAAGCATGGTGCGTGCTGCATTACTGGGGTCTGTTGCATGCACTTTGCCGCCCGTCAGCATCCAGATCAGCCACGTATCGATCGTGCCAAAAAGCAACTCTCCGTTTTGCGCTTTTTCCATGGCACCCGGCACGTTCTGTAAAATCCAGCGGATCTTTGTTGCGGAGAAATACGAGTCGATCAGAAGTCCGGTCTTGGCTCGCACCGTGTCACCGTAACCCTGCTCCTTGAGCGCGTCGCAATAGTCGGCTGTGCGACGGCATTGCCATACGATAGCGTTGTAGATTGGCTTTCCCGTATTCTTATCCCATACGACCGTGGTTTCTCTTTGATTGGTGATACCGATCGCGGCAATATCCTTGCCGTCAAGCCCCGTCTTGGCGAGTGCTTCGTGTGCCACACCGATCTGCGTTGCCCAGATCTCGGTGGGATCATGCTCCACCCACCCGTCGTGCGGGAAGATCTGCGTAAATTCCTTTTGTGCTGTGGAGATCATAGCACCGTCCGAGGAAAAGATGATGGCGCGGCAGCTTGTCGTGCCTTGATCCATTGCCAGCAAATACTGTTTCATGTTCGTACCTCCGGTAAGATTTATTTCAGTATAACACAGAAAATAAAAATTGTCAAACCCCTTTACCAAAACGCACAAATATGTTAAAATAGAGCAAAGAGGTGATGGATTTGAAACGATTTCGTTTGGCCAGCTATAATATCTGCTCGTCGCATTTTTTATATGGACATTACACCGAAGAGAATCTTCAGTTTTTGGCACGTTCTCTGACCGACCCGAGCTTTGGTGTTGTCTGCCTGCAGGAGGTGGACAAGGTCTGCGCCCGCTCCGTAGGCGTGGACATGACCGCACGCCTTGCTGAAATGGCGGGGTATCCCCACTTCTATTTCATCAAAATCCGCGATTTTCAGGGCGGAGAATACGGCACGGCCATTCTTTCGCGCTATCCCATTATCCAAGCGCAGACGTTGAATTTTGCGGTGAAGATTGCAAAGCAGGGGACCTCTTGCGGCTTTGTTGTGCTGGACGTGGACGGTGAGCACGTGACCGTGTTCAATACGCATCTTTCGATTGAGAGTGAAGAAGCCAACACAGACACAATGCTTTGCCTTGGAGATATTCTGACCGATTACGTAAACAAAAACGGAGCAAGGCTTCTGTGCTGTGGGGATTTGAATACAAATCCACCTAAGCTTGCAGATAACCTGCCCCGCTTTTCCCGTGCTAACAATGATCTGCTCACCTATGCGGACAGATCAATCGACAACGTCCTGTATCTTGGCTATCAGGTGGACGGTGTGCATACCGTTGACACCACGACAAGTAAGATCACCGATCACAACATGCTTGTATGTGATGTGATTTTATAAACTGGCAAAATAATTACGAATGATCTGCTCGGTAGCAGTGCAGCTGCCTTGGATCATTTGAGAGCTGCCGCCGCCCTTGCCTTCAAGGGCGGTGTTTATTTGTTTGGAAAGAGATCTGAGATCAACCGTGGAAGAGCCCATAATGTAGCGATATCCGTCAGCATCGCTTCCGCAGAAGGCGGCACAGATCCCCGCGCATTTGAGCACACCCGCATTGACAAGCAGGCGCAAGGAAAGCATGTCAGGATCATCCGTAAAAATACAAAGGTTACCATCGGTCTGCTCAAGCGCTGCGATCTTAAAGTCCAACAGCTGGCGGCGCAGGGAAGCGATGGTTGCCCCGCGTTTATCAATTTCAGCTTCACGTTTTTTTACACCCTCTACCACTTCGCTCTGCTTGACAGAAAGCATGGCGGAAATGGTTGCCACGTCCTGCCAGCTCTTGCGATAGTGCGCAAGTGCTGCACTGCCGGCCAAGAAATGAATGCGCATGCCGCCCTTGTAGCGAATGGCATCCAACAGCTTGATCATGCCGATCTCTCCCGTGCGTGCCACGTGCGGTGCGCAGCAAGCGCAAACGTCGTATTGCCCAATGGTGACAAGACGCACGTTTTCGGTCAGATCCAGCTTAGATCGGTATTCGGTGGCAGCCAGAACCTTGGCACTTGGGTATTCTGCCGTGATCGCTACGTTTTCATAAATGATGCGGTTGGCTTCATCTTCGATTTCATTGAGCTGCTCGCGCGTAAGCTCACCGTCAAAATCCATAGTGATCTCACCGCCTAAGTGAAATCCCACGTTATGATAGCCGTATTTGCTGTGCATCAAGCCGGAAACGATGTGCTCGCCCGAATGGATCTGCATACGCAGGTACCGCGTAGGGAAGTCGATCTGACCGTGAACGGATTGACCTGCAGGAAACGCAGTGCTTGTGTAATGATAGATCACACCGTCCTTTTCCTGTACGTCAAGCACCTGTGCGCTGTCAAGCGTACCGCCATCGGCACACTGACCGCCCTCCTCGGGGAAAAATGCGGTCTGATCAAGTACAACGGCAAAACGGTCACCGGCAGCCTCGCAAGAGAGAACCGTTGCGTCAAACTCCTGCATATAGCTGTCAATATCAAATAAACGAATGGTCTTTTGCATAATAACCTCACAAACAAAGAGCCGCATGCGCGGCTCTTGTTTTTAATCCAATAATTTCAGATCCAACCAAAGGTCGGAGATAAATGCCAGCAGCTCGGGATCCAGATTTGCATAAGCAAATTCGTTGTAGGAAGCTGCAAAATCAAAGCCTTCGGGGTAAAGCATCTCATAATAGTCGAATTCCTCGTCACCCTTGCCAAGAGCCTCTTGGTACTCGGGATTCTCGTAAACCGCGCTATTGGGAGTAGCATAGTAAATATACTCTGCATTGGCTCTTGCAATGTCACAAACCTCCCCACCGATTACAGCGTCGGTGCTGAGCATGAAGTTGATATATGCTTCTGCAACCTCCTTGTTCTTGGAGCAGGTGGGAATGCACATAGCGTCCATGAACAGGTTGGTGCAGATATTGCCGTCCTTGTCTCTTGGGTAGCCAAACTGCAGATTGACGTTCTCTGAAGAGTTTTCCATCATGGTAATGCAGTCACCGGCGTAGTAGGCAGCAATGGCGGCATCACCCGATTCCATCATGTTGAACACCTGGTCCATGACGTATCTCTTGAGCAGCGGCTTTTGCGCTGCGAGCTCCTCATAGGCAAGATGCCAATCGTTGGTATTGTCTGAGTTGACGCTGATTCCAAGCTTGTACATTGCCGTACCGAAAGCATCTCTGGAGTTATCGAACTGCAATATCTGCTTTGCGTAATCCTCACTCCACATCAGATCCCACGTCACGTCCTTGGGTTCAACGTCCGTGACGATATTGGTATCGTACACAATACCGACCATACCGTAGGTGTAGGGGACGGTGTATTTGTTCTCGGGATCGTAGAACAGATTTCTGAACTGTTCGGGGATATTCTTTTCAAAGTTGGGAATGTTATCAAAATTCAGCTCCAGCAGCATATCATGCTCGATAAAATAGTCGATCATGTAGTCGGAGGGAATGATGACGTCATAGCTTGCAGAGCCCGATTCCAGCTTGGCACGCAGGCTCTCGTTGGAATCATACGTGTCGTAGTTGACATTGACACGCTTTCCTGTCTGTTCAAAGTACCACTGTTCAAACGCTTTGTTGACGTCCAGAGAATCATAGGAACCATCCGAGATGTATTCGCCCCAGTTATAAACGTTGAGAACTACGTCATAGGAGCTGTCACAAGCGGACAGGGAAGCAAAGCAGGGCAAAAGCAGGATCAAGGCGATCAAAAGAGAAGAAATTTTACGTGTCTTCATTTCTTTGCCTCCTTTGTGCGAATTCTGCGTGCGCGCGCCTTTTCACGCTGCTGCTGTCTTTTTGCCTTGGCATCCTCATCGGTGCTGAGCATATTGAACAGGATCAGGAAGATCAGGACCGTGACAAAGATTACGGTAGCCAGAGCATAGATATCGGGCTTGACCGATTTTCTGACCTCACCGTAGATCAGGATGGGCAGCGTCGTAAAGCCGGAGCCTTTGGTAAAGTAACTGATCACAAAGTCGTCAAGAGAAAGCGTGAATGCCATGATCAGACCTGTCACGATACCGGGCATGATCTCGGGTAGCTCCACCTTGAAAAAGGATTGCACGGGATTACAGCCAAGGTCCATGGCAGCCTCGGGGAGGGACTTGTCCATCTGCTTGAGCTTGGGCATGATCTGCAGCATGACGTAAGGGAGTGAGAAGGTCACGTGCGCAATCAGCATGGTCCAGAAGCTGAAGGTCTCGGAAACGTGTAAAAGCGTTCCGACAAATACGAACAGAAGGGTAAAGGAAAAACCGGTAATGATCTCGGGATTGATCATGGGGATCTGCGTCACGGTCATAAGTGTGGCGCGCACACCTGCTGAGCGCATTTTGTTGATGCCGTAGGCAGCAATCGTGCCAAGCACGGTGGAGATGACCGAGGAGGTCACAGCCAGCAAAAGCGTGTTGCGAACAGCCTCCAAGATAGCCTCGTTGGTGATCATTTCGGCATACCAATCCAAGGAAAATCCCTCGAATACCGAGGTGCTCTTTCCTGCGTTAAAGGAAAACAGGATCATGACCGCGATGGGTGCGAACAGGAAGAAGAACACCATGAATAAATAGAATTTCGCCAAAAACTTGTTTTTATTCATCGCGCACCCTCCTTGTCGTTATCGCCAAAGCGGTTCATAAAGATCAAGCCCGCAAGCAGGATCAGCATCAGTACGAAGGAAAGCGCAGCGGCAAAGTGGTGATTATTATTGTAATAGTAGTAATCAATGATATCACCGATCAGGAAAATGCCGCCCAGCTGATTGGAAATGTAGAAGGTGGAGATCGAAGGAACGAAAACCATGGTAATACCCGAAAGCACACCGGGAATACTCAGCGGCAGAATGACCTTGCGCAAAACACCGAAGGCGTTGCAGCCAAGATCTTGCGCAGCCTCCACAAGGCGGTAATCCAGCTTAGCCATGATCGAGTAAATGGGCAGTATCATATAGGGCAAAAAGTCGTATACCATACCGATGACGACAGCGGTTTCGTTGTAGATCACAATATCGGGCTTGGGATCAAGCGCGATGGGAACCAGACTCTCGGGCAAAAGCGAGAGCAGATATACAATGGCGTTGTTGAGCACCTCCAGTACCTCAGACAGCGCGTAGGTACGGATGATGAAGTTGGTCCACATGGGAAGCATGATCAGAACCACAAGTACCTTTTGGGCGCTGGGGGAGGTGCGTGAAATGAAATATGCAGCGGGATAGCCGATCAGAAGGCAGATCACGGTTGCGATGGCGGCGAGCTTTACCGAACGCAAAAATACGTTGAGATACTTGGGGGTAAAGAACTCTGAGATGTGCGCCATAGTGAAATGCAGATCGTTATCCGTAAAAGCATAGAACGCAACGAACGCCAAGGGAATGAGAATAAACAGCACACTCCAAAGAATGTGCGGTGTCGCAAGCAAGCGCGACAGCGGCCCTTTAGCAGTACGGTTCATGCTCATTCCTCCTCGTCCACCACGTCGGAAAGGTGGTCCATTTCGTCGGAGAAGGTAGAGTAGTCACCGAACTTGCCCGAATACTCGGATTTCTTCATAACGTGGATGGCATCCGGCTGAATGTGCAGACCGATGGTCTGTCCCTCTGCAACAAAGTCCGAGGTTTCCAGCATCCACTTGAAGCCCTGTACGTCCACGATGATCTCGTAGTAATCGCCCTTGAAAGTCACGCCCGATACAGTGCCGATCAGCATACCGTCCTTGACGTCAACCACGTCAACGTCCTCGGGACGGATCACGATATCCACCTTTTCATCGGGAGCAAAGCCACCGTCCAGGCAATCGAACACATGACCGGCGATCTTGGCCTTGTAATCACAGGGCATAGTGCCGTCCAGAATGTTGGATTCACCAATAAAGTCAGCAACAAAAGCGTTCACAGGCTCATTGTAAATGTCGGTGGGAGAGCCGATCTGCTGGATCGCACCGTCTGCCATGACGACAACGGTGTCCGACATGGAGAGAGCTTCCTCCTGATCGTGTGTTACGTATATAAAGGTAATGCCTGTTTCACGCTGGATATTCTTCAGTTCTTTTTGCATATCCTTGCGCAGCTTCAGGTCGAGAGCACCCAACGGCTCGTCCAGTAAGAGCAGCTTGGGGCGGTTGATCAACGCACGCGCAATTGCTACACGCTGCTGCTGTCCGCCGGAGAGGTTGCCAACGTGGCGCTTCTCAAAACCTCTCAGATTGACAAGCTCAAGCATTTCCTTGACGCGACGCTCAATCTCGTCCTTTTTTACCTTTTGTACTTTAAGTCCGAATGCGATGTTCTCATATACGTTCAAATGAGGAAACAGGGCATAACGCTGGAACACAGTGTTCACGTGCCTTTTATAGGCAGGAACGTCGTTGATACGCTGACCGCCAAATTCCACGTCACCGGAATCGGGGGACACAAAGCCGCCAATGATCCTTAGCGTTGTGGTCTTTCCGCAACCCGAGGGACCAAGCAGAGTGACAAATTCTTTGTCGTGAATTTCAAGGTCGATCGCCCTTAAAACGGGCTCACCGTCAAAAGCCTTAGAAACTCCTTTGAGCCGAACCAAAACATTATCGTTCACTTTGCATCAATACTCCTTTAAGACAGAAATATAGAGAATATAACTATTCTAACAGATTCGTACAGAAATTGCAATAGATTTGGCAAAATTCTTTGAAAAATCACGAAAATTCTGTCAATGGCTTGCAAAAGATATGGGTTTTCTTCAATTATCTTTCATTTTCTCACAAAACCTCCGTTTTTCTCGCTTTTTTGATCAAACGAAAAGCATGCTGAAAAGACAACAAGTGAATACAAAAAGGGTCAGTGAGCTGCCTGTGCGTAAAAGGAGCCAGACAGAGAGCAGCCACAACAAAAAAATGCTGCAAAAGCTCAATATGATGGATATGCGCTCTGCGATATCAAAAGGGAATAGCTTGCACATAAGACCATGTAAGATCCGACCACCGTCAAATCCATCTATCGGAACAAGATTGAGCATACCAAGGGAAAGGTTGGACAGACAAAATTCGGATAACCAAAGGTTGTTTTCAGAAAAGGGAAAAAGCAACCCGAAGCAAAGAAAATTGATCAAGGGGCCGGCTATGCAAAGCGCAACCAGAGCTGGGTATGAATACAATTTTCCCGTTGTGGTCAACCGCGCTCCCAGAATGTCCAGCTTCATATGGGTTAGGTTAATGCATAACAGCTTTGCAGCCAGAATATGACCGCTTTCGTGTATGACGGCCGCAAGCAAGCTTGCGACAAGCATAGGAAGGGGCGTGGTGGCGATCATGCAAAAAAGAAGAATGCATGTAGCCGGCGTGATCGAGAATTTCAGTTTCATGTTGTGGAGTGCTCCTGTGCGAAATCTTTCAAAACAATGTATGATTTTTCTTGGAAAATTATCAAAAAACGGTTGACAATCAAATGACTGTCATATATAATTATAACACCATGAAAAAGAGAGGTGCTATATGAACTTACACATACATGATTCGCTCATCCCGGGTACAAAGTTGCGCAGAGCAGATATGGATGGCCTGACGGGAATGGCGTTTTTATCCAAGATATTCTTTATCAGTGACGGTGTGATGCTGACGCAGATCCGCGACATTTCGGGTATCGACGGCTCTACGCTGCAGAACTGGACCAAGCGCGGCTGGGTCCCTCTGTCAAAGTCGAAAAAATATAACATTGACCAAGTTGCTTACATTCTGATTATCAACATGCTGCGTCCTTGTATGCAGTTGGACAAGATCGCGTTTATGTTGGAATACATCAACGGTGATCTGGAGGATGCAAGCGATGATATCATTCGTGCCAGTGTGCTTTACGATTATATCTGTCGTATTCTGGATGCCCTTGTTGAACAAAATCAATGCTCATTCTCTTCGATCCGTAAGGTGATCGAAAAAGAGACAGCCGGCTATACCGAAGTCATGGAGGGTGCAAGAGAGCGTCTGACAGATGCACTTGAAGCAATCGTTGTAGCATATTATGCAACCTTGATCAAACACCGCTCGGATGAGTTGGTAAATAGATTGGTGGGCAGTCGTGAGCAGTAAAATGACAGAGCGGCTGGTGTTGGCTGTGGTATATTTGCTGCTGCTGGCTATTGCGGCAACCGGCTCTTATCTGGTCGCAGATTTTGTTATGCGCGGTCTGAATACAATCGCTGTTTTGGAAGAAACGCACGCGGCAAGCATAATCAGACTGTTTTTGACGGTTATCATCAGCGGGTTGATCCTTTCGGCAGTATCGTTTTGGGAAGGGTATCATTTTGCCGGCTTTGATAAGAGCGTCGTTTTTCCGGCTATTGGCATGTCGCTCGGGGCGCACTTCGTAATAGGCTTTTTGTTTGGCTTTTCACCTTGGGCAACGGGCGGAGTGATGTATCTTGCCGGTTGGATGAACTACGGAGCTGAGTATACTTCGGAGTGCTCCATGGCCACCAAGGACGTCAGTGTACTTTTGTTTATTGCAGCTTTTTTGGTTTTTGCTGCATTGTACACGTTCTTTATGAGCTTCCCACAGTATTACGGCATGGTCAAAAGATATGCGGACAGGGAAGCACTCTTAGAGGAAAGACAGCAGAATAAAACCTATGTCCAACCGGCAGAGGAGTATGCAGATACCGGGGAAGAAAACGGTGCGGATGAGCAAAATCCTTTGCAGTAAAAGGACTTTTGGAGAATCAAAAAATACCTGAAAAAATTTTCAAAAAACTTTGCAAAAAGGTATTGACAAATTTCGAAAAAGGTGTATAATATTATTCGTTGCCGGTGAGCAAGCCAAGGCAGCGAATGCGAGAGTGGCGGAACTGGCAGACGCGCACGTTTGAGGGGCGTGTGGTTCACACCGTACGGGTTCAAGTCCCGTTTCTCGCACCAAAAACGGTACGAGGTGTGAGCCTTGTACCGAATATGCGGGTATGGCGGAATTGGCAGACGCGCTAGATTCAGGTTCTAGTGGGGGCAACTTCGTGGAGGTTCAAGTCCTCTTACCCGCACCAAACAAAAAGCCGAGGAATTTCCTCGGTTTTTTTGTTTGATGTGGAAACGCCTTCGAGCTCGTTGCATATCGATCGGTCTGCAACAAGCGAATTCCGTGCTCGATACAACAAGGAGAATATTGTAATGGCTATTGATATAGAAATAAATACGGATAGTACACTGCTTGATTTACTGAACTGTTTGGTTGATTTGTTTGAAGGTGATAAAAAGGTGCAAATCGATCTGCGCGAAACAAATCTGATTCTTGTTAAAAGTGTCGCATGTGCACATTGCGGAAAATCCATACCGATTTATAAACCGCTTTCTTCTTACGTGCCCGAGAACGTGCGTTGCGAACGTTGTATGGATATTTGTTCACATGCTTCGGACAGTGATGAACCCATCGTAAAAACGGTTACGAATTATTCGCTCAGAGCATCCAAGAAAATTCTTGACACCAAGCTTGCGGTATTGGGCATCGTTCCGGGTGTGTCATTTCGCGTGTCAGATCAAAACGGCAAAGAAATTTGGGTAGTATTGAGAAAAAGCAAAGAAATATGAAAGGGTGTGCCGCATCCTTCCTTATTTTTACCAATGTTTCTCGAGATATCGCATTATGCTGTGAAATATAACAAAATAACCAAATTATTAACAAAAATCACAACAATTCATTGAAAAATGCATAAAATAAGCCGCACTTTGTCTTGACAAATCTAATAGCTTGTTATATAATATACGTTAAGTATCTGTACTTTGAGGGGAAAGACTTGTGGAATGGCGTTCAACAGGTCTTACTTTTTCTGCAAAAAATATGAAAGGCGGTCATTAACATGGCGATTTCTCTGCGTGGGGTACACGTACCTCATAGAAAGAACACCAAGGATAAGCCGGTGGCATATCTGACGGATCTAAAAACTGTCACGATTCCTATGTCGATGCATATCGGCAAGCCCGCGCGCCCCTGTGTCAAGGTGGGTGACGTTGTATGTGTCGGTACTAAGATCGGAGATGCAGACGGTGTTGTCAGCTCTCCCATTTATTCCTCGGTTTCGGGTAAGGTTACCAAAATCAAGGATTTTTTGTTATCTAACGGCACAACCTGTTTGGCAGTAGTCATTGAATCTGACGGACAAATGACACCCGATCCCGAAATTGCTGCGCCCGTGGTCAACAGCCGCGAGGACTTGATTTGTGCGATCCGCGAAAGCGGTGTCGTAGGACTTGGCGGTGCGGGATTCCCGACACACGTCAAATTCAACGTAGATCCTGCAAAGGTCGAGTATCTGATCATCAATGGCGCAGAATGCGAGCCCTACGTGACAAGCGACTCCTATACCATGGAGAACAGAAGCGACGATATGGCATATGCGCTCCGCGAGATCTGCAAGCATTACGGAATCAAGAACGTCATTATCGGTATAGAAGCCAATAAAAAGAAAGCCATTGCAGTTATGAAGAAGCTTGGCGAACAGGTCAAGGATTGCTGCAGCTTCAGCGTCAAGGTGCTGCCCAACGTGTATCCGCAGGGCGGAGAAAAGGTGCTGGTCTATAAGGCGATCGGACGCATGATCCCCGTGGGCAAGCTGCCGATCGACGTAGACTGCATTGTGATCAACTGCACGACGCTTGCTGCCATTGGCGGTTATTTGCAGACCGGTATGCCGCTTGTCAAGAAGTGTGTCACGGTTGACGGAGCCACCGTCAAAGCTCCCGGTATCGTGATCGTTCCCATCGGTACGTCGATGCAGGATGTGTTTGATTTTTGCCAAGGACTGACCGCAGAGCCTGCCAAGTTGATCTACGGTGGGCCAATGATGGGCATCACTGTACCCAACGCTGACGCTCCGATCATGAAAAATACCAATGCCATTCTGGCATTGAGCGAAAGGGACGCAAAGCTACCCGAAACCACCGCATGCATCCGCTGCGGTAAGTGCACGAATACCTGCCCGTTTGGTCTTGCTCCGGCTGAAATTCTCAGAGCATACGACAAAAAGGACGCAGAATCGCTGGACAAGCTGCTTGTCAACGGCTGCATGGAATGCGGCTGCTGCAGCTTCGTGTGTCCCGCAAACCGTCCGTTGGTACAGACCAACAAGCTGGCCAAAATATTCTTAAGAGAAGAAAAAGCAAAGGAGGAGAATAAGTCATGAGCAATCAGGTAAAGCTTGCCGTTTCTCCTCATATTCACAGCGGCAATTCCACGCGTCGCATCATGCTTGACGTATTGATCGCCCTGCTGCCCACCACGATTGCGGGTGCGATCATTTTCGGATGGAAATCCCTTGTCATCATTGCAGCATGCGTGATCAGCTGTGTCGGCTTTGAGGCTCTGTTCAATCTGATAACCAAAAAGAAGCAAACAGTTGGCGATCTGAGTGCTGCTGTCACCGGACTTTTGCTGGCACTCAATCTCTCCGTCGTGGAGCAGAATCTCGGTATTACGATCTTCCAATGTGTCATCGGCTCGCTGTTCGCTATCGTCGTAGTCAAATGCCTGTTTGGCGGTATCGGCTGCAACGTAGTCAACCCTGCCATCACCGCACGCGTATTTATGCTGATCGCATTCGGCTCTATGGCTAAGGCTGGTATGCCGGCCATCGTTGACACGGTTTCCTCGGCAACCCCTCTGAGCGCAGAGAGTGCAGAGCAGCTGCCTTCCATACTTGATCTGTTCTTAGGTCTGCATGGTGGCGCGATCGGTGAGGTCTGCATCCTTGCGCTGCTGATCGGTTTTGTTTACTTACTGGTCCGCAAGGTCATTACATGGCATCTTCCCGTTGCGTTTATCGGCACGGTGTTTGTTGCAAGCTTCTTTATGGAGGGCATGGATGCTATGATGGCTTTGTCTATGACTCTCTCGGGCGGTTTGTTTATCGGTGCGATCTTTATGGCAACCGACTACGTGACCTCTCCCTCGACTGCATGGGGGAAGATCATTTTCGGTGTGGGCGCAGGACTTATCACGTTCCTGATCAGATATTTCGGTACGTATCCCGAGGGCGTGTCCTTCGCGATTCTGCTGATGAATATTCTGACTCCTTATATCGACTCCTGGACCAAGCACAGAATTCTGGTAAAGGGAGGTAAAAAGGCATGAAAAGCTCAATCAAGTCTATTGTTGTACTGGTAGCGATCTGCACGATCTTGACCGTGCTGCTGGCTGTGGTCAACAGTATTACCGCTCCCATTATTGCCGAGAACCAAAAGGCCGCTGCAAATGCAGCGCTGCTTGAGGTCATGCCCGAGGGCAAGAACTTTGAGGCTGTGGATATTTCTGCGTACGAGCTGCCTGCAACCGTTGTAGAAGCACACAAGGAAGAAGGCGGCGGATTCGTTATTCAGCTGGTCACCACCGGTTATGGAGCTGATTTCAAGATCATTTGCGGTGTCAGAGCCGACGGTACTGTCAGCGGTGCTAAATGTCTTTCCTCTACCGAAACGCTCGGTAAAGAAAAAACCTATGGCGAAAACTTTACTGACAAGAATGCCGAGCAGGTTGCTGCTGTTGAGATCATTTCCGGTGCTACCAAGACCACGCAGGCATACAAGGATGCTATCCGAGATGCGATCAATGCCTCGATCATCTTGGCAGGAGGCTCTGCCGATCTTCGTACCGAAGAGCAGATCTTTGCGGATAATCTCGCAGCGGCTCTTCCTACAGGCAACGGAGAATTCATCAAGAAGCCTGTTTTCGGTGAAGATAATGTCATTGACTTTGTCTATGCGGCTAAGAATGAAAGCGGCTACGTTTACGTGACCGATAAGACCTTTGTCGGTATCAACGCAGATGGGGAAGTGCTCACAGAAGGTCTGACTGAGGACGTTATGACGCTTGCAAAAGCAAAGGCTGAGCTTGCAAAGACGCAGACAACGGTTGATACTGCCGATAGCGGCATCAACAAAAATATCACCATGGTTCAAAAGTCAGCAGAAGGAAATTACATCATCAGTATTAACGGTATCGGCTTTGCATACCTGGGTGACGACAGCGCATATCAGCCCGCAAGAAATATTCCGATTGAGATCTGTGTTGTGATCTCTCCCGAAGGAACGATTCTGAAGTGTCTGACGGTCGCACACGAGGAGAGCGGCGGTTACGGTGCTGTTTGCGGTGAAGAATCCTATTATAGTCAGTTTGATGGCAAAAATTCGGACACCTATAAAGAGGTGGACGGCATCAGCGGTGCAACCATTACAACCAACGGTTATATGAAGGCGATCGAGCGTGCCTTTGAAGCCGTAAGCATTCTGGAAGGAGGTGTGGCAAATGAAGAATAACAGCAATCTTGGCATTTTGCTCAAGGGTATTATCAAGGAGAACCCCGTTCTGGTGTTGATCCTTGGTACCTGTCCGACGCTTGCCACTACCACCAACGTCGTGGGTGCATTCGGTATGGGCATTGCGGCACTTGCTGTGCTTGTTTGCTCCAACATGCTGATCTCGCTGCTTCGTAAGATTATTCCCGAAACTGTGCGCATCCCTTGCTATATCGTGATCATTGCAGGCTTTGTCACCATTGTCGAAATGATCGTACACGCATATTTCCCGGAGCTTTATGATATGCTGGGTGTTTACCTTGCATTGATTACAGTAAACTGCATCATTCTCGGCAGAGCAGAGATGTTTGCAGGTAAAAATTCCGTCGGTAAGTCTATGCTGGACGGTCTTGGCATGGGCATCGGTTTTACACTTGCCCTTGTTGTAATGTCCACCATCCGCGAGGTATTGGGCAACGCAAGCTTTGCCGGTATTCCGATTCCTTTTATGGAGCAATTCAAAATCGAGATTTTGGTCAAGGCTCCCGGTGGTATGATGGTATACGGACTGCTGATTGCGTTGGTATACATTATCACGAAAGGCAAAGCTCCGCTCAAAAAGAGCTTCTCTTGTGCGGGATGTCCCTCGGCAGGTCATTGCACGGCAAGCGGTGCTTGTAATTCCGAAGCAAAGGAGGAACAGGCTCAATGAAAACGTTGATTATTATTCTCATGTCCTCTGTGCTTATCAATAACTACGTGCTGAGCCGATTCATTGGTATCTGTCCGTTCTTAGGCGTTTCCAAGAAGCTTGATCAGGCAGTTGGTATGGGCGTTTCGGTTACAGCCGTCATGCTCCTCGCAACTGCGCTTACGTGGCCCATTCAGTATTTCGTACTGGATAAGCTTGGCCTTGGCTATCTGCAGACCATTATTTTCATTCTGGTCATTGCGGCACTTGTGCAGATGCTTGAGCTGTTCCTTAAGAAGGTTTCGCCTTCCTTGCATAAAGGACTTGGCGTATATTTGCCTCTGATTACAACAAACTGCGCAGTGCTTGGCGTTGCGATCAATAATATTACCGATGGCTACAATTTTATTGAATCCATGGTTAGCTCACTCGGCTGCGGTCTTGGCTTCCTTTTGGCAATGGTTCTGTTCTCGGGCATGCGCTCCAGAATCGATGAAAGCAAGGTTCCCGCTCCCTTCAAGGGTATCGCCATTACGCTGATAGCCGCATCGTTTATCTCTCTTGCGTTCATGGGCTTTACCGGCATCGTGGACAACCTGTTTGCATAAAGGAGGGAAACGATTATGTGGATTGATATTTTATTGGCTTTGGCAGTTGCAGCAGGTGTTTCAATTGTTCTTGCCATTCTGCTGGCGCTTGTTTCCAAGTTTTTTGCCGTGGAAGAGGATGAAACTGCAAAGAAAATCAGAGAGTGCCTGCCCGGCATCAACTGCGGTGCTTGTGGCTATAAGGGCTGTGATGACTATGCAGCAGCACTTGCAGACGGGAAAGCAAAGCCCAATCTTTGCGTTCCCGGAGCAGAAGGTGTAGCAAACGAGATTGGTGCTATCCTTGGTGTTGAAGTTGAAGCTCCCAAGGACGTTGTCGCATACGTACATTGTAACGGAACTTGTGATGCTGCACAAAAGAAAGCAGTATACGTTGGCATTGATAGTTGCAAGGCTGCAGCTGCAATCTATGGCGGTCCGGATGCTTGTAATTACGGTTGCCTTGGACTTGGCGACTGTGTGCGTGTGTGTCCCGCGGATGCGATCTGCACCAAGGACGGTATTGCACGCGTGGATACCAGACGTTGCCT
Source organism: Clostridia bacterium (assembly GCA_017452945.1). The sequence continues at coordinate 64,304 of JAFTLD010000029.1, read as the reverse complement.
TGGCTGCGGACTTTGCGAAGAAGTATGCCCCAAGCACGTCATCTCTCTCGTTCCTCAGGAAACCAAAGTTGCCGTCATGTGTAACAACAAGGACAAGGGCGCGGATGCGAGAAAGGCATGTACCAATGCTTGCATCGGATGCAAAAAATGTGAAAAGAATTGTCCCGAGCAAGCGATTACTGTCAAGGATAATCTGGCGAAAATTGATTATGATAAGTGTACCGGCTGCGGCACATGTGTGGCAAGCTGCCCGACCGGATGTCTGAAGCATACAAGCTTCCCGGATTTGGAGAAACCCTTTGAATCGCAATAATATGAATAACCCAAACAATACTTCCACCGCTCAAACGGGCGGTGGAAGAAAATTAAGAAACGATATTATTTTCATAGTCGCGCTGCTGGCTGTCGTGATCTGCCTGGGATTGGGAGTTTATTTCCTGCGGCCGGGCGGTGACGAGGTCGTGGTCAAGGTGGACGGAGAAATTTACGGAACGTATCCGCTGAATACGGATGCCGTGGTCGAAATCCGCACGGGAGAGCATGCAGAGCAGCTCAATCTTCTGATCATCATGGACGGCAAGGCTTACGTGCAAGAGGCCACCTGTCCGGACGGTATCTGCGCTGCCCACAAGCCGATATCCAGAGAAGGGGAGAGCATTGTGTGTCTGCCGAACAAGGTTGCCATTACGGTGCAAACCAAGGATCCCTCAAGCGGCCCCGATGTGATCGCATAAAAGGAGAGCAAAGATGAAGAATGCCGCAAAAAAAACAGCCTTCTTAGGTCTTTGTACTGCACTTGCATTGGTGCTGGCTTACGTGGAAAGTCTGTTGCCGCCATTGAGTGCCGCCATTCCGGGTATCAAAATGGGACTACCCAATATCGTGATCATATTCATGCTGTACCGCTTTGGTCTGAAGGATGCGGCAATCGTTTCCTTTGTCCGCGTCGTGGCAGTCGTGTTGCTGTTTGGCAATATGATGGGATTTGCTTACAGTATGGCCGGAGCGGTGCTGAGCTTGCTTGGTATGCTGCTGCTCAAAAAGTTGGACTTTTTTTCTGTTGTGGGTGTCAGCGTGGCAGGCGGTGTGTTGCATAACGTCGGTCAGATCCTTATGGCTATGTTTCTTTTACGTACAGCCGAGCTTGGTTATTACCTCGTCGTATTGGCCGTAACAGGTACGGTTTCGGGCGTTTTGATAGGAATTTGCGGATATGTTATGATAAAACGCATTCCCGAGTGGAAATAGTATTGACAAGCCAATATTTGTATGCTATAATGCAAAAGATATGATAAATATCAAAATAAATTAAGGAGAGAATTTATGAAAAAAATTCTTTGCGCACTCCTCTGTGCTCTTTTGCTGCTGTCTGCATTGACGCTGGTCAGCTGCGACAAGGAGCCCGAAACCCTTAAGTTTGGTCTTGGTGTATACACAGACGTGACCAAGGCTGACAGCGCAACCGAAGATGCTGACGGACAGGGCAACGTAGCCATCACCGCAGCAGCTGTTACGGTTGACGCAGACGGCAAGATCGTATCTTGCGTTCTCGACACCGCTGACATCACTGTAAAGTATACTGCCGAAGGAAAGGCAGTTGCAAATGAATCTTTTAAGACAAAGTATGAGATGGGGGCTGATTACGGCATGGTTGCTTATGCCGGTTCCGCTAAGGAATGGTTCGAGCAGGCTGACGCTTTCATGGCTCTGGTTAAGGGAAAGACCCTGGCTGAGGTCAAGGCTTTGGTTGCTGACGGCAACAAGGGAACCGATGAGGTCATCAACGCAGGTTGCACCATTACGATCAGCGATTTTGTACTGGCTATTGAGAAGGCATATAACAATGCTGCCGATTCCAATGCAACCGCAGAGAACACACTCAAGCTTGGTATCTATACCGAGCAGACCTGCAAGGATGCTACCGAGGATGCAGCAGGCCAGAACAAGGTTGAGACTACCTTGTTCGCAGCAGCAGTTGACGCTGACGGTAAAGTTGTTGCAGCAAGCAGTGATTGCGCACAGATCGTATTCGGTTTTGACGCTGCAGGTGCTTCCACCTATGATCTGACCAAGGCAGCACAGACCAAGAAGGAGCAGGGCGACAACTACGGCATGGTTGCATATGCCGGTGCTGCTAAGGAATGGTATGCTCAGGCTGCTGCATTTGATGCTGCATGCATAGGCAAGACAGCTTCCGAGATCGCAGGCCTCATGGGCTCCGATAATTACGGTAATGCTGACCTTAAGGCTGCAGGATGCACCGTTTTGGTGAACGGATTTGTCAAGGCTGCTGAAAAGATCGGAAAGTAATTGAACTGATAAAACGGGGGGCTCGCCCTCCCGTTTTACACTTGAAGTGATGAAAAGAATTTTATTGATTATATTAACGGCTGCGATGCTCATAACCGGCACGTGCTTTGTTTCCTGCCGGCAAAGCGATCAAAAATTTACCGAGTATTCCTTTGATTATTTTGACACGGTAACGACTATTACCGGTTATGCAAAGGATCAGACCGAGTTTGATACAGTAAGCCGGGAGATATTCGCATTGTTAGGAGAATATCATCGTTTGTTTACCATATATCACCGTTATGATGGAATGGAGAATCTTTGCACGATCAACGAGCTGGTGGACGGAGTGCACCGCACCGTAACCGTGGATCAGCGCATTATTGATATGTTGCTGTATGCTAAGAAAGCGTACGAGCTGACGGATGGAAAGGTTAATGTTGCTATGGGCAGTGTACTTTCTGTTTGGCATGATTATCGCGAAGAGGGCATGAATGAGCCTTGGAATGCAAAACTTCCGCCCATAGAGCAGCTCCGGGAGGCCGCCAAGCACACCGATATAACAAAAATGCAGATCGATGAGCAAGCTTGTACTGTCACGTTACTTGATCCGCAAATGCGTTTGGATGTGGGAGCCATCGCCAAGGGTTACGCTGTGGAAATGGTTGCACAGCATATGGAGCAAAAGGGCATTACGGGATACGTGATCAACGTGGGTGGAAACGTACGCACACTTGGCGCAAAGCCGGATGGCAGCGGTTGGACAGTTGGTGTGGAAAATCCCGATGAAAATGCAAGCGATTATTTAGCTTGTCTGCAGCTTTCGGGGCAGTCGCTGATCACAAGCGGCTCTTATCAGCGTTATTACTTGGTGGATGGTGAGAGATATCACCACATCATAGATCCCGCAACGCTGATGCCTGCAGATCATTTCGTGTCGGTTTCAATTGTCTGTGATAGCTCTGCAGACGGAGATGCGCTCTCAACTGCGCTGTTCTGCATGACGTATGAGCAGGGACTTGCACTGATCGAATCTCTTGAAGGCGTGGAGGCCATGTGGCTGACTGTGGACGGTGAGCAGTATTATTCAAGCGGATTTTCAAACTATCAAACCAAGTAGAGAATCAGCCCGATGGCGCATCTGTAACAAAACAGGTGCGCCATCGGGCTAATATTCTGTTTTCCCCACTTTATGATAAAAATTGACCGTAGAAAAAATCTTTCCCCCACCTTATTGACAAGGTGTTCTGTAGCGGTTATAATATGCTTATAAGCGTTTTGGAGGATGTGCATGAGAAGAACTTTTGCCTTAACGATTTGCATTTTACTGATCATAACGATGCTTGGCTGTACGCCAAATTCATCTGAAAATAATGAACATACGTCCACGGAAGCTGAGATTTTCGAAAGCACCCAGCAAGAGCCGACAGAAGCGGAAATTGCCCTTGAAATGTATGACGCTGCCGTAAAGGGAAAGATCCGTGTCAACAGTGAATATCAGGGTGAAATCGAACTCAAGGATTGTCTGTTACCGGGGCTTTTGAAAAAAATGGAAGATTCTCTCGTTGACCAAAAGGCGATCATTGATCTGGATATGGACGGCATTTGTGAATACGTCATCCAATCTTCGCTTGGGGACTGCGTGGTGCTTCATTATTTTGACGGCAAGGTCTATGCCTACACCTTTTCTTTCCGTAATTTCAGTAGTCTACGTACCGACGGAACCTATTTCTGGTATCAAACTAAGGACGGTGGACTCACCTACGGTGCATCCAAGCTCAGGTTTGAGGGATCGGAGATGATAGAAGAATCCGTTTTTACGGTCATAGAAGCGAATGAGCAGAACGACGCTGTTTTCTATATTGGTGAGCGCGAGGTCGATGAACAGGAATACAAGGCATGTCTTGCCCAAACCTGTAAAGACCTTGTAGAATACTTAGCCTTTGAAGCTCCTTGGCAGAAAACGATTACCAAAAGCAAGGCGTTGAAGATCGCAGAAGATTATTGGGACATTAAAAGCGGGGACGTGGATGCCGAAACCGGATATCAATTTGCGCTGATTCCCAAATACTGTGAAACGGGGAATTATCTCATCGCGCTTTCTTGGCTGGTGGAAGGAGATCATTATTCCACACTCGATGTGATTGAGATCGATGCGTTTACCGGAGAGATTATACCGCAAGAATAAATCGTACTTGCATAAATCTTAATATCTTAAATTTTCGTAAAAGTCAACTGTTTTCGACTGGATTCTGTTATAATGGAGAAAATAACATCAGAGGGCGGTTTATGAAACAGTATTTAGGCTTTGGCGAACTCACAGCTCAACCGTCGGGTGCATATTCCTGGCAGCATTTGACCTTTGTGACGTTTTTGGTTCTGATTATGGCAGCTTTGGCTGTTTGGATCGGTCTGCATTATCGCAAGCACCACGAAAAGAATAAAAACGTGCCGCTGATCTGGGCAGCGATCCTGATCGACGGGATCGAGATAATCAAGATCGTGCTCGGCTGCATGCAGGCGGACGATCCCCTGGAATCTCTTTTGAGAAACTTGCCGCTGTTTTTGTGCAGCATTCAGCTGATCACGCTGCCGCTTGCCGCATTTTCCAAGGGTAGACTCAAAGAAGCATCGCTTGATTTCGTGCTGATCTTTGGCTTGCTGGGAGCGCTTGCAGGCACTTACGGTGCAGCGCAAAATTATAATGCATACCCCGTTTTCTATTACGTCAACGTCTGCTCCGGTATCACGCATTGTATTTCGGGCTTTGGATCACTGTATATCGCGATATCCGGCATGACCAGCATGAAAAAGAAGAATATCGGCATTACATTTTCGATTCTTGGAGTGTGCTGTGTGCTTGCTTACGCGGTCAACATTCTCACGGATTACAACTACATGTTCTTAATGCAGAGTGACGGCACGCCTTACGATATTCTGTATAATCTTTTGAGCGGTAGTCCCGTGCTGTATCCGATTGGTGTTGTCGTACTGTTTTTGATTTACATAGTAGCCTTTTATGGAGGATACTATCTGATAACAAGAAAGAAAAGCAAGTCGTAAGGCTTGCTTTTCTTATATAATTTGATTGACAGAGCTTGATAATTTTGTTATAATAAGTGTACCGGTGTATGGAGGTAAACAAAGATGTATGAAGAGAAAAGGGAACTCGTCAATAATGCGATGATAATCAATAAATTGACCGACAGATATGGCAAAAAGTTATTGGGAACTGTCATAGGATTGACGTTGTTTATTCCGCTGATTGCCATTGTATTGTGTTTGGGTAAGGATGTAATGCTCCAAACAGGAAGCGATATACTATATTGGGTACTTAACGTGTGCTTATTGCTCGCGACGGTAGTGTATGCGGTCATAATCATCGTCCGATACGTCAAATGCATCAGAAGCCTTCGTGCAGGCGAATTCTTGGTGGAGCGCGTTGAGTTTTTACGGCATGTGGAATATGATACGCCTCGTACGTTGTTTTCCTATGGCAGCGATGCCATATATTTTACCGGAGGAAAGAAGCATACGATCAAGCATTATAAGCGACACAATGACTATTCCGAGAGATTGCTTGATACGTTGAAATTTACCGCAGAGGGAGATATGTTTTGGGTGGTCGTTTTTCCGGATAAGCCGAATGATGTGATTGATCTGTACGCGGAGAAAATTTTTGTGTATAAAAATACTGAGGTATGCGATGCATGAAGACAAAAGAGAGATCATTACTAAAGAGATGATCTTGGAAAAATTCAAAAAATCCAATACTCCGACGTATATCTTAGGCGGAGTGATTTTGCTGATTGCCACCGTTGCTTTTGGATTTGGCATGTCCATGCTATTCAAGGGGATCGCAGCCGAGGGCGTTGAACGCTCGCCCATGCATATTGTACTGGGACTTGCGCTGATAGGGATCGTCGGCTACGTTGCCTATAAACTGATCAGAACGTTTGTCGGTATGATAAAGGGTGTGAATGATATCCGTCATGAGGACATCCTGATTTCACATGCGAAATTTGATAAGCACGTGATCTTTGATGGCCCTCGTACACCTTTTAGCGGAGGATATGATACAGTGTACTTTCAGGATGGAAAAAGGTACACGATCCATAGAAATACGGATGGAACGGTTGTGTATCCTTCAAGATTGGAAACAGCGTTGCAGCTTTCCGAGTATGGAGATTCCTACGTTGTTGTGTGTATGGCGAGTGATCCCGATACGGTTGTGGAGTTATATTGTGAAAAATTCTATGCTTACAGAGAATGAACGGGGAGAACGGAATGAATAACAAGGAATGGTTCAAAAATGAAGCAGAGTTTGGCCTTATGATCCATTGGGGGCTTTACTCCTTGCTGGCGGGGGAATACAAAGGGCAGCGCATGGATATGATTGCCGAGTGGGCGCAGTCCTATTTCCGCATCCCGAATGAGGAATATGCGCAGCTTGCTAAGGCCTTCAACCCCATATATTTTGATGCTGAGGAATGGGTAAAACTTGCAAAGGATGCAGGCATGAACTACATGGTGGTGACAAGCAAGCATCACGACGGTTTTTGCATGTTCAAGTCCGAATATGATAATTATAACGTGGTGGATGCCACGCCCTTTGGCCGCGACGTGATTGCTGAGCTGTCGGCAGCCTGCAAAAAGCACGGCCTGAAATTTGGTCTTTACTATTCACAGGAGCTGGACTGGCATGAGCCCAACGGCGGCGGCTATCACCCCACGCATCTCAACGTGTGCGATACGTATTGGACAAACAACTGGGACTATCCGGACGATGATGCCAAGGATTATGAGCAATGCTTCAGATCCAAGATCCTGCCGCAGATCCGCGAGATTCTGACCAAATATGGTGACTTGTGCCTGCTTTGGTGCGACACGCCGCATCAAATTACCCCTGAGCAGTCAAAGGAGCTTCGTGATCTTGTTAAATCGATCCAGCCCGACTGCCTGCTCAACAGCCGAATCGGCAATGATCTTGGTGACTATGTTTCCATGGGCGATAACGAGATTCCCGATGAATACATGGAAAACGTACTGGTGGAATCTCCCACCACGCTCAACGATACCTGGGGCTTTAAGTATTATGATGACAACTGGAAGAGTGCCGACGAGGTCATTCGTATCAAAGAACACCTGAATGCCCGCGGTGTCAACTACCTGCTCAACGTCGGCCCCGACTATCTTGGCCGTATCCCCACACCCGCGCTTGAAATCCTGCGCGAGGTGGGAAAACGCAAATAATAAACCATGAAAAATCGGCTTTCATAACGATGCCGATTTTTTTCATACAAAAAATAAAAACTTTTTTTCGAAAATCGTACACTTTTTGAGAAAATTTGCATCTATAAGGGTGAAGGATGCAGAAAGGAGACAGTTATGAATCGTACACATGTCAGCATTCTCAGTGACGATGAAATCATTGCGCTGTATTGGGAACGCAATGAAAATGCTATTAAACACACCGATGTCAAATATCGCTCATATTTGCTCAAAGTGGCCAATAATATTTTGCGCGATTTACAGGACAGCGAGGAATGTCTCAATGACACATATCTGGCCACATGGAATGCCATCCCACCAGAGCGCCCGTACCTGCTCAAAGCCTTTTTGGCTTCTATTATGCGAAATCAAGCCCTGATGGTTTGCCGCAAGCAGAATGCCCAAAAAAGAGGCGGGCACTGCCAGGCTGTTTCGCTTTCAGATCTCCAGGATGTACTGGCAGATTGCCATGAAACAGAGCTTACATACGAGCTTGCCATGATCATAGACGACTACCTGTCAAGTCTGGACAAAGAGCAGAGGTACATTTTTATTGGCAGATACTATTTCGGTAAGCAGATCGAGGAGATTGCAGACGAATTGGGTGTCAGCCGTTCTAAGATCAATAAGCAGATCGTCTTTATCAAGCAATCTCTTCGCGAAAAACTGGCAAAGGAGGGCATTTTGTTATGACCAATGACCGTATGATTGATGCCATTTCCTCCATTGATCAAAAGTATATCATTGAGTACGTGCAATATGAAACCAAGCTGGGCATTCTGAAAGCCAGACGACATAAGAGGATCCGCACGCTGCTGATAAGCGCTGCGTGCCTTGCCTTGGCGTTTTGCTTATTGGTCGTATCTCTGCCGCTTTCGCTTGTCATTCTTAGCGCAGATCCTGTACAGGAGTGGAGCAGTCAGGTGATTGACAAAGTCATCTTCCCGTTGGATCAGCAAGTCGGTAATCCCGAAGATCCTACCTCACCCACGCACACCAAACTGCAGATCAATTGGATCGAATGGGAGATCACAGAAAAGCTGTTCTCAGCCCTTGGCGCAGGAACGGCTGACTCGGTCATCGATAAGCTGCAATCCATGCAAAGCGACGGCTTGGTAGTAGAGAGCATGCAAGACCTTGGCGAATTTCTTGAAAGACTTTATGAGTATTATATGAAGCACAAGGATGAGATTGATGCGATCATAGGTGAGACCGAAAGCGAAACTGAAACGGAATCTGATACAGGGATGGAAACAGAGCCAGAAACTAATACTGATCCCGGTGTAGAACATCTTACCGAACCAGAAGATACAGAGCGGATTATTATTGATAATGGTGTGCAGTATTGGGTAGATGAATCGGGGGAATTTTGCTCTGCTATTGGTTGGGAATCTCGAAATAAGAGACAACGGAATTTGGTAATCCCCTCCGAAGTACAAGGGATTCCTGTGACAAGCATAAAAAATGGGGCATTTCAAGAGACATATGACATGCAACATATTTTGGAAGAAGTGGTTGTTTCTGAAGGAATTGTTGTCATTGAAAATCTTGCATTTCAAGGTTGTCGTTCTTTGAAATCAGTTGTGTTACCGGACAGCCTTGAGGTGTTGGGAGATAGCGTGTTTTACGCCTGCAATGTTTTGTCTGAAGTAACCTTCGGTGACAACTTGCGTGAGATAGGTGATTCTTGTTTCCATGGCTGTTTTGAGCTAAAAGAAATAGATTTGCCGTATAGCTTGAAAACGATTGGAGAATATTCGTTTGCTGAAACGGCACTTGACAATGTCATTATTCCACCATACGTTGAAGAGATTGGCGCAGCATCTTTTTACTTTAATGATAAGCTGAAGACCTTTACTTTTTCTTCATACGTCAAAACGATTGGTGTCAGCATCATAATGGGACTGGATATTGAGGTATATTTTGCTGGAACAATAGATGAATTTCTTATGATCGATAAGAATGAAACAAGTTTCTCAAGTATTTCAGGTACGATATACTGTAATGACGGAGAGATATCTGCATATGCAGGTGAGTTTTCGTATGAATATTACGATTTGAATGCGTCTGTTGGCACAAATGAACCCACCGGTTAAGTCCGGTGGGTTTTTTCGTATATTGTTTCTTATCTCTGAATTCTGCCCGAGCCGTCGCCGCCTGCAAGCTTTTCTACCTCAGCAACCGTGACCATGTTGTAGTCACCGCCAATGGTGTGCTTGAGTGCGGATGCAGCAACCGCGAATTCGACAGCCTGTTGCGTAGTCTTGCCCGAAAGGACAGAGTAGATGAGTCCACCGCCAAACGAGTCACCGCCGCCAACGCGGTCAATGATGGTCAGCTCGTACTTCTTGGAGAAGCAGTAAGCGTCCTCTGCGACGTTGTAAAGCATTGCGCTCCAGCCGTTTGCGCTTGCGCTGTGGCTTTCTCGCAGAGTAATGGCAACCATCTCAAAGCCGAATTTGTCAGCAAGCTGCTTTGCAACAGACTTGTAGCCCTCATGGTTGAGCGTACCACCGTAAATGTCGGTTGCCTCAGCCTCGATACCGAAAACGTCCTTTGCATCTTCCTCGTTGGAAATACAAACGTCTACGTACTCGCAAAGCTTGGTCATGGTCTCTCTTGCCTGTGCGCGCGTCCACAGCTTGCCGCGGTAGTTGAGGTCACAGGAGATCTTGATACCACGCGCCTTTGCCGCCTTGCAGGCATCCAGACAAATGTCAGCTACGTTCTGACCAAGAGCAGGAGTAATGCCGGTGAAGTGGAACCAATCCGCACCGTCAAAAATCTTGTCCCAATCGAAATCCTCTGCAGATGCCTTTGCAATAGCCGAGTTTGCTCGGTCGTAAATGCAAACAGAGCCGCGCTGAGAAGCACCCTTTTCGTTAAAGTAGATACCAACGCGGTCACCGCCACGAACGATCATGGAGGTATCCACGCCGTATCTGCGCAGGGAATTGACAGCCGCCTGACCGATGGCATGTGCGGGGAGCTTGGTCACAAACGCAGCATCCATGCCATAATTGGCAAGAGAGACGGCCACGTTTGCTTCACCGCCGCCAAAGGTGAATTCTACCTGGCTGGCTTGTACAAATCTTTCATAATTATTGGGCTGAAGTCTGAGCATCAGCTCACCAAAGGTTATAATCTTTGCCATAATATCCTCCAATTAGTCAAACGCTGCTGCGCGTGCTTCTTTGCACAGCGCGGTGATCTTTTCCCAATTGCCTGCAGCTATGTCAGCACGGGGGCAGATCCAGGAACCGCCCACAGCATGAATAAAGGGAGCATCGATGTACTCGCGCACGTTCGCGGTGTTGATGCCGCCCGTGGGCAGGAACTTAATGCCAACAAAAGGAGCGGACAAATTCTTCATTGCGTTCAAACCACCGTAAATATTGGCAGGGAAGAACTTGATGACCTTGAGCCCCATATTGACGGCAGCTGTGATTTCTGTGGGAGTTACGCAGCCGGGGGTGGTAGCAATGCCGTTTTCGATGCAGTAAGCAACTACGTCACGGTCAAAACCGGGAGAAACGATGAACTTTGCACCCATTTCGCAAGCCAGCTTGCACTGGTCAAGATTAAGTACGGTACCTGCGCCGACCAACATATCGGGACAAGCCTCGGAAACGGCCTTGATAGCATCGGGAGCAGCTGCGGTACGGAAGGTAATCTCCATGACGTCAACACCGCCCGCAAGCAGTGCCTTGGCACAGGGAACGGCATCCTCAACCTTGTCAATGACAACCACGGGAACGATGCCCACGCGGGTAAATCTTTCAAGTACAGTCATGATACAGCCTCCTTATACACCGGAATATGCAGCAAAGCCGCAGTCAATGGGAAGCACCACGCCTGTAATGGCAGATGCACTCTTATCGTCGCAAAGGAAGAGTGTAGCACCCAGCAGTTCCTCTGCCTGTACGTATCTGTGGCAAGGGGTACCGTTCAGGATCTTAGCACTTCTTGCAGTAGGTGTGCCGTCCTCGTTGAAGAGCAGAGAATAGTTCTGCGCGGAAACCAGGAAGCCGGGAGCGATGGCGTTGCAGCGGATGCCCGTACCTGCAAAGTGGGTAGCAAGCCACTGGGTGAAGTTGGAAATGCCTGCCTTTGCTGCCGAATATGCGGGAATCTTGGTCAGAGGGGTGTATGCATTCATGGAAGAAATATTGAGAATGCAGCCGCCGTTCTCCAGCATGTCCTTGGCAAATGCCTGGGTGGGCAGCAGCGTGCCCTGGAAATTGAGCTTGAATACGAAATCCACACCGCCCGCGTCAAGATCAAAGAAGGACTTGCCATCGGGAGTTGCCTCGTGATGATATTCGTTTGTGGTGGTTGCGCGGGGATTGTTGCCGCCCGCACCGTTAACGAGCACGTCGCATTTGCCAAGATCGGCAAGTACCTGTGCGTGAACTGCTTCGAGCGCTTCGGGATCAAGCACGTTTGCCTTGTAGCCCTTGCAGATAAAGCCTTCGGCATTCAGTTCGTCAGCCAGCTTGTTTACTGCTTCTTCGTTGAGGTCAAGTGCTGCAACCTTTGCACCGCACTGAGCAAATGCGCGTGCCATGGCACCGCAGATCAAGCCACCCGCACCGGTAACGACAACAACCTTGCCGGTATAATCAATGTTCAACGGTAAATTCATCATAATTATTTTTCCTCCAATTTATCAAGCATGTCCCAAACGCCAAGCATATACATAATGCCAAGCGCTCTGTCATAAAGTCCGTAGCCGGGTCTGACTGTGCCGGGGCCTTCTCCCCACAGGTGTCTGCCGTGGTCGGGTCTAATGTAGCCTTGGTAGCCGCCGTCGTGGTAAGCCTTAAGTATGTCAAGAATGCCGGTATCGCCATCACAGTCACGGTGGCTGGCTTCGGAGAAGTCACCGTTTTCGAAGTGCTTGACGTTACGGATGTGGGCAAATGCGATTCTGTCGCAATGCTTGCGCACGATATCTGCTACGTTGGTGTTGGGGTTCGCGTTCAAGCTACCCGAACACAGTGTCAGACAGTTGCACGGGTGGTCCACCATGGAAAGGAAACGATCGATCGAGGGCTCGTCCACCAAAAGTCTGGGCAGACCGAAGATGTCCCAAGGCGGATCGTCCATGTGAATCGCCATCTTGATACCGGTCTCCTCGCACACGGGCATGAGTTCTTCAAGGAAATATTTGAGGTTGGCCCACAGCTTTTCGTGATCAACGCCTGCATAAGCCTTGAACAGCTCGTCCAGCTTAGCCATACGCTCAGGCTCCCAGCCGGGGAAGGACATGTTGTATTTCTCGGTGAAGTCCAGAATGTACTTAGCCATAGCATTATAGTCGTCCTGGATCATGTTCTTTTCATAGAACAAAGCGGTCGATCCGTCGCCTACGGGATGGAACAGATTGGATCTTGTCCAGTCAAAGATCGGCATGAAATTGTAGCAGATGACCTTGACGCCAAAAGGCGCAAGATTGCGAATGGTCTGCTTGTAGTTTTCGATGTAGCCATCTCTTGTGGGAAGACCGATCTTGATGTCGTCGTGCACGTTGACAGATTCAACGACGTCCATGTTGAAGCCGTATTCGTCAAGCTGTGCTTTTACCTTTGCGATTTCCTCGGGCTGCCAGATCTCTCCGGGCATCTTGTCGTGTAAGGCCCAAACGATACCGCTGACACCGGGAATTTGTTTGATATCGGCAAGGCTGATTTTGTCATTACCTTCGCCGTACCAGCGAAACGTCATTTGCATAGCGTAACTCTCCTTTTAAAGTTCAAAATAGCGGGCTGCGTTGTTGTAGCAAATATCCTGAACGAGTGCTCCTGCGGTGGGAATATCGCAAGGGTACTCGCCATTTTCGATCCACGTGCCGATCAGGTTGCAGAGAATTCTGCGGAAGTATTCGTGTCTGGTGTAGCTAAGAAAGCTGCGGGAGTCAGTCAGCATGCCAACAAAGTTGCCAAGAATGGAAAGGTTGGCAAGGCTGGTCAGCTGATCCTGCATACCCACCTTGTTATCATTAAACCACCATGCGCTGCCGTGCTGGATCTTGCCGGGAACAGAGCTGTCCTGGAATGCGCCCAAGAGCGTATCGATCCATTGGTTATCGGCGGGATTGAGGCTGTAAAGAATTGTGCGAGGCAGGGAGTTATCCTTGTCCCACGCATCCATCAGACGGTAGAGTGCAGCGCAGCTGTCGGTCACGGCAATGCAGTCAAATCCCGTGTCGGGGCCAAGCTCCGCAAAGCGACGGCTGTTGGGATTTCTCATACAGCTGAAGTGCAGCTGCATGACCCATCCGCGCTTGGCGTACTCGCGTCCGCAGAACAAAAGCAGCTCGGTCTGGTATGCTTCCACAAGCTCCATGGGGACGGTCTGTCCTGCAAGGGCAGAAGCAAGAGCCTTGTTGATCTCGTCCTCACTTGCCGTGCGGTACATGATGTAATCAAGGCCGTGGTCACTTGCGCGGCAACCGTGTGTAGCAAAATGATCCATACGTGCGCTCAGCGCAGCCTTGACGTCACCTACCGTCTTGATCTCAATACCGCTTGTCGCGGAAAGCTTTGCTATGTATTCCGCAAAGCCCTTCTTGTGCATGTTGAGCGCAGGATCGGGACGGAAGCTGGGGCAAACCTTGGTTTTTAAGTCTGCAGTTGCGATCAGTGCGTGATAAGCCAGATCGCTGCAGGGATCGTCCGTCGTGCCGATCATGGCAACGTTGCTTGCCTTGATGAAATCTCTTGCGCGCATGGTTTTGAGCTTTTCGTTGCACAGATCCCAAACCGTTTGTGCTGTCTGACCGTTCAGGGCACCGTCGTATCCAAAGTAGGTCTTGAGCTCGAGGTGGCACCAATGGTACATGGGGTTACCGATTGCACGGGGGAGAGCCTCAGCAAATTTTTGGAATTTTTCGCGGTCGGGTGCGTTACCGGTGATGTATTCCTCCGGAACACCGTTGGAGCGCATGATGCGCCATTTGTAGTGGTCACCGCCAAGCCAGATTTGCGTCAGGTTTTCAAACTGACGGTTCTCCCAAATTTCTTTGGGATCGATGTGGCAATGGTAATCAACCAAAGGCATGCTTGCCGCGTACTCGTGATAAAGTGTTACGGCCGTTGGATTCGAGAGCAGAAAATCGCGATCCATAAATTGTTTCATAGTAACCTCCATGCCGCCTATGGCGGCTTAAATAGTTTTGAAACTTCACCGTGGGGCTTTGCTCCAAAAATGGGTTGGGATCCATTTTTAGGTGAAGTTTATGCGTGAATGCATACTAAACAAACGGTAGAGTGAACATTCACGCTATGTCCTCGTTCTTTATTGATAGGCTGCGGGAAAAATGAAAAAAGTTGCTCTGAATACTCTTGACAGAGTCTTATATATATTGTACAATATAAATGCAAAAAAAGCAATGGGATTTGCAAATTATGCGATGAATTTTCAAAAAATATATTTGAAAATTTGGAATTATCAGAAATCGGAGGCAAACAATGATCAGACTTTGTGCATTTTCGGATGAGGCAAGCCCGTCCTTACAAGGCCAGATTGATGCGATGAAGAGAAATGGAATTTTTCTGACCGAGCTGCGTTCGGTTGCGGGGAAAAACGTGAAGGATCTGACGCTTGAAGAGGCTGCACAAATCAAGCAGCAGCTTGAGAGTCAAGGCATTACCGTTTGGTCGGTCGGCTCTCCTTTGGGCAAGGTAGATGTTTCCGTGGATATTGAGGAATATCTGAAGACCGTCTCGCACGTATGTGAGCTTGCGCAAGTGCTTGGCGCAAAAAGAATTCGTATGTTCAGCTTTTTTAACGCTTACGATCAGCCAGAAAAGGTTTACGAATATCTTCACCGCATGATCGAGGTAGCAGATAGGTACGGCGTGATGCTTTGCCATGAGAACGAAAAGGACATTTACGGTGACACTCTTGAAAGAGTGGAGCTTTTGATGCAAAACGTCAATGGAATGTATTTTGTTTACGATCCTGCAAACTTTTTACAGGTAGGTCAATCTGCAGATAAAACGCTGCAAAGCCTGCACGCACGTACCGAGTATTTTCATATCAAGGACGTCATTGCAGATACGGGTGAGATCGTACCTGCGGGACATGGAGACGGAAAGATCGATCAGCTGATCGCTATGATCGATTCCGATGCGGACGTCGTACTGACGCTGGAGCCGCACTTGCGTGTATTTGCCGGATATGCACAGATCGATAATCAGGAAATGAAGAATAAATATACTTTTGCATCCAACGACCAAGCCTTTGATGCTGCTGCAAACGCGCTCAAAGAGCTGCTGGTGCAAAACGGTTATCAACAAACACAAGGAGGATTTGTTAAGAATGCAAGCGGGACTTAATCTGTTTTCAATTCGCAATTATCTGGATACCGAGGAGCATTTTCTGGAAGCTGCCAAGGCACTCAAGGA
Source organism: Clostridia bacterium (assembly GCA_017452945.1). The sequence goes on along the minus strand of JAFTLD010000029.1, from coordinate 48,333 downwards.
AATGGGATATTCGTATATCCAGTATTCCGGCGGTGCTTTTGAGCCCGACAGGATCGCGCGTGTCAGCGCGGCTACCGGATTGCCCGTGGTGCTGACGCACGTACCCATGGACCGCATCATCAATGATACGCAGGCACTGATGGAGGAGCACGCAAAATTCGGTTGCAAAAATATTGGTTTGGGTGCTATGCCTCCCGATGCGATCGCGGACGAGGTGCGCTGCAAGAGTATGATCGAACAGCTTGACCGTGCGGGTGAGATTATGCAAGAGAATGGCTTTTCATTCTTTTATCATCACCATCATTTCGAATTTTTCAAGCATGGTGGACAAACTGTGTTTGATTATATCATTGAAAATGCGCCTCACATCAACTATACGCTGGATACCTATTGGCTGCAGTACGGTGGCGTGGACATCGGTGCTACCGTAGACCGCCTGAAAGGAAGGATCTGCTGTGTCCATCTCAAGGATTATATGATCGCGAATTCCGAGCAGGCTATCGGTGGGTTTACACCGGTATTTGCCCCGGTTGGTGACGGCAATATCGATTTCGCATCTCTGATTCCGCGTATGCGTGCAGCAGGCGCACAGTATTTCCTCGTTGAGCAGGATAACGCAGCAACCATGCCCGATCCGATGGAGCAGGTTGGTCGCAGTATTCGATACATTCAAAATCATCTGTAAAGGAGTAGTAAAATGGAAAAGGTAAGAGTTGGTATTATTGGTCTTGGTAATCAGGGCACGCACTATATGGCAGGTGTATTCAATCCCGGTCATGCGCCCAATGCTGTCGTCACCGCACTTTGCGATAACAATCCCGCAAAGATCGAGGTCATGAAGACCAGAACCGTGGGTCAGGATATTACATATTTTGATAACTATATCGACATGCTGGACAGCGGCCTTTGTGATATGGTCATGGTTGTCGTTCCGCACTATTTCCATCCCGAAATGGTCATGGAGTGCTTGAAGCGCGGCATTCACGTTATTTGTGACAAGCCCGCCGGCGTATATACAAGACAGGTCAAGGAAATGAACGAATGCGCAAAGCAGTGCAATGCGCTGTTTGCTATGATGTTCAATCAGCGTACAAACTGCGTATATCGCAAAATGCGCGAGATCGTACAATCGGGCGGTATTGGCGAGTTGCAGAGAGTGACTTGGATCATTACCGACTGGTACCGTACACAGCAGTATTATGACAGTGGCAGCTGGCGTGCTACCTGGGAAGGTGAAGGCGGCGGTGTACTGATCAATCAATGCCCGCACCAGATCGACCTTGTTCAATGGGTAGTTGGCGAAATGCCTGTTGCAATCAACGGCTTCTGCCAGTACGGCAAATGGCACGACATTGAGGTAGAGGACGAGGTTACCGCATATTTCCGTTACAAGAACGGTGCCACCGGTATGTTTATTACCACTACGGGTGAAGCTCCCGGTACAAACCGTTTTGAAATTTCCGGTACTCTTGGCAAGCTGTTGGTTGAGAACAATAAGCTCTATTACTGGAAGAACGAAAACGATACGCAGGAATGGGCGAAATCGGCCGATACCGGCTTTATTCCTCCTAAATGCACGAAGATAGAAGTTGAGACTGATGGTGAGAATCAGCAGCACACGGGCATTATCAATAACTTTGTTGCAGCGATCCGCGGTGAAGAGCCCTTGTTTGTAGATGGTACCGAAGGTATCAACGGTGTTGAAATGATGAACGCTATGGAGCTTTCCGGTTGGAACAACGGTGAGACCATTACGCTGCCCGTTGACGAGGAGCGTTACTACAGAGAGCTTCAGCAGCACGTAGCGAATTCTGTGAAGAAGACCTGTGACGACGGTGCAGTTGCCGATACCGCAGGCACGTTTGGCAGCAAGTAAAGGAGACTGTCATGAAGTCAGCTATTATCGGATACGGCAATATTGCAAAATTGCATGCACAAGTATTGTCACAGCAGGGGCATACCATCGTTGCGATTTGTGATTGCGATCCGGAAGCGCTCCGTAATGCCCCGGGCGAACGTCACTATACCGACTATGTTGCCATGCTGGAAGCGGAACAGATTGATGTCGTACATATCTGCACACCGCATTATCTGCATGCGGATATGATCATAACGGCCTTGGAGCATGGCGTGAACGTGCTTTGCGAAAAACCGCTTTGTATTACCGAGCAAGATATTGTACGTGTTTTGAGAGCTGCCGAAAAGAGCGATCGCCAAGTGGGCGTATGTTTTCAAAATCGATACAACCCTGCCAATCAAGCGGTTAAGGCTTATTTGAATGGCAAAAAATCTGTCTGTGCGGCCGCAAGCGTCACATGGCACAGAGATGCTGCGTATTACCGTTCCGGTGACTGGAGAGGAAAGTGGGATACCGAGGGAGGCGGAGTGCTGATCAATCAAGCACTCCATACGTTGGATCTTGTGCAATGGCTTGTCGGTATGCCGGATGTCTTGCGAGGAACGATTTCTTGCATGACACTTGCGGATGAGATTGAGGTCGAGGACACTGCAGTAATTTTAGCAGGTGAAAAGGATAACGGCTTTACCTTTTATGCCACAAACGGAGGGGCAACAGATTGCCCTGTAGAGATTACGGTCAAGGCAGATGGGGAATGGATCAAGCTCATGCCCAAGGATGTGCTTTTCGGAAACAGGCACGAGCATTATGAAGACGCTGCTCAAGTGCTTGGTAAAGCATGTTATGGCAGCGGACATGCTGCATTAATTGCCGATTTCTATGATTGCGTAGCAGCCGGCAGACACTTTGCAATAGATGCAAAGGAGGCCGCCAAGGTCGTAAGACTCGTATTGGCTGCGTATCGCAGTAAAGGCGGCATTGAGCAAATATCAAGGTGAATACACGGAGGACATAGCAATGGAAAAAGTCAGAGTAGGTGTTATAGGCATTGGATGCAGAGGCCAATACATGCTGGAGCATTGTCTTTTGGAAATGGATAATATGTGTGTTACGGCTGTATGTGATACGTATGAAGATAGATTGCAGTGGGCCGTGGATACCGTGATCAGGCATGGACAAGACAAGCCGTTTGCAAGCACAAATTGGCATGACGTACTTGACGGGCAGCTTGTCGATGCTGTTTTGATCATATCTTCTTGGGAATCACACGTTCCGATTGCCGTTGAGGCTATGGAAAAGGGAATTGCCGTGGGCATGGAGGTCGGCGGTGCATATTCGATTGACCAGTGCTGGGAGCTTGTCCGCACCTATGAGCGTACACGGACGCCCTTTATGTTCCTTGAAAATTGCTGCTATGGCAGAATTGAAATGATGGTCATGAATATGATCAAGCAAGGACTTTTTGGTGAGATCGTGCATTGCGAGGGCGGTTATTGCCATGATCTGCGCAGTGAGGTTGCGCACGGAAACGAAAACAGACATTACAGACTGCGGAACTATCTGCACAGAAACTGCGAGAATTATCCCACGCATGAGCTTGGCCCCATTGCGCAGGTGCTGAATATCAATCGCGGCAACCGTTTCCTCTCTCTTGTTTCGATGGCAAGCAAATCTCGCGGAATGAATGAATTTGCCAAGAACCATACTGACGTTGATCCCGCGCTGCAGACGGCAAGCTTTGCACAGGGAGATGTAGTCACCACCATCATCAAATGCGCAAACGGTGAGACCATCATGCTCAGCCTGGATACTACGCTGCCCAGAGCATACAGCAGAAGATTTACGATTCGCGGCACACTCGGCATGTACATGGAAGATAATAACTCTATCTACCTTGACAGCGACTTTACCGAGGCAGATCACTGGTGCTGGTCCAAGCAATGGAACAATGCTGAACGCTACTTGGAAAAATACGAGCATCCCGTTTGGGAAAAGTACCTCAAAGAGGGCTTGCGCGGCGGCCACGGTGGCATGGACGGCTTGGTCTATGACGCATTCATCGAGGCAGTACGCAACGGCACACCTTGCCCCATCGACGTGTATGACGCAGCCGCATGGATGGCTGTCACACCGCTTTCCGAAATCTCGATTGCTAAGGGGGGTGCCCCCGTAGACTTCCCGGACTTCACCAACGGCGCGTTTTGTGAGATGAATTGAATATAGACGTAGGGCGGGGGCTTGGCTCCCGCTCACTTTTTTTGTGCTTCGTCCCTGACATTGGCTGCTGTGATTTCTCTTGTATCGGAGTAGATTTTGTGTCTGCCGTAGCTCACTGTTAACAACCTTAGCATCAGCATTCTATCTGTACTATAACACCAGATGTTGATTTTGTAAACTCCCCTGATACTAGATGCAGTATCACAAAACAGATACGTCACCGATTGCTCCGAGATTTTGTGGTTTTCTACAACTTTATATCATTATATTTGTATAATAGTTACATTTACACAATTTGGAAAAAGTGATAAAATTATGATAGGTTATACCGTTTTTACGGTAGCTGAATTTGGAATGTTGGAGTAAAAAATGAAAAAAAAGGCATTTTGGATTATTGCGGTTCTTCTCGTACTCACATTGCTTTTCATTGCGTGTGAACAGGGTACTCCCACTGATGGTGAAGCGATTACCGATGGTGAAGTGACCACCGACGGTGAAGAAACCAGCGATGAGGAATTCACTACCGATGGCGAAGTGACCACCGATGGCGAAGTGACCACCGATGGCGAAGTGACCACCGATGGCGAAGTGACCACCGATGGCGAAGTGACCACCGATGGCGAAGTGACCACCGATGGTGAAGAACCCACCGATGGTGAAGAAACCACCGATGGTGAAGTGGCCACAGATGGCGAAGAACCCACCGATGGCGAAGTGACCACCGATGGTGAAGAACCCACCGATGGTGAAGAAATCACCGATGGTGAAGTGGCCACCGATGGCGAAGAAACCACCGATGGCGAAGAAACCACCGATGGCGAAGAAACCACCGATGGCGAAGAAACCACCGATGGCGAAGAAACCACCGATGGCGAAGATACCACCGACGAGAGTACATCGGTGCCCGAAACCGAACCACATGTACACATCTATGGCGATTGGGTCGTTGTTAAAGATGCCACATGTACTGAGCAGGGCGTGCAACAGCAAACCTGCGATTGTGGAGACACGATTGCCGCAACCTTGCCAATGCGTGACCACAATTATGTGGAGGGAACGTGCGATATGTGTGGTGAAAAATATATAGTTAGCATTGGCTTGACATACGAACTAAACGAAGAGGGAACAGGTTATATTGTTGCAGGCATTGGAACTTGCACCGATACCGAACTTGTAATTCCTACCACATATGCGGGATTGCCAGTGGTAGAGATTGGCGACTGGGCGTTCCATTATTGCGAAAACTTGACGAGTATCACTATCCCTGATAGTGTAACCAGTATTGGCGATTATGCATTCTACCTATGTTACGGATTGCAGAGGATTACCATTGGTACAGGTGTCACACACATTGGTATTTATGCCTTTTGGATGTGTTTTGATTTAACCAGCATTACCATTCCAGATAACGTTACAAATATTGGAAAAGCCGCATTTGAAAGTTGTGGCAGCTTGATCAGCGTTTCCCTTGGCAATGGTATTACCGTTGTAAGTCCAGATATGTTCAGTCATTGTACGAGTTTAACCAGCATCACCATTCCGAATGGCGTTACACGTATTGGCGAAAGGGCGTTTTTAGATAGCGGATTGAATAGCATAATCATTCCCAATAGTATTAACAGCATTGGAGCAGGTGCGTTCATTTGGTGCGATTGGCTGAACGAAGTTTATTATGCCGGTAGAGCAAATGACTGGACTTCAATTTCGATTGAAGAACGAAATGGTAGTAATAGTTACCTTACCAACGCAACGATTCACTACAACTGGAAATATATTCCTGTAAATAGAATTACTTTGAGTGAAACTGTTGTGGCCTTAGAAGTCGGTGTGCATCATGTTATTACAGCTACCATTAATCCTGATAATGCCAGTATTACCGCAGTACGATGGATTAGTTCGGATGAATCCGTGGTCAATCTTGGGGTGTCGGTAGAGGATAGTACCGTGGCTGTTCTTCGGGCCGAATCTGTGGGAACAGTAACTATTACCGCAATAACAGTAGATGGAACATATGTGGCTACATGCGTTGTTACGGTTATCGATTCAACTCCTGATTCCGATGAACCAATGAGCAATGCCAGCGTTGGTTTGGAATACGAATTAAACATCGACGAAACAGGTTATATTGTTGCAGGCATTGGAACTTGCACAGATACAGAACTTGTAATTCCTACCACATATGCGGGATTGCCGGTGGTAGAGATTGGCGACTGGGCATTTGAAGGTTGCACCGAGTTGACCAAAATCACAATCGGAACCGGCGTTACGAGCATTGGCTATTTTGCGTTCGATGGTTGTACTGGACTGAATAACATTACAATCCCAAACAGCGTCGTGAGTATTGGTGGTGCGGCGTTCCACGGTTGTAGTGGCTTAACAAGTATTACCATCCCCGACAGCGTAACGAGTATTGATTTGATTGCGTTCTCTTACTGTACCAGCTTGACGAGTATCACTATTCCCGACAGCGTCATGAGTATTGGTGATGGGGTGTTCTATGGTTGCGCCGGACTGACGAGTATGGTGGTGGCATCAGGCAATACAGTTTATCACAGCATAGATGACTGTTTGATAGAAACCGCAACGGGTACATTGATTGCTGGATGCCAAAACAGCAAAATCCCCGCCACCGTCACAAACATTGGTTATGCGGCGTTTGCAGGGTGTATCGAATTGAAGAGTATTACGATTCCCGAAAGCATCACCAGCATTGATGAGGGTGCGTTCGAGGGATGTACTGACTTGACCAACGTTTACTACACCGGTACGGAGGAAGAATGGGCAGCAATTACAATTGGCGAATACAACGAATGTCTCACCAACGCAACCATTCATTACAACTGGACAGGCTCTGATGTTCAGCCCGATGATGCAAATGTCAGTTTGGAATACAAATTGAACGACGCAGGAACCGGATATATTGTTACTGGCATTGGAAACTGCACTGATACTGAGATCGTAATTCCTGCCGCATATGAGGGACTGCCGGTGGTAGAGATTGGCGACTGGGCGTTCGAAGGTTGCACGAGTTTAACCTCCATTACAATTCCTGGTAATATTCAAACACTTGGACACAATGTCTTTTACGGTTGTTCAAATCTTGAAAGATTATACTATACAGGAACTGCTGATGAGTGGGCTTTGGTAACAATTAATAATGATAATGTTTATCCGTTACGCGTAACGCCTTATTATTACAGTTCTGATCAACCTACAATTGCGGGCAATTATTGGTATTATAATACGAACAATGCCAAAAGGGTATGGGATGTATCTGCCGATGCTTACCGCGCTGAAGAATATTCAGAAAACTTTGTGGAAATATTCGGAGAGGAGAATTCTTCCTACGCAACAACCTTTTATAACGATTTGCAAAGCGATACAAAGTTAATGTTGGGAATACAGGCGTGGGAGCTTATTCACATTACCGCAGAGCCGAGCTATATTTTTGATCCCAACGATAGCCTCATATCCAAGAAAGACTTATATAAACTTACTCTATACGATATTATAACGGGCGAAAAAGCGGAAGAAGTATCGTTCAAATTCTTTGAACAATCAAGCACAAATTTCATACTTTATGTTGGAAATATGTATTTAGGCGATCCGACCGAAGCTCCGATCGACATTGATATGCTTTACTCCGTCCTGCACAATAAGGATGCATCGGCAATTCAATCCGTGTTAGAAAAGGCTGTATCTCCAACTGAAATTGAGTGTGTAATGGCTATCGTCGGTTTTGCCGAGAATGCATACCAAGCATTGGAGTCGGTTTCACAATATGTCGCCCTGCGCCAAGTGAAAAGCGGATATGTTGATGTTTTGCTTGCTATCTATAATGATACGAGCAATCCGAAGGATTTGAGAGATGCTGCTTTGGAGTTGGCAAATTGGTATCAAGAAGCGTGTGATCTTACATTAGCAGAGTTCCAAATGAAAACTTTTGTTAATGCAACGAATGAAGATGTTTATTCTTGGACTCTTGATAAAATCGTAGATGTTGCAATAGATTCGGATGCTTCTGGAATACTCAAAGCAGTAAACTTCACAGGTAAGGCCATTCGTGCTATCGCAGAGCCGTTGGAACTCGATGAATTTTGCCAAGCGTACTATCAACTTAAGACATCCGTAGGTGTTGAGAGCGCGCTTCGCAAACTTATTCAAGTAACCCTGCCCGACTATATGAGATATGAGAATCAAGGCGCATCGGAAAACTATATGTGCACGATTGAATTGTACGAGAAATCTGTTCTCTATGGCTTTGATTACTCGATAAATTTGTTAACTGCATATGTTAATTCATCAGATCCCGATGAGGAAGGAATGGAGAAATATGCAAATTTAGCGATTACGTTGACCTCCTATAAAGAGGAAAAACAAGTTCGCTATAACAGATTTGACAATGCAGTATTTCAACGATATGAAGCATATTATTCCTAAGTGTTTTTACGCCCCCGAGCAATCGGGGGCGTTTTCTCATATCAAAACGGCCGTCTTGCCACCGACACCGTAGTAACTAAAGTAGAACGCGCGCATGAACGAAAATGTAAAAAAGGAACCTGCCCGGCGGCAAGTTCCTTTTTTTGTTATTTCATCTTCTCCTGCTTGACTTTGTGGTCAATGATATGTCTGGATGCAAGCTCTTTCTTGACCTCGTCGACTGAAATGTCCATTTCGTTCATCATGACCATGACATGGTAAGCAAGGTCTGCGATCTCGTAAATGGCCTCGGCCTTATCCTGATTTTTGCCCGCGATGATGACCTCGGTGGATTCTTCGCCCACCTTTTTGAGAATCTTATCCATGCCCTTGGCAAAGAGATAGGTGGTATAAGAGCCTTCCGGCATTTTTTCACGGCGGTCTGCAAGCAATGCTTCAAGTGTGTTCAGCGAGAAGGGCTGCTCGGTGCCGCTTGTGTAGATAATGTCATTGAAGCAGGTCTCAGCACCCGTATGACATGCGGGGCCGTCCTTGGTAACAAGCACGGTCAACGTATCTCTGTCGCAGTCAGCCTTGATGCAGAGAACGTGCTGACGATTACCTGAGGTTTCGCCCTTTCTCCAAAGTTCTTGGCGGGAGCGCGACCAAAAGCAGGTCGTACCCTCGTCCATGGTGATCTGCAGGCTTTCTGCGTTCATATAAGCCATCATCAGAACCTTGCCGTCCTGCGCATCCACGACGATTGCGGGGATCAAACCGTTCTGATCAAATTTCAAATCCTTAATTTCTAACATATTATAACCTCACAATGATCCCTTGCTCATGCAGACTTTGCTTGAGCATGGGAATTTTTATTTCTCCGAAGTGGAAGACGGATGCCGCAAGCCCTGCGTCCACGCCCGGGACAGATTGAAATAACGTGATAAAATCCTGCACACAGCCCGCTCCTCCCGAAGCGATCACGGGAATCTTGACCGTATTGCAAACCTGTGTCAGCATTTCAAGATCAAAGCCTTGTTTGACACCGTCTGTATCGATTGAATTGACGACGATCTCACCCGCACCGTTTTGCTCTGCGCGTCGGATCCATTCCAGCGCCTCGATCCCCGTGTTTTCACGGCCGCCTTTTGCAAACACGCGGAAAACACCGTCTACACGCTTGATATCTGCAGAAAGCACCACGCATTGGCTGCCGTACTTTCTGGCCGCTGCATAGATCAGATCGGGATTCTTGATCGCACCCGTATTCACGCTGACCTTATCGGCTCCGCATGAGAGCACGCGCTCAAAATCGGAAAGGGAATTGATGCCGCCACCTACTGTAAGCGGAATAAATACCTCTCTGGCTGTTTCGGTCAAAATATCGGTAAACAGCGCACGTTCTGCTGCAGATGCCGCGATATCGTAAAAAACAAGCTCGTCAGCACCGTTTTCGCTATAATACTTAGCAAGCTCGACAGGGGAGTTCACGTCGCGCAGGCCTGCAAAATTGACACCCTTGACAACGCGTCCGTCTTTGACATCCAGGCAAGGGATTATACGTTTGGTGATCATCGTGTCACCTCCAAGGCGTCACGTAAGTCAAGAGCGCCCGTATATAATGCTTTGCCGAGAATGGCACCGTGCATATTCATGCGAGCAAGCGCTCTCACGGTATCAATATCAGAGATACCTCCGGATGCAGTAAACTGCATGTCAGGGAACGAAGCTTGCAATTGCTCGTAAAGTGCTCGGTTGGTTCCGCCAAGTACACCGTCTTTGGAAATATCGGTGCATATGATTACCTTTACTCCCATTTGTTGCATCTGTGCAATGAATTCCGTGCCGCTGACTGAAGAAGTATTCAGCCAACCGTGCGTTGCCACCATGCCGTCGCGAAGATCCGCTCCGACAGCAATTTTGTCACCGAACTGTTGGACTGCCTGCTTCAAAAATTCGGGATCATTCAGCGCAGCAGTTCCGAGAATGACGCGGAATGCACCTGCATTCAGATACTTTTCAACCGTTTGCATATCGCGGATACCTCCGCCGATCTCAACGTAAAGGGAAGTGCTTTGGATGATCGCCTCCACGGTTTTGAAATTGGGAGTGCCTGCATCACGTGCGCCCTGCAGATCCACTACGTGCAGATGCGTAGCTCCGGCCGCTTCAAAGGCTTTTGCAACGGCAACAGGGTCATCGTTATAAATTGTCATTTGCGCATAATCACCCTTGGTCAAGCGGACTGCTTTGCCGTCTATCAGGTCTATGGCGGGAAATAGAATCATAATAACCTCCGTTAAGGCTGAGTTGTCGGGATTTCAGTAAAAGCTCGCAAGATTGCTAGCCCTACGTTGCCGCTTTTTTCGGGATGGAATTGCATACCGTATACGTTACCGTTGCAAGCAGCAGCGGTGAGCAGTGCGCCGTATTCGGTCTGCGCGCTCACAGACGCTTCGCATTCCATAGCGGCGTATGAATGCACAAAATATACGTAATCACCCTCATTGACGTATTTGAAGATCGGATGTTTGGGCTTGTCTTTTGGGAAAACAAGAGCGTTCCAACCCATTTGAGGGGATTTGAGCGAGCCGATCAGCGGTGCGATCGGTCGCACGTTGCCGTGTATCAGGCCAAGGCCTGTATGTTCTCCGAATTCAAAGCTTTTATCAAAAAGCATTTGCATACCAAGGCAGATGCCGAGAATGGGTGTGCCGGTCGCTGCTTTTTGCAAGAGAAGCTTGTCAAGTCCGCTGTCGCGCAGTTTTTGCGCTGCATCCTCAAATGCACCTACACCGGGCAGAATGATACGCTCGGCTGCAAGAATTTTATCGGGATCGGACGTTACCTCGACAGTCTCTCCGATCTTTTCGAGAGAGCAGGTCAGGGAAAACAGATTTCCTACACCGTAATCAATGATCGTTGTCATAATACACCTTTCGTTGAGGGGATCTGATCGGCCTTTGCAGCATCGATCGCGCAAGCCTTGGCAAGCGCACGGGCAACGGCCTTGAATTCTGCTTCAATAATGTGATGAGAATTCTTACCGGCAAGCATTTGCAGGTGAAGCGTGACGTTGGCATTGCGCACAAAGGCCGTCCAGAATTCCTCTGCAAGCTCTGTATCAAAGTCGCCTACACGCGCTGTGGGCAGTTCTACGACATAGCCAAGATAATTACGCCCGGAAATGTCCACGGCACAAAGCATCAGGGCTTCATCCATGGGCAGGATAATGTCACCGTATCTGTAGATGCCCTTGCAATCGCCAAGCGCTTTATTGAAGGCTTGTCCTAAGCAAATACCGATGTCTTCTGCGGTGTGATGAAAATCGACTTGACTGTCACCTTTACAGGTTAACGTCAGGTCAAAACCACCGTGCTTGGCAAAGAGTGTGAGCATATGCGCCAAAAAGCCGCAATCGGTCTGAATATTACTGATACCGCTACCGTCAATATTCAACTTAAGCGAAATATCAGTTTCATTTGTTTTTCTATTAATTTCCCAAGTTCTCATGTGTATAACTCCTTTCACAACAAGGATCGGATAGCGACCAAAAGAGCATCAACTTGTTCTTTTGTGCCAACCGTAATACGACAATAGTCGCTGATTCGAGGGGAATCAAAGTGACGCACAAGGATAGCTTTTTCCTTGAGCCCGAGATAAAGCTGCTTGCCGGTGATGTGCGGATGCTTGGCAAAGACAAAGTTTGTCTTGGAGGGAAGCGTTTCAAAGCCAAGCGCATCCAGCTCTTTTGACAGGTAGTCACGATTCTGCGCGATGATCTTGCAATTCTGCATGTAATAGTCATTGTTTTTCAGAATGGCACATGCCGCAGCCTGCGAGATGCTGTTGATATTATAGGGATTTATCGAATTTCTGATGGTTTCAAGATCTGCGATCAGCTCAGGCTGCGCAACTGCAAAACCGACTCGGCCGCCTGCAAAGCTGCGCGATTTAGAAAACGTGTTGACAACTACGAGATTATCATATTTGGGAACAAGCGAAATGCAGCATTCCGCACCGAAATCCACGTAAGCTTGATCGATCACAACGATATTGTCGGGGTTGGATCGCAGGATCTGTTCGATCTGTTTAATGGACAAGGCAATACCCGTGGGGGCGTTGGGGTTTGCAATAAAGATCGTCCTGTTCAAGGCCTTGTAAGCCTGCGGATCAATGCAAAACTGCTCGTCCAGGGGAATGATCTTAGTATTTGTTGCGTAAAGACGGGAAAGAACGCTGTAAAACCCATACGTGATGTCCGCAAAAGCAACACCGATATCTTTGTTGCAAAATGCAAGAAAAGCAAAGGACAAAAGCTCGTCCGAGCCGTTTCCGAGCGTGAAGTATTCCTTGGGAAGTCCGTATACACGGCTCAACTGCTCTCTTACGGCAAGCATGGTGGGATCGCAGTACAGATTGGTTTTCTCAGCTGCAGCAATCACAGCTTCAATGACGTCAGGTGCGGGTGGAAAGGGAGATTCATTGGTGTTGAGCTTGATCAACGATTGCATATTGCGCGGCTGCTCTCCGGGAACGTATGCCTTGAGCTCACCCGGCAATCTGGAAAAATACTTACTCATGACTTCATCCTGACCTCAGCGCTTCTTGCGTGTGCATCCAAGCCTTCCTTGCGTGCAAACAGAGCAATATCGGGCGCTGCTTTCTGTATAGCATTTTGATCATAGTACGTATAGGAGATCTTTTTGATAAAGTCATCGACCGACAGGGGACTGGAGAATCTTGCCGTGCCGCTGGTGGGAAGGGTGTGGTTGGTGCCTGCGTAATAGTCGCCAAGCGCCTCGGGACAGTATCTGCCTAAGAATACCGAGCCTGCATTCTCAATCTTGTCAAGGTAATCAAATGGGTTATCCACACAAATCTCCAAATGCTCGGGAGCGATGCGATTTGCAACGACGATTGCCTGCCACAGGTCGGAACAAACGATGATTTTTCCAAAGTTGTCGATAGAGGGGCGCGCGATCTGTTCGCGAGGCAAAAGGGCGAGCTGGCGTTCAACCTCTGCCTGTACAGCAAGTGCAAGATCGGCACTGTCCGTGACCAGAACGGCGCTTGCCATCTTGTCGTGTTCAGCCTGCGAGAGCAGATCAGCAGCTACGTATTCCGGATTGGATTTTCCATCGGCAAGAACGAGGATTTCGGAAGGGCCTGCGATCATATCGATAGCGACCTTGCCGTATACCTGGCGTTTTGCTTCTGCCACAAACGCGTTTCCGGGGCCTACGATCTTGTCCACGCAAGGAACGGATTCGGTTCCATAAGCAAGCGCGGCAACAGCCTGTGCGCCACCGATTTTGAAGATCTTGTCCACACCTGCGATCTTTGCCGCGCAAAGAATAGCGGGATTGACGCGTCCGTCGCGCATGGGGGGAGTCACCATAACGATCTCACCAACGCCCGCAAGTTTCGCAGGGATGCTATTCATCAGTACAGTAGAGGGATAAGCAGCAGTGCCACCGGGTACGTAAATACCGACCTTGGAAAGTGGTGTGATCTTTTGACCGAGAATGATGCCGCCATCTTTTTGCATCTCGAAGCCCTCTCTGATCTGGTGCTTGTGATATGCTTCGATGTTGGCTGCCGCGTCGCGCATGACGCGGATGAACTCGGGATCGGAGCTCTCAAAAGCCTCGGAAATCTCCTCGTCGGTCACCTGCAGCGAGGAAAGCGCGACCTTGTCAAATTTTTCTGTGTATGCAAGCAGAGCTGTATCCTTTTGCGCTCTGACGTTTGCAATGATTTCCGAAACGATGTCTTCAACGTTGAACGCATCTTGAGAACGGTTAAAGATCTCCTGTTCGGGTACGGCATTGAAATCATATATGCGAATCATGGTTTATTCCTCTCTTTGGTCTTGAAGCTTTTGCAACAGCTTTGTAATCTCTTCGCTGTTGAATTTGTATGCGGTTTTATTGGCGATCAATCTGGCGCTGACGGGTGCGATGGTTTCTTTGACAACCAGTCCGTTTTCCTTGAGTGTAGTACCCGTTTCCACGATATCCACAATGACGTCGGAAAGCCCGAGAATGGGGGCAAGCTCGATTGATCCGTTGAGCTTGATGGTATCGATGGCTCTGCCGCAGGAGGTATAGTATTTGCTTGCAACATTCTTGAATTTGGTTGCGACCTTCAAGGGCATGCTGAGATCATCTTCGAATTCGGCCTTGGCTGCAACGCAGATTCTGCATTTGCCAATGCCAAGATCCAGAAGCGAATATACGTCAGGCTCATATTCCATTAGAATGTCGCTGCCCGCAACACCGATGTCGGCAACGCCGCGCTCCACGTAGATGGGGACGTCCGAGGGCTTTACGTAGAAGTAAGATACCTCTTCGGTAGAGAATACAAGCTTTCTGGAGGGCGTATGAATTTCGGGGCAAACGTATCCCGCATTTTCAAACATGGCAAGCACCTTGTCGCCAAGTCTGCCCTTGGGGAGAGCAATTTTGATCATGATAGCACCTCCTTGACCTTGATGGTTTTAGCAAAGCTGCGATCTGCCGGGGCGCAAACTGCCGCAAGAACGCTATAACCCTGATCAGTCAGGGTGCGCATGGCACGCGCTACGGACACCGCGGTATCGGTCTGATCATAAATCAGCAGCACGTCGGTTTCCTGCGCGGTTTGGTGATAGCGGATATAGTCCAGATAAATCGCAAATCCAAGTGCCGCATCTTGTCTGCCAAAGCGTTCAAGCAGGGGATCGTATCTGCCGCCCGAAAGCACGGCAACGGGAACGTCCTTGATGTATCCCTTGAATACGACACCATTGTAATAGCCGATATTGTGCAAAAGCGAGAAGTCCAGATACACGTTATCCGAAAGACCTTGCACAGCAAGCACCTCTGCAATCTCGGCAAGTTCATGCACTGCCTGAGATTCGGGGAAGAGTCGGTGCAAAACCGGGATCATTTGATGCAGTGGGGCATAAGATGCAACGAGATCTGCCAAAGGATTGATGCAAGTATATTTTGCAAACAGGGAACGGATGCCGTCTGCATTCTTTTGCGTGATAAGAGAAACAAGCTCCGCGCGGTCAATGCCGCACGCGCAAGCCTTGTCGATCAACGGCAACAGAATCATCATGTGTGAGATATCAAGGATGTTATGCTTGTTGATGGCATCCAAGGATGCCTTAGCAAGACAAATGACCTCGCATGTGGCATAAGTGCTGTCATCACCGATCAGCTCAAGTCCCATCTGCCGCAGCTCGCTGAATTCCTTCTCACCCTTTTTGACGCGATAAACTGCCTCATCATAAAACACCTTGAGCGGTAGATGATCGTCCTTGGCAAGATTTTTTACGATAGAGAGCGTGATATCGGGCTTGAGTGCTTTGAGCTTGGAGCCATCGGTAAAGGTCAGCAAGCGGTCATCCACCAAGAAGCTTTTGTTGTCAGCATACAGTGCATAGTCCTCGAATTTATTCATCATGAACCTGCGATAACCGTAT
Organism: Clostridia bacterium; assembly: GCA_017452945.1. The sequence goes on along the minus strand of JAFTLD010000029.1, from coordinate 32,365 downwards.
TGCGCGTAAAGCTGTGCGCACTTGTTTACGATTACCTCCGCAGGGGTTGTTACGAAACGATTGGAGTCCATAAAACCTCCCAAGATAAAAAGATATTATAAATTATACTACACCTTGTCGCTTTAGTCAAGTAAAGTGGACGTCTTTTTTTATATTTAATGTAAACAATTTGTAAACCCACTATGCTGGCAGGCAATTTTGTGATAAAATATACGGGATTTCTGCTTTGGAGGAATTTTATGATAGGTCTTGAAAGAGGAAGCGTGCGAATTGACGCGCACGATCCTGCATGGGAATCAATCGCGCAGGAGCATTGCCAAAGAATCAAAGCAGCACTTGATAACACGGTAATAGACGTGCAGCACGTAGGAAGCACCTCTGTTTCGGGACTGCCCGCAAAGCCTATTATTGACATAGCGGTCGCTGTGCAATCCTTTGATTCAAATATCATAACTGCCATGGAGCAGATCGGATACGTACACAGACCAAGCTGCGATGACGAAGGGCAGATCTATTTTGTCGAGGGTAAAGGGAATTGGCGCACGGCACATATCCACGTTGTCAAGCACATGAGTATGGAATGGCGCAATTATATCAACTTCAGAGAATATCTGAAAGCGTTTCCGGAGAAAAAAGAGGCATACGCAGATCTGAAAAGACAGCTTGCGCAAAAATATCCGAATGACCGCGAGCAGTACACGGCAGCAAAGGCGGAGTTTATCAGTTATGCTTTACGTAAGGCTATGGTCTGGTCTTATCTTGGAAAAGAGATCACAGCAGAAGTGGACCGTCCGATAGGGTACTTGCACATAAAAGGAAACAAGCAGCTCTTATACCCGATTAATTACGGATTCATTCCGGGAGTGTTCGGGGGTGACAACGAGGAGCTTGACGTGTATTTCCTTGGCGTGAATGAGCCTTTAGAACGCTTTTCGGGGAAGGTGATCGCCATCGTGCACCGTGCGGACGATATTGAGGATAAATTGGTCGCATGTCCTTTGGAAATGACTTTTGATGCTGAGCAAATTTGCGAACAGGTATATTTCCAGGAGAAGTATTATGATACCACAATAGAAGATATAAACGGACAAATATTGCACATAACAAATGGAGAGAAAAAATGGTAATTGAGCTTTTGATTTTGGCAGTCGCGCTGTCTATGGATGCGTTTGCCGTAGCAATTTGCAAGGGCCTTGGTATGAAAAAAGCAACCCTTGGCAAGGCTGCCGTGGTGGGTGGCTGGTTTGGTGCTTTTCAGGCACTCATGCCCGCAATTGGCTTTGTATTGGCGGGAATTTTGACCAGGTTTTTTGGACAGTACTTGGAAATGTTTACGGGTTGGATCGCGTTCATTCTGCTTGCTATCATTGGCGGAAACATGATCAAAGAGGCATTGGAGAAGAAGGAAGAGGGCTGTTCCGCGTGTGAGAATACAGATGCATCGCTTAGCGTGCGCGTGATGTTTCCTATGGCGGTTGCGACCAGCATTGATGCCATGGTAGTCGGGGTTGGTTACGGACTGCGCCCTGATATGACTATACCTCGCGTGTTGCTCAGCGTTACCTTAATCGGTGTCATCACGTTTGCGCTTTCCGCACTCGGTGTCAAGATAGGCAATATCTTTGGCGACAAGTATGAGAAAAAAGCCCAGCTTGCAGGCGGTATTGTGCTTTGCCTGCTCGGTGTCAAAAACGTGCTTGATCAGTACGGTGTGATTGATGCCGTATGGAATTGGTTTTTAGGAATATTTGCCTAAGAAATAAAGGCGGGCGTTGTGGCGCTCGCCTTTTCGGTTGTTCACACAAAAATCCAAAATTCATGCTATAATATCAAAAACTTTCCAAAATCATTACACACTTTCAAAATTTTTGGTACTACTATTTATGAAGGGCCTTTCAAAAACGCAAGGAAGGAGGCGAGTTATGGAACTTCAAGGTAATCACACAGCGAGGATGCCGATGGACGACGAAAAGATCGTTGAGCTTTATTGGGAGCGCAACGAAAAAGCGATTGAGGAAACAGATTTCAAATACAAAAAGTATTTATATTCCATTGCTTATAACGTTCTTCATGATAGGCTTGACTGCGAGGAATGCTTGAACGATACGTATCATAGTGCATGGAATGCCATGCCGCCATCGAGACCGAACGTGCTCAAAGCATTTTTGACGACTATCACACGAAGAATTGCAATCAAGTGCTATCACCGCAAGCTGCGACAGAATGTCATACCTTCCGAAATGACGGTATCACTCTCTGAGCTTGAAGATTTCGTCGCAGGTGATGAAGAAGTCGGTGCAGATTTCGATGCCGAAAGACTCGGACACATCATCAGCGACTTTGTTCGCTCGCTTTCCGACCGCAGACAATTCATATTTATGAGCAGGTACTACGTAGCAGAGCCCATTGATACGATTGCAAGCGATCTTGGCTTGAGCAGATCAATGGTAAACAAGGAGCTTGCCGCCATCAGAAGCGCCTTGAAAGAACAACTTGAAAGTGAGGGTTATTCGGTATGAAAAAGAAAGAATGGAATGAGGGGCTCGATCACCTTGATCCAGACCTCGTTGAGAAATATGCCCTGCAAAAGGAGAAACTCAGAGAGAAAAACAAAAAGCACAAGAGTATATGGCTTCGTTTTGGGGCAATCGCGGTAGGCTTCGTGCTGATTTTGGGCGCTGTCATCGTTGTACCAATGCTGCGAGATATTCCAGGGGTTATACCTTACAAGCCCAATGAAGAACCTTGGTCTCCCATAATTACCCCAAATGTCAGCAATGTTGTGTTGAGTGCTGATGAAGTTAACAGTGTTTTTGACGTAATGCAGGATAACGCTGCAACGAATCAGTATACGAAAATATATACTTCTGATCCGAAATATTTAAATCTGAGTCCTTTGCCTATTGCTGAATATTTGCCAGTATACTCAGCAAGAGATTTCACTATGTCTAAAGTAGACTTGCAAGATTTCATAAACGAATATATAGATGAGGTCTCAACTTTTTTTGGCATAGAGTCAAAGGAATACGAAATAGAAAAAGATGTAAGGTGGAACGGTGATCCTATTTATGAGGCTGAAATAAGTGAAGGAAAAATGGGCGTACGCTTTATAATGAGAAATAATTTATTATACTTTGATAACTACAGCATCGGAGAGAAAAGATTGAAAATCAACGGCAGTATGATTTCGATTTTGGAATCAGATACCGATGAACAAATAAAAGAAAAGCTAAATGATACAATCACATATATTTGTGCTTCATTTGGCAAAGATTATTCGGATGTCAAGATAAGCCGGGAATATTCGTATGAACAGTTAAGAACAATAACAATCTATCTTTATTCTCCTGAGAAAACCATTTTCCCTTCAAACTTCTCAAAGTCACCCATGACCTCTGACTATATTTCCTTGACTTTTTTTACGGATTGGGGGAGTGGAACCTCGTGTGATTGGGGCGGATCTGATGATGAAGCCTTTTTATCAAGTGTTTCGCTTTATCAAACATTGAAAAACTGGAACCAGTATTTTTCTGTTGTTTCAAAGGTAAAAATGCTGACGTTGGAAGAAGCAGAAGAACTGCTTGCAAAAGGATATGTATTTGGCGGTCATTCTTGTCCTTTATGTATGGCTGTACAGCCTGAGGTGGATTTTAGTGATTACACTTTTGTTGATGTAGAGTATGTATCTGATGAGAATGAGAAATTATGTATTCCGTTTTATGCATTTTACAAGTATATTGGAAATTATAATGGAATGGACAAATATGCCAAGACGTATGTGCCGGCTTTTCAAGCAAGCGGTTATGCGGAATATTTTGCAAATCAAGAGGATGATCACGGGAAAGGTTTTGCACCAGATATTGTTGATTGATAAAAGCAAACAAGGCGAGCGTATTTTGCGCTCGCCTTGTTCATTATAGGGTTATTGTGTGACGCGGAATGTGCGTGCTTCGCCGTCCTTCATTTCAAAGGAGAATGCGAAGGAGTACGTGCCGTCATCCTCACGGAAGGACATGTACCCGTCATAGTCGTGATGCTGATAATCAAAGTCTACCCAAGCACCGTTTTCATATACTTGAACAGTAGGCTTTGTGTAGGTGTCAAATCCGTACACGCGAACCGTATAAACGGCAGTACCGCCGCCGCTGACCGTGAATTCGGCTACGTTGCCGTCAGCCATCACGGTGGGCAGGAAGGTGTCCGCGATCACGGTACCAACGCTTGCCTCGGCCCTGATGGGGGAGAGAACCGAATCCTCTCTGACGCCCAGCACGTTGGAGTCGTCTTTGCTTTCGGGCTGACCCCAAGGCAGCAGGATCATGTCAATGCGTACTGTATCACCGGCGCGCAGCGTCACGTCGCCAAGATCAGCGGTTAGGGTAGCCAGATTAACCGCGCCGTCAAAGCTTTCGCGCAGCACAAGATTGCCGTCGTATAACTTGCCACCGATGATCATGGCATAATCCTTGATCACAACTGCCATATTGACCGAATCCGTGCCTTTGTGTGCGGGATCGGAGTCAACGTAATAATCAAAATATGCCCCGTTTTTGCCCAGCTTGTAATAGTCGGTATGCTCGCTGAGATTGAGATCAACGGTTTGCGGGTTGTTGTTCTCGTCAAGATAACCTAACTTTTTATAAACAATCGCACGTCCATCCATTGAGAAAAACGAGAAATTGTTGACAAAATCCTTGATCTCCAGATCTTCAAGCACAGTCAGCTCAAGTGTGTAATAGGTTCTGGTTTCATCCGACTGCGCCATCTCGACCTGTCTGTAATCGACTTGGATCTTGCCGTCATCCGAGAGATAGGACATATCGACATCGACGTAAACAGGACCCGACGAGGAAATATCGGCAGTCTGCGATTCGGAGCCATAGAAATTCCCTTCGTCATCGGTGTACTGCAGCCAGTAAAGTCTACCTGCGCTGGTATGCTGCGGCTGGCCCGACCATAGAGGCGAAGACATTGCACGGAAGTCGGGCAGCGTCCAATAATCTTTGCCGTAAACGTAATAGGGTGCTATGCAGTTGGTCTCTGTCGTACCGCAGGAAAGATGATAGTAGGGGGCGATAAACTGAATGGACGAGAGCTGCTTGAGCGGTACGTTACCCCAGTTCTGATACAGATTAACAGACTTGAAGTGTCTTGTCTGGTTCTTGCCCACGGTCACGGGGAAGATCGAATAGCCGTAGTGCATATCCTCGGGATCAAACAGTTTTTCTTCATATTCGCCTTTGAAGTTTTTGCAAACCTCTACATTGATCGGGAGCAGCTCGTCATTTTCATCCAGAACAACTCCGCATTCAAGGCATCCTGTATTGTTGGTGTGCGCAAATACGTAGATTTCTCTGTCATATCCGTCGCCCTTGATCTCGGTATCCACGATATAGTGCTTTTGCGGCTCTTTATAATAGGGCTTATTGAAATCCGTGCCGTCTAAGGTGTAGGTGTAGCAGCCAACAAGACTGTTATAGCCTACGTATTTTGCGTTATTGCTCTGGGTTACGATCTTGATATCGGTCAGGGGATTACGCTCGATGTATGCTTGTCTTTCCAGTTCGTCAAATGAGTGTCCCTCGTCTGTGTAAATACGATGGCCAATGGAATAGCTCTCATGAGATTTCATGTCGGGGGAGTCGGGCGTATACGTTTGTGTTATGATGTAATAGCCATTTTCCGATGTTACGGTAACAGATCCTGTGTATTCACTATCGGCAGGGAAGATATAACCGAATACACCTGTGTCTTTGATATCAAATCCAACGTATTCGACAGAGGAAGGGTCAATACCGTCGATGGTTGTGTGCTTACCGTTCTTATCCGCGATCACGAGCGCTGCAACACGGTTTTGTTCGATGTGTGTCACAGAACCAAATGCCTGCAATCCCTTTGTGTCGCCATTGGCAACGATGCGGATTTGTTGATGCAGCTTGTCACCGTAAACGTGATAATTTCTGTCTAATCGAAGAGTCGTTGCTGCCGTGGTGTTGATTTTGACCGCTTTCATTTCCTTGATCTCGATCTTCTCGCCCACCTTGCTGCCGCAGTCCACACGTATGCCTTCAACCTTACCTGTGTAATTAGGAATGGTAGTCAACGGAACGATCACCGTGCAATATTCATCGCCCGGCTTAACAGAGAAGGAGGTCAGCTGATCGGCATTGAACCCTCCGGTTGACTCTGTGTACAGATATATATGAACGTTGGAAGCATGTTCTGTACGCATGGTGATTTGAATTGCATTGTAGTCTTCGGCATTGTACTTTACGCCCCAATGAAAATAGGGGTCGTTTGTATTTCCTACGATGGCGGTAAGCACGCCATCCTGAAGCTTTACAGATTCGATATCGTGAGAGGAAGGCTTGCGTGCTTTTGCGAGTAGATTATAGCTGCCCGCACTTTCATCAAATTCATATGAGGAGGGCAAAAAGCCTTGATCCAAAAAGTGGATGTCATAGTAGTAATAGCCGAAACGGTAAATGTTGCCGCGCGCGCTGATACCGGATTGAGAAGCATATAGCGTGTCACCCCCTGTGATTACAAAGGCGTCCATGCTATTGGTCAGATATGCTCCGCCTTGCGTGTTGTAAAGACCGGCAACCTGCTTGTTTTCACTTTGATCAAGATTGTATACCAGACGCATGTCACCGTTGGTAATTTCGGCAACGTTACGGCGCTGATCCAAATAGCGGAAGTTGATCAGGTTGGAAACCTCGTCTGCATAGGTGATCGTATCTCCCCAGGCGGTCGTATCCTGCTTGATCTGCACGCTTGTGATATTTCCTGCTTGGTCCATGGTAAAGTTAGCGGGAACAGTGATGTTGTCCATGTGTACCTCCGCTTCGGTATGGATGTCGTAATCAAGGCAATTCTTGAAAAACGCAGCAATCATATCGGACAAAAGTTGCGCTTCTCCGCCAATGAAAAGCTTACTGCCGCTGACGAAAACTGCGTTGTCCGTATAGGTTGCTCCGCGCGCATTTCCGATCACAATTTCATGCTCGGCTGCCGCATAATCCGCCTCGTCATCGGTCACAATCTGTAATGTCACACCGCTGACGCGCTCAATAAAATCGCGCATCATGACGGCTGCTTCAAATGTAGGATCTTGTGCTGCGATGTCGGCAGGGCGCACGATCACGTATTCGGACGCACTGTCCTTGACAAGCTCCAGTACGGGATCCGGCTCGGGGATAGCGTCGTCGATTGTCGTTTCGGTTTCTGTATCCGGGGCGGGCTGATCCTTGCACGCGGCCAGGGTCGGAACCAGCATAAGCAGCGCGAGCAAAAAGGGCAATAGTCTTTTCATAACGTACCTCCATAAAATACTGTATATATTATACATAAAAACGGATTGGTTGTCAATACGGACTCTTTATTAATAAACAAAACAAAAGCTCTGCCGAAGCAGAGCTTTTGTGATATGTATTTGGCAAATTATCTCTTGGAGAGAACCTCAGCCTCGTACTCCTCGATCTCCTTGAACCAGCAAGAGCAACCGCAAACGTTATTTCTCTCGCAGAATTCCATCCAGATGTCACCGAAGGGCAGGGTCTTGACTTCCTCACGCAGCATCATCAGCTTGGTGGTGTTGCCAGCATCCTGCAGAGCCTTCATCTCGGCATTGGGAGAAAGCAGAGCGTAGAGCAGAGCCTTCTGAACGCTTCTCATACCGATAACCAGAGCAGCTACACGGTTGATAGAAGCGTCAAAGTAGTCGGTAGCCAGGAATACTCTGTCAAGAGCATCGCAGCGAACAACTTCCATCATCATCTCTCTGGTGTCGTCGTCGAAGTTAACAACGTGGTCAGAGTCCCAACGGATGGGTCTGGTGATGTGCATAGCCAGCTTCTCGGAGAAGCAGAGCATTGCGGGCAGCTTGTCGTAAACGACCTCGGTGGGATGGTAGTGACCGTTGTCGAACAGCGGAACGATACCGCGGGACAGAGCATAGGACAGAGCGAACTCACCGGAGCCTACGGTGTAGGACTCAACGCCGATACCGAATACCTTGGACTCTACGCAGGGGTAAACCTTGGTCTTGTCATAACCGCAAGCCAGGATCTCGTCCAGGGACTGAGCATATCTCATACGGGGACCCATACGGTCAGCGGGAATATCCTTGAAGCCGTCGCCGGTCCAGAAGTTGATTACGCAGGGATAGCCGGTTTCGTTTGCGAAGTATTCAGCGATCTTCATGCAGCAGATACCGTGTCTTACCCAGAACTTTCTGATCTCTTCATCGGGGGAAGAGAGAGTCAGGCCGTTCGCCTTGGGGTGAGAGAAGTAGGTGGGGTTGAAGTCCAGGCCCATGCCGTGCTTCTTAGCGAAGTCAACCCACTTCTGGAAGTGCTTGGGCTCCAGAGCGTCTCTGTCAGCAAACTCGCCGTCCTCGAAGATAGCGTAGTTAGCGTGAACGTTGAGCTTGTGGGTACCGGGAATCAGAGAAAGAGCCTTCTCAAGGTCAGCAAACAGCTGATCGGGACCGGTTGCTCTGCCGGGGTAGTTACCGGTGGTCTGAATACCGCCGGTCAGAGGGCCGTTGTTCTCGAAACCGAGAACGTCGTCTGCCTGCCAGCAGTGCATGGAAATGCGAATGTCGGAAAGCTTGGAGATCGCAGCCTCGGTGTCAACACCGTACTTAGCGTAGATCTGCTTTGCGGATTCATAGCGTTGATTCATTTGTGTTTCCTCCTGAATTGATATATGTACATTTTTTAGAGAACATATATAGTCAAGATACATTATACAGTATTCTTGCGTGTTTTGCAAGATGTTTTTTGAAAAAAGAGGAAATTTTTCCTGATTCGTTGCATTTCAACGTCAAAAAATCCAAGTGCCATCCGTTTCGGACGGCACTTGGATTTGCGTATGGCGAAAAACGAACTATTACGCAGCCTCGTCTTCCCAGACGGGCGCGGGTTTGTTTTTATAGTGCTTTCTGAAAATTTTCCTACGGAACAGATAAATCGTGTAGATCAGCCACAACCCGAAGAAAATTCCAAAAGCAATGATTGCGTTGGTCAAAGATTGCGCTGCAAAGCTTAAGAACAGCAGCAGGGGCGCGATCATGACCATGGCAGGGAAGTTGGAAAGAATATAGAGGCTTGAAGTCGGAGTACGCAGACCGGGGTCGATCTCTTTCATCAGGATCATACCGTTTGATGCAGTACCTGTCATAGTGCCAAAGCTCATCAGGAAGAACTCATGCTCAAAGCCCTTAAAGCATTCCTTAGCTACCAATCGGATGTAAATGTAAGTGATGATTGTACCAATAAGACTGAGAATTACGATGGGGAGAATGTATCTTTGAATGTCGTTGATTTCAATAGCAGCGACACCTGCGACGATCATCAGGTCAAAGGAGAAACCGGAGATACGATCCATTTGATAATTGTTGATATACTCTCGGCTCATCTGCTTGCGCTTGCGAAGCTGCTTGACAATGAACTTGATCAGCATAGCCGCAAGGGATGCCCACAGGAAGTTGAAGCCCCACGCAATGCTGTTGGTAAAGGCGGACAGTTTTCCTAACAGGAACATCAAACCAAAGGAAAGGGCGTATGCCAGTGCCACAAATCCCACTTGAAGCGTGAACTTATCTACCGATTCGTTGTCGGGAATTTCCTCTCCGCTGGGATTGGTTTGGTCAACAATTTCATCTGATGGATTGGATTTACGAACGTGAAGATTGCCGCGTCTTTTATGAATGTTGATATACAGAACTCCGAATACCGAGGCGACAACGAATCCGATGGAAGCAAGTGAAAGGCCAAAGCTGCCGTTGCCTGCGAATTGCGTTACAGGAAGATTTGTAAAATTGATATCCCAGCTCAGTGCATTTCCGGGACCTTGACCGAAGGCCAACGGCAAGATCAGACCGCAAATATAAGAAATGACATTCTGACCGTGTTGTGTTATCAAAAACAGAATAATCGTGATGCCAAGGCCGACAAAGGCTTGCAGCATATAAGAGCCACCTTGCAACGCGCCAAACTCTACAATTTGCGCTTTGTTGGTTTTGTGGGTGCTTTTTTCTGTTTTCAACGACATCGAAGCAAAGCCAATGGCTAAGCAATGGTACGTGATGACCTGCATGAGCCTGTTGTCAACCAAAGTGAATTCGAAAAACTGCTTGCAGATGATATCTACAAGTAAAAGCATGCCGCCACCAAGCAAAGCTGACGGAATCAGGCAGTTGCGGAACAAGGGAATTTTACGTCTGAGAATGTTTCCTAACATCAAAAACAGGAGTAAAAGTCCCAGCTGAACGACAAATCCCCAAACAGCATCATAATTGGCCAGTGTGAAATCCCAACTTGAAGGATTGTTCATAAAAACACCTCTTTCTTTTGTTTAAATGTTTGCTTTGTTTCAAACATGCAAGGAATATCAAAGAGAATCAATTTCGCTAATCCACAGTGCATAAGCGGCATCTGAGGGCATGCACAACCCTCCTCTGGGAGAAACGGTCACTGAATATACAGCGGGTCCGTCCGGCATACAGGATCGTTTGAATTGCTGAGTGAAGAAGCGACACGCAAATACCTTAAGCCATTTTATGATCTCCGCATTGTCATATGCGCCGTCAAATGCGTATACGGCAAGTCTGTAGAGCTTTTGAGGCCCGAAACCGTAGCGCAGGGCATAATAGATGAAGAAATCGTGCAGCTCGTAAGGTCCGACAAGATCCTCGGTCTTTTGCGCAATGCTGCCGTTTTCATTCGCAGGGAGCAGTTCTGGACTTACAGGTGTGCCAAGCACATCGTAAAGTGCGTCTGCAAGAGCATTTTGTCCCTGTTCTCTGTAAACGTCTGCAGCGTGAGCAACAAGTCTGCGAACGAGAGTTTTAGGGACGCCACAGTTGACGCTGTAGTTAGACATATGATCGCCATTGTAGGTAGCCCAGCCAAGCACCGATTCGGAAAGGTCGCCTGTGCCAACGACAAGGCCGTTACAGCCGTTTGCTACGTCCATAATCACCTGCGTGCGCTCTCTTGCTTGGCAGTTTTCATATACGACGTTGTGATTGGAAGGATCGTGTCCGATATCTTTGAAGTGCAGTGCAACCGACTCACCGATCGGAATCTCGCGGAAATCAACGCCCAACTGCTCACAAAGCACGGTCGCGTTGTTTTTGGTTCTGCTTGTCGTACCAAAACCCGGCATGGTGATCGCGATCAGCTTGTTTGCCGGCATATCCAAGGATTTTAACGCATCCACGGCAACCAAAAGTGCGAGTGTGGAATCAAGTCCGCCCGAAATGCCCAAAACAAGCGTATCTGCATGTGCAGCCTTGATTCTTGCACGCAAGCCCTCGGACTGAATGCGTAAAATGGTTTCAAAATCGATCTTGTCAGAAGGTATAAAGGGGAGGCTGTCCACTTGCCTTGTTAATTCCGTTTCGCAGTAAGAAAGGTTAAAATCAATCTCCGCATATTCGCGATTTCCTGTCATATTGGTAAATGCAGTATCCCTGCAACGCTCACTGGTCAACATGTGTACGTCGATCTCGGTAGCGATATAATCGCGATCAAAATCAAAGGGCTTACGGCACGCAAGCAGGCTGCCGTTCTCAGCTATCACGGCATGCGCTCCGTAAGCGGCATCTGTGGTGGATTCGCCTCTGCCTGCGTTGCAATACAGATACGCGCAATGGTTCGCTTCGGACAAATATTGCGAACTTGTAATGACTGTTTTGTCAAGACCAACGCGTGTGGGAGTTGCATCAAGTCTGCAGATCAGAGTCGCACCGGCAGCGCAAAGTTCTTCCACGTCACCATTGCCCACACAAACACCGATTTTTAACTCGGGAAGTTCGGAGCAGGAGAAGACAGTGTTGTTTCCAAAATTACATATCTGCATGCCGTCGCTGAATGCATCAAACGCGTAAGATGAGTCACGTAGTGTAGCAAAGTGCCTGCTGTCGGGGTTCTGAGCGGGAACAATGCCCAGCAGTGTACCGCCCGAACAAACAGCGGCACAGTCATAAAGCTTTCCGTTCATGGTTACAGGCAAGCCCACGATGCTGACCATATCCAGATCGGCAGTCAGTTCCAGATATGCCGCAAGGGCATTCTTAGCACTCTTGATCAGCGTGTTCTGAAAAAAGAGATCCCCGCAGGTCGCTCCTGTCAGACAAAGCTCGGGAAATAACAGGATGCGTACGCCATCCTGCTCGCAAGCTTGGCGGGCAACACTTGCCAGTATTTGTGCATTATGGTTGCAATCTGCAAGCCTTATGGCAGGCGATGCCGCTGCAACCTTTACGAATCCGTGTTTCATAGAAACCTCCGAAATTTAACATTCGTATGTATATTATAACACGGGAATCCAATAATTGCAAGAAAAATCACCAAAAAAACATATTCGCTGCTTTTACGTGAATGAAAAGTGAGTAAAATGAGCTTATGCTTACGAAAATATTGGGAATTTCATTGACTTTTATAGCCATGTTTGTTATAATAAAAGCTAATAATTACAGGAAGAAGGATCTGAAAAATGAAAGACATATCAAGAAATCTGACAATGCTGTGTGACTTTTATGAGCTGACCATGAGTAACGGCTATTTCTCTTGTGGATTCAAGGACAAGATCACGTATTTTGACGTGTTTTACAGGTCTAATCCCGACAACGGCGGTTATGCAATAGTTGCAGGGCTTGAGCAGGTTGTGGAGTATATCAACAATCTGCATTTCGACGAGCAGGATATCGATTATCTGCGCAGCAGAAATTGCTTTTCGGAAGAATTTCTGGAATACCTGAAGGATTTCAAATTCTCGGGAGATATCTGGGCGATTCCTGAGGGGACGGTCGTATTTCCGGGTGAACCTTTGATGACTGTGCGTGCGAAAGCCATCGAAGCTCAGTTTATTGAAACGTACATTCTCATGATGATCAATCATCAATCGCTGATTGCCACCAAAGCATCAAGATTGGCACGAGCTGCCAAGGGCAGACCGATCAGTGAATTCGGTTCCAGACGTGCGCAGGGAAGTGACGCTGCGATTCTGGGTGCGCGAGCTGCGTATATCGGTGGCTGCTCGGGTACTGCTTGCACGATCTCGGATATTGCATACGGTGTTCCCGCAACCGGTACCATGGCCCATTCATGGGTTCAGATGTTTGACGATGAATATACGGCTTTTAAGACGTATTGCAGCATTTATCCCGATAATGCAACGTTGTTGATCGACACCTACAATGTACTCGAATCCGGTGTGCCCAATGCCATCCGCGCATTTAATGAGGTTCTTAAGCCTCTTGGTATTACCCGGTGCGGTGTCAGATTGGACTCCGGTGATATTACTTATTTGTCCCAGAAGGTCAGAGAGATGTTGGACGCTGCCGGTTGGACAGAATGTAAGATCGTGGTTTCCAACTCGCTTGATGAGTACATTATCCGAGAACTGATCCGTCAGGGCGCATGTGTGGACGCGTTTGGCGTGGGTGAAAGATTGATCACATCTCTCAGTGCGCCTGTGTTCGGAGGTGTTTACAAACTTGTCGCTGTCGAAAAAGAGGACGGCACGATTCAGCCAAAGATCAAGATCAGCGAAAACGTTGGTAAGATCACAACACCGCATTTCAAGAAGATTTACAGATTGCGCGGCAGAAGTACAGGGAAGGCAGAGGCGGACGTGATCTGTCTGCATGATGAGATGATCGACGATTCACAGCCATATGAGATTTTTGATCCCGAGCACACTTGGAAGCGCAAGGTTATGACCGACTATACCGCTACTGAGCTGATGGTGCCGATTTTCAAGGACGGCCAACAAGTGTATGAGTTGCCCGACATTGAAGTCATCAAAGCACATTGTCAGCAAGAGATTGCGGGCATGTGGGAAGAGGTACGCAGATTCACAAATCCGCATAAGTATTACGTTGACCTTTCACAAAAGCTTTGGGATGTCAAGCATGAGATGCTGAGAAATAAGAATCGATGAAGGGGGATGTCTGTATGAAAAGTAACAAGTGGCTTTTGATTCTGTTGTCTGTCTTGATTTTTGGGGCGGTACTGTTAGCTGCCTGCACACCCGGACAGACCGGGGATCCCGTAGACAGTAGTGACCCCTCATTTGAGCAGGTGACGTCTGACCCTGCGGAATCAACAGAACCTGCTGATGATGATAGCACGGAGCAAACTACCGAAGAAACAACGACCGTGGAAGAAACCACAGCAAATGAATGGAATGATCCTATGGATGCAACACATGTTACCTTTACCGGACAGGAATCCTTTAACTGGAAAAAGATGCTGACCAATGCGAATCAGTGTGATTATGAGATCGTTAAAGATGCGGAATGTAACTATGTGCTTAAGCTGACCACCAAGGATGGTGCCAACGATCCTTTTATCATGCTCAGTTATAAGGACTACATGAGGAAATTCGGTCTGACCGCTGTCAGTGCCGATGACTATAAATACATTGTACTGAAGATCAAGGCGGAAAACGTGACCGGCGACGGTTTTGAGCTGTTTTATGCAGCGGGCAAAACATCCGGCCCTGTTGGTGGCTACAGTAAAGTGGCAACCTTTGATCAAACCAATACCGATTGGCAATACGTCATATACGCCCTGTCGCAAGCCCCCGGTTGGGAGGGAAAAATCAATATGTTCCGTTTCGATTTTTTGACCGCGCCTTCCGGTGGAGGAGAAACGGTATATATTGCATCTATTGACATGTATAAAACCGCTGCTGAGGCATATGAGAATTTTGATATTGATATGACTCGTCCCGGTCAGAATTCGGATCTCAAGGAGCCAACGGTGGATGGCGTCAACTACGACAAGCTGACCGCGACGGACGAGGATGCTTCGGTACTTTTGTGGTTTGACCATATGACCGAAAAGACCTATCGCGATGATATTATCCCTTCGGATCTTAACACCTATGTGATCCATATGGCAGGGAACTCTATAGAAAACTGCCAGATTTTCGTTGCTCCTACACAATCCGAAAGAAATATTCGTATTGAAATCACCGATATGTCAGATGGAAACGGTAACGTGCTGACCACAAAGCTTTTGCGCGAACATTACGTCAAGATCGGGAATGATTGGGTTCCTGATGCTTTGCCGCCTGTGAATGGAAGTGTCGAAGTTGCCAAGAACAATTCGCAAGGCTTTGTGCTCAAGGTATGGGCAGAAGAAAATCAGCCTGCCGGTTTGTACAGTGCAACCGTTTATATCTACGATGCTGAAACAAACGCTTGCATCAAGACCGCAAATGTGTATACAAAGGTATATGACTTTTCTTTGTCCGAGAAAACCGCGCTCAAAACTGCTGTGCAAATGTCTCCGTGGGTCATATCCAATTCCTATGCGCAAAAAGGAATGAATGATTATTCTGCTGAAGATATCTATAAGATTTATTATGATTTCATGTTGGAAAACCGTATTTCCTGCTACAATCTGCCGTATTCTTTGTGGGATAGTCGCGTAACGGAATACCTTGATAACCCCAGAGTCACTTCTTTCAGCATCAAGGAAAGCAACGGTGGAGACGAAGCGGGGGCTTACGCATTGCTTTCGCAAAAGCAAGAGTGGCTGGATAAAGGGTACTTCTACTACGTAGATGAGCCCACTAACGCAGAGCTGCTGTACGCTTTGCGATCCAACGGTGAACGATTGGCAAGCAACTATCCCGGTTACAGACAAATTTCTCCCTTCTTTACCAACATTAACATTGACGGTGTGGATCAAATCTCCTTTATGCAGCCTTACACGCAGATTTGGTGTACAAAAGTTTTTGCATTTACTCCCAGGGAAAAGAGCATTATAAGCGGCGCTCAGTATCTGACAACTTTGCTGCAGGATCAACAGTACGGAACGTTTGAGGAAAGAATGAAGGCTGAGGTTGCAGGCGGCGATGAGTTATGGTTGTATTTCTGCTGGGAGCCTAATCAGCCCTATGCAAACTGGCTGGCAACAGGAGACGGGACCGAACCTGTCGTATCTATCTGGCAGTGTAAGATGACGGACGCTACCGGTGTGTTGTATTGGGGATCTACATATTGGTCATCGGATCCTTATAACGATCTGGCCTCTACTGTTATTACAAGCGTATATGGAGACGGTGTTCTGCTATACAGCGGTGCAGAGGTTGGTGTTTATGAGCCTGTGTCTTCCTTCAGATTGGAAAATATCCGTTTGGGCATTCAGGATTACCAAATGCTTACTATGCTGGAACAAGGCGCAGGAGAACAGGCTGCTGAAGAAATGGTCGCAATGGTTACAACCGACATCATTACGTATACCAATGATGATGATTATCTCCATGCAGTTCGTGTTCTTCTTGCAACCCGAGTTGAACAAACTACAAAATAAACGTTCGCAGCCGCGTGTTTGGAACACGCGGCTGTCTTCATATATATAATTATAAACTTTTTTATAAAATATATATAAACCCGTTGAAATTATTGAAATGTTGTGATATAATGTTTAATGGTATTCTATTGCAAAGGCGGTGGTGTGCATGATCAATTGGCAGGAGCTTATGAATATGATCCGTACTTTTACGGAGGATTATGTTCTTTTCCCAATCAATAATATGAACATTATTACTGACCTGCTCGACATTTTACTGTTAACGGGTTTGTTGTATTACTTATATAAGTTTGTCAGACGACGCAGAGCCGGAAAATTGCTGTTGGGCATTGCGGCTTTGTTTGGCGTTTTTATGATCTGCAGCATTCTTGAAATGAAGGCTGTCGGACTGATCATGGATAACTTTTTGACGGTAGGCTTGATTGCTGTCGTAATCATCTTCCAGCCGGAATTACGCGATGCTTTGGAAACTGTGGGTAATACGTCACTCAGGATCGGCAGATTCGGTGGCGAAAAGGTTGGTACGGAGGCTGAGATTGAGCATCTGGCATCCGAAATAGCATCTGCTGCATGTTCACTTTCTTCGGAAGGCTACGGTGCTTTGATCGTCATTCAAAGAACCACTAAGCTGCAGGATTATATGGACAAGGGTGAGAGATTGGACGCCATGGTATCCGCAAAGCTGTTGCGTAACATTTTTGTCAACCGTTCTCCTTTGCATGACGGTGCGGTTATCATAGAAGGTGACCGTGTTGGCGCTGCTGCTTGCAAGCTGCCGCTTTCGGACAATGAGGATGCTGTCAGGGATCTAGGTACACGACACCGTGCGGGCGTCGGTATTACCGAGGTGAGTGATGCGATGGTTGTGATTGTTTCCGAAGAAAATGGCATTATCTCTGTTGCATACAGAGGCGCTTTGTACAGAAACTACGATAACAAGAATCTGCATGATGCACTTTACAAATTTATGGATTACAGAAGAAAGAGAGGCATCCATGCCGGCTCTAAGAATAAAGCAGATTATATCATCAACGATGATAGTGACGGTGAGGAGGAATGAAGATGAAAACGAACACTTCCAAAACACCACAGATCAATGATAAGAAGTCCGTAAATGTCGGCACTTTGATCGTTTGCTTTTTGATCGCATGCGGTATCTGGCTGTATGCACAGGCGATCGATGATGATATCAACGTTAAAACCTACAACCAACTGCCCGTGGAATTTGTCGGTGGGGAAGCTTTCAAGGAGGCAACAGGATACGACGTTCACTCCTTGAGTGTTCCCAGTGCGAACATTTCGATCAGCGGTACAAACCGCGAGCTTGCAAAGCTTGATCCGCAAAGCATCCGCTTGATCGCTGACGTCAGCACTACCAACAACGGTGTCGCCACGATCAAGGCTTATGTGATCGACGATGATGGAAACAGAAATGAACTCAAGAATTTTGAGATCACACCTGCTGTTGTTACTGTTTACGTTGCAAAGCAGGTACAGTTTACGGTTCAAGACATCACGGTCGATCTTGATAAAGTCACGTACAGTTACACGCTGGATCCTGCAACCACAACAGGTACGTTTACCGTGTTCGGATCGGAACAGGAGATCTCCAAGATCAGCTACGCAATATGCGATCTGGATTATCAAAGCGTCAAGGATGTTGTGGCGGTACATAAGATTCCCGTGACTTCCGTCAGATTCTATGACGAACAAAACAACCTTTTGTTCGGTGATGCAAACAAGAATGAAAATGTTAAGTACGACATTTCCGGATTGGTCGTTTCGCTGACCGTGGAGAGCAATCTCCCCACAGATTATGATGCTGACAAATAACATATTCAAAAGCACCATAGGGATGGTGATCGAATCGATCACTGTCCCTTTGGACGCACAAGAGCAAGAGATTTTTGCAAAAGCGCGCCAGCGATTAAAACGGGCTCGGCTTTCCGCTGCACAGTTTCAGCTCTCTTTTTTCAAAAGATCCATTGATGCAAGAGAGCGAGAAAATATCAGATTCGTGTATTCTGTGCTGGCGACGAACGTCAACGGAGAATATCCGTCCAATGCTGCTTTTTTGCAAAAGGAAAAAATCAAGCTCCTGTATGACGATAACATCGTGCCGGAATTCGGATCGGAGATCACGAAAGCTCCTCCTTTGGTCGTGGGTATGGGTCCTGCAGGATTGTTTGCTGCCTTGATGTTGGCGCGATACGGTTATCGTCCCATCATCATTGATCGAGGCGATTCGATCGCGGAGCGTGCGCGTTCGGTGTCTGAGTTTTATACAACGCAACGTCTGGACACTGATTCCAACGTGCAATTCGGTGCGGGTGGGGCAGGTACGTTTTCGGACGGAAAGCTGATGACGCGTATCCATGATCCCAAATGCAGCTTTGTTTTAAACACATTTGTTGAGCATGGCGCTCCAAAGGATATATTACTCGTGTCTAAGCCGCACGTCGGAACGGATCTGCTGCGAGGTGTGGTAGACAGCATACTGCAGGAGATCAAACGCCTCGGCGGTACTGTGCAATACCGTTGCAGATTGGACGGCTTTGAACAGAATGCTGATAAAACCGTGGTGGCACATACGACTCAGGGAGATATTCTTTGCAGCTCTGTGATCTTGGCTATCGGACACAGCGCAAGAGATACGTATAAAATGCTGCTGCAAAAGCAGATGGAGCTTGTGGCAAAGCCGATATCCGTAGGTGTCAGAATTGAGCATTTGGCAACGGATATTGACAAGGCTTTGTACGGGGACTTTGCAGGTCACCCTGCGCTCGGTCATGCTGAATATGCACTTTCGGACACAAGAACGCAAAGAGGGGTATATACGTTCTGCATGTGTCCGGGCGGTGAGGTCATGGCAGCCGCATCGGAAGAAAAGAGATTGGTGGTCAACGGAATGAGTTATCGGGCAAGAAACGGTCGCAATTCCAATGCTGCTGTAGTGGTTTCGCTCGGATGTGATGATTTCGAGCCTGTAAACGGTAGTCTTGTTGAGGGTGCAATAGCTCTGCAGAGAAAGATTGAAGAACAAGCGTTTTTAGCTGGGGGTGGCGATTATTCAGCTCCCATTCAAACAGTTGGTGATTTCCTATGTGGCAAGGTGACACAAGAGCCCGGCAGAATCCAACCAACATATATGAAAGGTCGTTGCAAAATCGCAGATCTCAACGCTATTTTTCCCGATACGGTAAACCAAACCCTGCGTTATGGAATTCAAGCGTTCGACCACAAGCTTGACGGCTTTGCGGTTCCCGATGCAGTATTGACGGGAGCTGAAACGAGAACCAGCGCGCCTGTGCGTATTTCCAGAACGAACGAGGGAACAGTTATCGGGTTTTCTTGTATTTATCCCTGCGGAGAAGGTGCAGGATATGCAGGCGGTATTACAAGTGCCGCAGTAGACGGTGTGCGTACAGCGCTTGCAGTGATGAAGCGTTATGCACCGATGAATGACTAATAAGGAATGTAAATTAATAACGGAATAATGATGCGTTTACAGTGGTTCTTTGGTGCCGATGTGACTAAGGAAACATAAAACGAATTGGATGAAGGAAAGAAGTATGAATGAAATTAGAAGAGAACGTGTGTGGTCATTGCTCTATCAGCCGGATGGAGGCGAAAAGGATCAAAAGATCGCACATATATCAAAGACGATAGGTGTGTCCCCCATAACAGCGCGGTTGCTGTATAACAGGGGATACGATACACCGCAAAAAGCGTATGCTTTTGTAAACACTGACATATCAGTGTTACATGATCCATATTTGATGAAAGATATGGATAAAGCTGTTGCAAGAATATCACAAGCAATTAAACATGGCGAAATAATTGCAATATACGGAGATTATGACGTTGACGGTGTTACCTCCGTAACTTCCATTTATCTGTATCTGAAGAGTAAAGGTGCGGATGTTGTATACTACATTCCCAGCCGTGATAAAGAAGGATATGGCTTGTGTAATGCAGCGATTGATGTTCTCGCTGAGCATGGGGTAGGACTGATCATTACTGTGGATACCGGTATTACAGCCGACACGGAGGTGCAATATGCCGCTTCTTTAGGCGTAGATATGGTGATTACTGACCACCATGAATGCCGCGCTGTTTTGCCTGATGCGTGCGCTGTAGTGAATCCACATAGATCGGATTGTCCATATCCTTTTAAGGAATTAGCCGGTGTTGGCGTTGTGTTTAAGTTAATCTGTGCGTATGAGATTTATGAATGCAGGCAGTGCGGAGGAGATGAAAAAGAAGCTGTTAAGACCGTTTGCAAAGATTATGTTGATTTGACCGCGATAGGTACAATTGCGGATGTAATGCCGATCATTGATGAAAACAGATATATTGTATCAATCGGTTTAGCAGCAGTGGAGCATACCGAGAGATGCGGATTAAATGCATTGATTGAAGCATCTTCATATAATCCCAACGCAAGACAGGACCAACCACCAAAAAGAAAGAAGATCACATCCGGATTTATTGGCTATGGAATAGCTCCGCGCATTAATGCAGCAGGAAGAATCAGCAGTGCATTGAAAGCAGTTGAGCTGTTGCTTGAGCAGGATCCCGAAATTGCAAAAGAACGAGCTGAAGAACTATGTGCGATCAACACCAAACGACAGATTGAAGAAAACAGAATTGCCGAACAAGCTTACAGAACCATTGAGCAGGAACATGATTTTGTCAATGACAGAGTGATAGTGCTGCAGGATGATTCCTGGCAGCAAGGAATCATTGGTATTGTATCTTCGCGCATCACAGAGAAATTCGGTCTTCCTTCCGTGCTGATCTCTTTTGATGGGGCAACACGCGGATATGCTAGTATGGATGACGTGGGAAAAGGCTCGGGAAGAAGCATTAAGGGAATGAATCTTGTTGATGCACTTACATATTGCAGTGACCTTCTGACGAGATATGGTGGACATGAGTTGGCAGCCGGCTTATCGATATCAAGATGCAATATTGATGAATTCAAAAAAAGAATCAACCAATATGCAAGAGAAAATTTGGACAGCGATGCATTGGATATATGTTATGAAGCTGATTGCGAGGTCGATGTTACCTCACTCACAATGCCATTAGCTACAGAGCTTGCGATGCTTGAACCCTTTGGTGTTGCGAATCCTACGCCTGAATTGGTGACGAGAAATCTCACCATTTATAAGGTGATCCCTCTCGGTGCGGGGAAGCATTGTAAGGTCATTTTGGCTAAGGACGGCTTACAAATGCAAGCAGTCTGGTTTGGCGTACCGGCTTCCACCTTTCCGTTCAGCGTTTCGGATTGTGTTGACGTCATGTTTCAGTTGAGCATTAACGAGTATCAAAATGTCAAAAGCTTGCAGCTGATTGTGAAGGACATGCGCATTTCGGATGATTATGCTGAAAAATGCAAGTGGGAAAAAGAACGCTATCAACAGATCATGGATGGTGCAGTAATATCTCCTTCAGAAAACGTTATCCCTAACAGAGAGGATATTGCGGAAGTATATAAGCTGTTGAGGAGTCAATGCCGTATAGGTCATAATACTTTTTCGCACAAGACTCTGTTATCTACTTTGAACATGACCTCTGCTTTGCAGATAAACTATATTAAACTGAAATACATCATTCATATTTTGAAGGAACTGAATCTTTGCGGTGTCAAAGAACCAAGTGACAACTTGTATATATTTGACGTATACTATAACGCAGCTAAAACCAATATTGAAAATTCAGAGATATTGAAAAGATTACGCGCACAGTGCAGGTGATCCTTTCAAAAAGACGAATTAAGAGGAACAACTATGCAAAATACTGTTCACACGGACATAACTCGATTGCTGGATATACTCAAGGCAACGGGAAAAAAATATGATATTGAAAAAATCAGGCATGCATTTGAATATGCAGATAATTTGCATGAAGGACAATATCGCGCCAGCGGAGAAAAGTATATTTCTCACCCTGTTGCGGTTGCTGAGATCGTTGCCGGTCTGGAGTTGGATACAGACTCTATTTGTGCTGCGCTTTTACACGATACCGTAGAGGATTGCGCAGATAAGACCAACCTGAAAGAAATTGAAAAACTGTTTGGCAAAGACGTTGCTATCCTCGTTGACGGACTGACAAAAATTGTAACGCTACAGGTCGAGGATAAGGAAGAGGCACACATCGAAAACCTCAGAAAAATGCTTTTGGCTATGTCAAAGGATGTGCGTGTGATTTTCATTAAACTTTGTGATAGATTGCACAATATGAGGACTCTTGATGCAAAGCCGGATAATAAGCGTCGAATCACAGCACTTGAAACCATGCAGGTATATGCGCCTCTTGCACATCTTCTTGGTATGCAAAAAATCAAGCAGGAGCTCGAAAATCTTGGTGTACGATATCTTGATCCGATCGGTTATGAGGAAGTCAGGAGCGGTATTGAAAAAAAGTATGGTCAAAGTTTGAATTTTATTGAAAATATCCGCCAGACGGTTGGTGCCAAGCTTGAAGAAAATCACATTTCATATACGCTTGAAGGTCGTATCAAAACTGTCTACAGCATTTATAAAAAAATGTTTACGCAAGGCAAGAACTTTGATGAGATCTATGACTTTTATGCAATGAGAATCATTGTGGATACAGAGCTTGAGTGTTATACTGTGTTGGGTATTATTCACGAGATGTTTAATTCCATGCCGGGCAGATTCAAGGATTATATATCCACACCAAAGCCCAATATGTATCGATCTTTACATACGACGGTCATCGGGCGTTTGGGAATTCCTTTTGAGGTTCAGATCCGTACCTGGGAAATGCATCATATTGCAGAGTACGGTATTGCAGCACACTGGAAATATAAGTCCGGAGCCACGTCGAAAGAGGACATGGACAAGAAACTGGAATGGATTGCTCGTTTGATTGAAACAGAGGACGGCGCGCGTGATCCGGATGAGTTTATGCATGCGCTGAAAACCGATATCTTCCACGATGAAGTGTTTGTATTTACGCCTAAGGGCGATGTGATCGCGTTGCCGCAAGGCGCGACCGCTATCGACTTTGCATACGCCATTCACTCTGCTGTTGGAAACAAGATGATTGGTGCTAAGATCAACGGAAGTATTGTACCGATAGACAGAGTGCTTGAAAACGGGGAAATCGTTGAAGTTCTGACCTCTTCGTCGAGCAGAGGCCCCAGCCGCGATTGGCTGAGCATTGTCAAGACAGGTGAAGCAAGAGCTAAGATCCGTCAGTGGTACAAGAGAGAAAAGCGTGCTGATAATATAATCGAGGGCAAATCTCAAATTGAAGCGGAAATCAAAAAATCACTTAATAAAGTTTCTGAAACCGTACGTAATGAGATCAGCGGTAGTATAGCACAGCGTATCGGTTTTGCAAGTGCGGATGACCTATACAATGAAATTGGTTACGGTGGTCTTGCAATTACCAAAATTGCCAACAAGATCAAGGAAGAGGCTGCGAAATATTTGGTAGCCGAGCCTGAGAAGGCATCTCAGATCACCGAAAGCGAGATGATCTCGTCTCCCTCCAAAATCAAAAACGTACGTTCTAACAGCGGCATTATCGTGGATGGGGAAACGGGATGCCAGGTGAAGTTTGCCAAGTGTTGCAACCCCTTGCCGGGTGACAGGGTAATTGGCTTTATCACCAAGGGATATGGCATATCTATCCACAATTGCGATTGCCCCAACGTAATCAATATTATCGATAACACGAATTATGCAGACCGTTGGGTCAAGGCTGAGTGGGAAACATCTCATAATGATTCCGGCAGTATTGGCGTATATGAAGCATTCATTCAGTTGCATACAGAAGACAGGATTGGCATGCTTGCCGATATTGCAACCGCACTTGCTGATATGCGTGTCGCAATTCTGTCTGTCAATTCGCAAAAGAGAACCAACGGTATGTGTATTATCAATCTGAAAGTCAGTTGTAAAAATACAGATCATTATCAGTCAATTATGTCAAGACTGAAAAGCCTTGGCGGTGTAGTTGATGTAGTCAGAGGATATTCATCATGAAAGCAGTATTACAAAGAGTTAAGTGTGCAAAAGTAGAGGTAGACGAAAAAACTGTAGGAGAATGCGGCAAAGGCTTATTGATTCTTTTGGGTGTTGCGAAAGGCGATACCGAGGAGGATGCAAGACTTTTGGCAGAGAAAATTGTAAAACACCGAATATTCCGCGATGAAAACGGAAAAATGAATCTGTCTGTCAAAGATATAGATGGTGAATTGCTCGTCGTATCACAGTTTACGTTGCTTGCAGAATACCGTCATGGTAATCGCCCTGATTTCTTTGGATCGGCAGCTCCCGATGAGGCTAATAGGCTCTATGAATATTTTATCTCGCTGGTATCACAGCATGTACGTCATGTTGGCCATGGTGAATTTGGTGCGGACATGGACGTGACCTTGACGAATTGGGGACCGGTTACAATTGTTATGGACAGCGAAATCCTGAAAAGCAAAGGAAAATAAGATAATGAAATTGATCATAGACGGACAAGTGAACGTATATTATGTCCAAACTCTATGTATGATATTTTATCCGGGAGAAAAGTTTTCTGAGGATCAAGATATCACAAGCAATACACCAATTTTGCAGCTGAATGTAAAATCCGACGATGTTGGATATACTGTCAACGCTGTTCTCACACAAGGGGAAAAGTATGCACAAGCGGAACGGAGTTATTCGTATCGTGATGACATCGATAGGGATAAACTGCTCAAGCTTGCATTGGGTAACGTCATACTTGCCGTATGTGGCGAAGTGTGCGGATACCGTCCCTCGTGGGGTATGTTGACCGGAGTGCGGCCGTCGAAGGTGGCCACCGATCTGCTCAAGAACGGTGTCAGTAAAACACGTGTTAAAAGAATTCTTACAAATGAATATTTCGTAATTCCCAAAAAGGCTGCCTTGGCTACAGAAGTTGCTCTGAATGAATCAAGAATTATAGCTTCTCCCGGAAAAAAGGATTGCAGCGTGTATATTTCGATACCTTTTTGTCCGACAAGATGCGCATATTGCTCCTTTGTGTCGTATACATCCAAGCGGTTGCTTTCATTGATTCCTGAGTACCTTGCAAAACTGTGCGATGAAATCAAAGAGATGTTTGCATGTATAAACCGTCTTGGTCTCTGTGTCAAAACAGTCTATATCGGTGGAGGAACACCAACGAGTTTGACAGCTGATCAGTTGAGACTTTTGCTGTCTGTGATTTCCGAGTCAACTGATGTAACAAAGCTTGAGGAGTATACTTTGGAGTCCGGAAGACCCGACACTATTACCGCAGAAAAATTTGCGGTCGCAAAACAATACGGCGTGAACCGCGTGAGTGTCAATCCGCAGATTTTGTGTGACGAGGTTTTGGAGGGGATCGGAAGAGGGCATAAAAGCGAAGATTTTTTCAATGCTTTCAGAATTGCAAGAGAAGCCGATTTTAAGGTGATCAATACAGATCTTATAGCAGGCTTACCCGGAGATAAATTCTCAACGTTTGCCGCTTCTTATGATAAGATTCTGGCTCTTCGCCCGGAGAACATTACGGTCCACACATTTTGCGTAAAAAAATCTGCAGAAATTCTGCAAAAGGATGCAAAAGTGTACGATATCCGCGGAGGCGATACCGGAAAATGTGTTGATTATTCGCAAATAAAAGCGATGCATGAGGGATATAAGCCTTATTATATGTACCGCCAAAAGAATACTGTGGGAAATTATGAAAACGTTGGACTTGCAACAGAAGGAAACGAAGGCTTGTACAATATTTACATGATGGAAGAGGTGCATTCTATTTTTGCGGCAGGAGCAGGTGCTGTGACAAAGGCTGTTGACTATGCTCCGGCTGACGGATCAAAACCATACATCAAAAGATTTTTCAACGATAAATATCCGTACGAGTATTTGAGAAGCGAAACTTTGGGGCAGAAATTTCGGGAGATAGAACGTTTCTATCAAGACAGAGGCCTTATTAACTAATCACTCGCCAGTACAAGGAGTTATGCATGCTTTTTACAAAAAAATATTATACCGAGCAAGAAGCGAGATCTTTTGTTGCCGGATGTGAAAAGGACTTCGATGCCAGAGTAGACAATGCGGTTTCGGTGATTTTGGACAAGAGAAAAAGATTCATATGCCTTTGTGGTCCGAGCTGTGCGGGTAAAACGACTACGGCTAAAAGGATTGTGGATAAGCTCTCCGAAAAGAATATCAAAGCCCATTTGATATCTCTTGACGATTTCTTTTTTGATATGGATTACCTTGTCAATTTGGCTCAATCCAAAGGAGGAGCTTTGGACATGGATTCCGCAGACGCCATGGATCTTGATGCTTTTTCAGTGTGTCTTAAAGAAATTGTCGAAAGGTCGCAAACACGGATTCCGGAATTTGATTTCAATACGCATGCAAGAAGCGGATTCGTTGATTTTGCATGCGCTGAGAAAGACGTGATCATATTTGAGGGCATTCAGGCAATCTATCCTGAAATCACTTCTTTGGTCGCACCACACGGCATGACAAGTATTTTCGTCTGCCCTGATCAACCTATTGCTGTTGATGAGCAGGTTTTTGAACCGAACATTTTCAGGTTTTACAGAAGAATCGTACGGGATTCGCAATATCGTTCCGCAGATGCCAAGAGAACACTTGAGGTATGGCGAGGTGTTCGTAACAATGAGGACGCGCATATTTTCCCTTATCGGGAGCAGTGTGACGTGCTCGTTGATTCTACCATGCATTATGACATTCACCTGCTAACCCCGTATTTACGTCAGTTGCTTCCCGAGGTTGAAGAAGGCAACCGATACTATTTGCGAGCGCTTGATATTCTGAATCGTATATCAGGCATTGAACCCATACCGACCGACTACTTGTCGGAGGATTCATTGTATCACGAATTTATCAAGTTCTGAAAGATATGATCCCTTTCATATAGTTGGTATGAGAGGTGGTGATCATTCGTGAAACAAAAAGGGGAGGAATCCTTTACCGGTGGAGTAGCATTATTGACTATTTCTGCAGTAATTGTTAAACTGATTGGCGTTTGCTATAAAATTCCTCTTGTGAATCTTTTGGGCGCGCAGGGAATGGGGTATTTTAACGCAGCATACGATGTGTACGCCTTGCTTTGCGTTGTTTCTACCGCAGGCTTGCCGACAGCAGTGTCTATTTTGATGAGTAAGTACGGTGACATGCATAAGCAGATCTTCCGCTTTTCCATATCCATATTTGCAATCATTGGTACCATAGGAAGTATAGCCGTGTTCTTCATGGCAGATTACATTGCAGTATGGATTAAAGCCCCCGGCGCTGCGCAAAGTTTGCGTTTTATTGCTCCCTCTATACTATTTATTTGTCTGTCGGGGGCTTACAGAGGTTACCATCAGGGAACTCGAAACATGAAGCCGACTGCGATATCGCAGATCATTGAGGCTGCAGGAAAGTTGGCATTTGGGTTGGTCTTTGCATACATTGCCCTTTATTATCAAAAAGAGCCGGCGATAGCAGCTGCGTTTGCCGTACTTGGATTAAGTGTGGGTACATTACTTTGTATGCTGTATTTAATGAGCTGCTGTAAAATGCAGGAAGAACAGCCTTGTAATGCGAAAATCAGCACCCCAAAACTGCTTGAGGAGCTATTTGCGATTGCTTTTCCAATCACCGTAGGTGCAGTGCTGTCCGGCCTTTCCAAACTGATTGATCTGGGGCTTATCATGAGAAGACTGCAGGATGCAGGCGTGACGCAAGAGATCGCGGTTTCTATGTACGGCTGCTACAGCTCAATGGTGATTCCGCTCTATACTGCGGTGCCGGCTCTCTTAGGTTCATTGTCTATGCCTTTGGTGGCTCATTTGAGTCACGCAATCAGTACAAGAGATACTCATAAGCAAACGGAAATCTTGAACGCGGCGTTTTGTATGAGTGCTCTTATCAGTGTTCCGTCTGCCATTGGGATGGGGATGCTGTCTGATCAGATACTTCAGTTTTTGTTTCGGGATTCGGCCGAGCTGCAAATGGCTGTCCCGTTGCTGATCGTTATGAGTGTGGCAATACCGGCAAGCTGCCTGATCACTGTGACAAATGCAATTCTTCAGGCATATGGGCATCCGTGGATACCAATGATCTCTACTGCAGCCGGAAGTGTTATAAAGGCTATTACACTCTATGCTCTTACCGTGAAACCGCAAGTGGGAATTATGGCTGCACCGATCAGCACTTTAATGTGCTGTACGGTTATCGTGTTAATAAATCTGATTTCTATTGCAAAAATCACGCCACAATTTTCGTTTTCCAAGCCGTGGGCTGTTACAACAGTGGTTTCTGTTATTTCGATCAGCGTTGCTGCAGTGATCAAAAGGATTGTGATATCAAAAACAAGTTCCGTGATTGGTACAGTGTTGATTACGGTTGCGGTAGCCGTTTTGCTATATGGTTTTCTTATGTATCTTTGCGGATTACCGCAAAAAGCTTTTGGGCTTTCATTCAAAAAAAGAAAAGGATAAAAAACTATGAATATTCAAGAGATGATCGCTGAACTTCTCTCAAAAGACACCTATTCGTTTGAGGATCTTGTCAATGTCGTTGTTGTTCTCAGAAGTGAGCAAGGATGCCCTTGGGATAAGGAGCAAACGCATCAAAGCATCCGTAACGATTTTATTGAAGAAACGTATGAAGTCATCGAAGCGATCGATACGGATGATCCCGTGCTGTTGCGCGAAGAGCTTGGGGACGTGCTTTTGCAAGTCGTATTTCATGCTCGCATAGAAGAGCAAGAGGGAAGATTTAACATCGACGACGTTGCCAACGATATCTGCGTTAAGTTGATTCATCGCCATCCTCACGTATTCGGTAACGTATATGCAAAGGATTCTGAGCAAGTCCTTGAGAATTGGGACGCCATCAAAAATGAAGAAAAACAAAGAATGACCGTGACGGATAAGCTTCGCGCCATTCCTCCCATGTATCCTGCATTGCTCAGAGCACAAAAGGTGGGAAAGAAGGCCGCATGCTTTGATTTTTCTGGCGCTGAACAAGCGAAAGATAAAGTGCTTGAGGAAGTACAAGAAGTCATGGCTGTCACGAATGATCCTGTAGAAGTGGAAAAGGAAATCGGTGATCTGCTCTTGGCTGTCACCAGTCTGGCGAGAATGCTGGGAGTCAACGCTGAAGAGGCACTCTATCATGCAACGAATCGTTTTATCGATCGCTTCGAGGCCATAGAAAAGGCTGTGGCAGAGCAGGGGCAGGATGTCACTAAGGTTGATCGCGATGAGCTTGAGCACATTTGGGATCAAAACAAATTAAGGAATGGTTAAGATGAAAAATTGTTCTGCTCATTTTAGTAAAAGTCCTTGAAATATATGCCAAATCATGATATAATAATTATGCAATAATTTACAAGAAAGGGAAAATAAAAAATGAATAAGACTCAACTGATTCAAAAGATCGCCGAGAACGGCAACATGACCAAGAAGGATGCAGAGGCTGCTCTGAAGGCAGTGATCGATACGATCTCCGATGCAATCGCTTCAGGTGAGAAGGTACAGATGGCTGGCTTTGGCAGCTTTGACGTGAAGGCTCGCGATGCAAGAATGGGCAGAAATCCCAAGACCGGTGAGGCTGTTGAAATTGCAGCATCCAAGAGAATTGTGTTTACTGCTGCTCAGTCTTTGAAGGATAAGCTGAACTGATCAATGCGACTTGATAAATTTCTGAAGGTTTCCCGAATAATTAAAAGACGTACAGTTGCCAATGAGGCTTGTGATGCAGCACATATTTGCGTCAACGGAAGACAGGCAAAGGCGTCTTATGATGTCAAAGTGGGAGATGTGATAGAAGTTACGTTTGGGCAACGCACGCTGAAGGTTCGTGTTCTCGATGTCAAGGAATACACTGCAAAAGCAGATGCGGCTTCTCTTTATGAAGTGATATCATAATGATGAAATAATCTGCATATATTTGTACTGACAGCATCAATACTGTCAGTACGAATATAGCGGAGGCAAGCATGGATCCGATTACAGGGAAGCATTCAATATCGCTAAGAGACCGTAATGACATGCGCATTGACGGTGTGACTGACGTGGTCAGCTTTGACGATCTTTCGGTGATGTTGAAAACCCATTGTGGGGATATGACAATCGAAGGGAAAGACCTGAAAATTACTGTATTAGAAATTGACGCCGGAATTGTAGTGCTGTCGGGTACTGTTTCCGGTGTTTGCTATTACGAACCTCATACAAAAGAAAAACATAGCTTTGTAAAAAAGCTGTTTCACTGATCGGTCGATGGAACTCTCGCAAACGGCATTATCGGTACTTCTCTTATGCGGATTTCCTTTGGGAGTCATACTGAATGTCGCATATAGATTGACTGATCTCGGTTTTTACAGAAACAATATTATTTTGACTATACTGGTAAATATAAAGGATTTCGTTTTTCTGATCCTTACCGCCATTGTAACGGTATTGCTGGTTTATTACGTCAACGATGGAGTATATCGATATCAATCGATTGCAGGTGTCCTTGCAGGATATTTTGTCTGTGATCTTGTTTTTGGCAAGCTGATCGTAAAGGCAAGAAATTCTGTTTTAGGAACTGTGTTCGGTGCCTTATCATTTCCACTTATGTGGATCTGGCACAGAACATTTGGAGCGCTGCTTGTCAAGGCTGACAGGGCAGCATTGATAAGAAACACGGAATATAATAATGAATACTTGATGCTACTTGCATCAAACGGATTTGAAAACAATACGGAGGCAAAAGCATGGAAGAGAATGAAAAGCAACAGGATGCTGCGGTTGAGAGCACAAAATCGGGAATGAAGATTTTGTTGCGCTGCGCGTTGATCGCGATCGTGGTCATTTCCTTATGTACTTTTGTATCCGGTGTTATGATATATAATGCCAATCAGGAAAGGATCAACGAACTAAAGCAACAAATTGCAGATCGCCAGGAGCAGGTGGATGAATTGAAATTTTTAATCGATTCTCCTATTGACTATGAGTATATTGTGCGCATTGCACGTGAAAAGCTTGGCTTACATTTTCCGGATGAAACCATTTTTCATAAGGACACGAATGACTAACACAGAGGAACGATATGGCAGATAAAAAGACAGGAAATAAAATCATTGCTCAAAACAAAAAAGCCTGGCACGAATATTTTGTTGATGAAAAATATGAGGCAGGGATTGCCTTATATGGCACTGAAGTCAAGAGTATTCGCGGTGGTGCGGTGAATCTCAAGGATGCCTACTGTGACATTAAGGATGGTGAAATCTTTGTTAAAGGTATGCACATCAGTCCATATGAGCAGGGAAATATCTTCAATAAAGATCCGATGCGTGATAAGAAGCTCCTGATGCATAAAAGGGAGATTATGAAGCTGCATGGCCTTGTTGCACAAAAAGGCTTTACGCTCATTCCGCTGTCGCTGTATTTCAGCGGTTCGCACGTCAAAGTTGAGATTGGGCTCTGCCGCGGCAAGAAGCTGTACGACAAACGAGATGATGCAGCCAAGCGCGATGCTGATCGCGTTATTGAGCGTAGTATGCGTGATCGAAACAGGGCAGAGTGATAATAAATGCGATCCTTGTCGCAAATTGAGATGAAATAAAACAGCCTCGGCAGAGTATGATGAATGCCGAGGCTGTTTTTTGATTCTTACAAATGGATTATTTCATGAGATATCCAACGGACAGTTGAATTCAACTCATTTTTAGGTCGCTTCTTTTTCGGCAAAAGATGTGTAATAATATATATGGTTACCAAATATTAAATACGGAGGCTTACATCAATGAAAGAAACAATGGGACAAATCATACGCAGATTACGTAAAGAAAGTAATCTTACTCAAGAAGAGTTAGCAGAACTGCTGGGTATTACCTCACAAGCTGTTTCAAAATGGGAAAACGATACCGGAATGCCGGATATTTCACAAATTGTTCCCATAGCGCACGTTTTTGGAGTGACCACAGATATACTGTTCGGGAATGCCTGTATTGACAGTGAAGAAGAGGTT
>JAFTLD010000028.1 GCA_017452945.1 Clostridia bacterium | reverse complement strand
GGCGGAGGGTGTGAGATTCGAACTCACGTGACATTGCTCTCACACGGTTTTCAAGACCGCCTCGTCATGACCGCTTCGATAACCCTCCGTGTATAAAAACTGCTCTCACAGTTAATACCGAGATTGATATTCAATTGAAAGATGAAAGAAATTTGCAAGAAAGATTTCTTGCACGGTGCAGAGAAAATCGCCAAAAACCCAGTCACCACAAGGGTTTTTGGATACATAGCAAATAAGTGAACGAGAGTTTTTCAAGACCGCCTCGTTATGACCACTTCGATAACCCTCCGTAGGTTATCTTTTGCGAAATGCTTTGTATTTTCGAGAGAATTTCGCGAGAGAACTATGAAATTTTTGCGCTTTGAAAAATGCCGAAGACCCTTATAAAATAGGGCTTTTTGAGGGAACAAAGGGGATAGTTACGGGCGGGTTTTCAAGACCGCCTCGTTATGACCACTTCGATATGCCTCCATATTCAGTTGTAATAGAGGCGTGTCAAGCGGTTTTCAAGACTCGTGCCCTCCGCCGTCGCATAGTCGTCTGTCTGCGCCTCGTTACCTCAGCTTGCCATACTCCTTGCTTTGGGCGGTATCGCTTCGAAAAAATGATACTCAATCATTTTTTCTCGCTCACCCGTTATGACCACTTCATTTCAGCTATGCTGAAATTCTGCCTCCATATTCAGTTGTAATAGAGGCGTGCCAACGGTTTTCAAGACTCGTGCCCGCCACCGTCGCATAGTCGTCTGTCTGCACCTCGTTACCTCGGCTTGCCATACTCCTTGCTTTGGGCGGTATCGCTTCGAAAAAATGATACTCAATCATTTTTTCTCGCTCACCCGTTATGACCACTTCATTTCAGCTTTGCTGAAATAGTTTCAGCCTTGCTGAAATTCTGCCTCCATATTCGGTTGTTACAGAGGCATGTCAACGGTTTTTAAGGTTTTTGCTCATCCGTTATGACCGTTTCATTCCGACCTCTTGTGTCCAACAAGGTGTATTATATCACAAACTTTTGCATTTGGCAAGGGTTTTGCTTGAATTTCATTATAAATTACATTGAAATTCGTATGATGTTGTGCTATAATGAAGTCAATCGGGAGAAAGGAGCTTATTGCAATGATCAACATCACAGAGAACATGTACGAAAAAGTCAAGTCAATCATGGATACGTGGTCGGAACCCGACATTTATGCTATCTCCTTTTTTGTTTACGCTAACGAATGCTATGAAACAAAAACTACAGCAACGTATCATCCTTCGCGATCAGCTACAATACTGAGTCGGATTGTGAGGGTGCCGGTCAATATGACGAAGAACGCTGGAATTATGCGTTTTGGCGGCAGGACGAAAATCCTGTCATCGATCCTTGCGAGCCGAACGATCTGACAGACTTACTTTTCAAATGGTATGCGGAAAATGGCATTACCAATATCGGGGAGGAAGACGAGAATTGCTATGACGAGGATTGCAACTACATCGGCAAAGGTCCGGTTGGCCATTACGAGCTTTTGCAGATCGTGACGCAGGTCGCGCAAAGGCTGCAATCCGAAGAATATACACAGACTCGTTTTGAAAAAAAGCTTCCCATCATTATCCACGGACTTGAATATGCGTGGTACGACATTGAGGCAACGCAAAAAGCAAATCCGAACGGTCAGACCGATACCTTCATGCATGCCATGAAAGAGCTTGGCATGATTCCTTGATGTTTGTGTTTCAAGGGATTACAGGTTATAATGCCGTCAGAAAAAGGTGGATATGATGGAGTATGTGGTTAACGGAGCTGTTCTCATTGTTCCCGAAGGGGTGAGAAAGATTGGATTTGGCGATATTTGCAGTTACGTACAGGTGCATGCAATCAAAGAGATTCTGCTGCCTTCAACGCTGGAGATCATTGAAGCAAATGCGTTCTTTGATCTGACCGAATTACAAAAGATCAACGTTCCCCCAAATGTAAACAAGATCGGCTCTCAGGCATTCTGGGGGTTGGATGGTCTTCGGGAGCTTTTTGTGCCGGACACCGTCGCGTGCATCGAAAAGCACGCGTTTTGCAATATCCCACAGTGCAAAATCGTGATCGTTGGGAAATCCCGCAGCATCCCCGATGGTTGGGACGCGGAATTTGCCGCAAACGTGAAAGAGATCTGTTTTGCGTCCGCTTGACAGTAAGGTACGTATTGGTTGAAAAAGCCCACAGATAAGGCGTTGCGCCCACAGGGACGCAACGCCTTATCTTATCTTATCTTATCTTCATTTCAATCTCTTTTTCTGCGTTTTGGTTGCCTCGAAGCTGACGCTGACGAGAAACTGCACCACGTCATCGGGAGCATCGGGCAGCAGCACCGAGATCCAATGCAGCTTATTCATATGATAGGCGGGATAGACACCGACGTCCGCACCAAACGAGCCGAACATCTCGGTCGGCAGCTTGAGATTGACCACGTCGACCGCCTCATCACCGCTCTTGCCTGCAAAGCCGAATTTGCGTCGCGGCACGCGCATGACAAGGGCATACCACTTGCGCGTATCACTGTGCCGCAGCACCGTTGTTTCAAAATCTTCCTCAAACGGATAATCCGGCTGTGTGCCGTACGTATCCAGGCAGTATGCAAGAAACTGTTGTTTTGTCATGTTGATCTCCTCAATCGGTACCGCTGATCCTTCAGATCATTTTTTCTTATAATCCGGCATGGACAGAGGTGCATCCTCGGCAAACTCGGTTCCCCATGCACGTGTATACTCACCAATACCTGCAATCAGGATCTCCTTGGTATAGCTGCGCTCCTCCAGAGCCTTACGCACCTCATAGTGGCGCTCGGTCTGATCATACAGCCACAGATTGCAAGGGTAATACAAAATCGACGCTTGAACGATCTCATAGAATTCCAGCGGCACGTCCTCCACACCGTGGTGCGAGACCTGGCAAATATCACTTTGCAGATAGCTGCCGTACACGTCCATCATCCAGCCTGCCCCCTCTTTGCCTATATCGGCCAAGAACAGCGCACTGTAGTCGTCCTTATAAATACGGGACACGATACTGGTATTGTTAAAGTTATCTCCATGGTTGCCGACCTTGTACAGATCATCCGCAGCCAACAGGATCTCCAGCTTGAAATCACCGAATGAAAATTCCATACCGGTATGTGCATACACGGTCTTGGCTCCCAGCTTGGCAATATCCTCGTGTACTTGATCGTTGAGATAATTATCGCTTGCCTGTTTTTTCGAAAGAGCCGGATCGATGGGTGCAATGATCACGTACTCGACCTTGACGTCATCCGCGTACTTGTTGCAAAAATAAGAGAAGGCGGGATAATGGTCGTTATGCGAGTGCGTCAAGATCCATGCGCGGATCAAGGGATCTCCTTCTCCCTTGTGCAAGTCCTCGATCTTGGCCATGACCTTTTTCGCGCGCTTTTCATAAGAACCGTCATACACGATGAACGAACCGTCGGGCAATTGCACGATATAGCACATGCCGTTTACGTTGGTGCCGTCACGCATCTGCGTGATCGTAACCTCACAGTCCCCTTCCATGATCTCGGGAGAGGCTGAGGGCGGCAACGTATCTCCTGCATCCTCGGAGAATATGATATTGAGCTCTCCGCTGCTCTTGAGCCAGTACACGTGTGCCATTTCGCGATCCTTGACGTAGGTTGCGAACAGATTTCCTGCTTTTTCGCTGCTGCTGTAAATCAGGTATCCATTCTGTACGTAATAAGAGCAGACCCCTGCAAAATCCTCCGCGGTCTTTTTCTTGTAAGTGCTCAGCAAGGAGCCATCCTGACAGACGTACTCCACGGCAGCCTTACCAAGGCTTTCGGGATCGATCGGATCGGCCATAGGCTCGGTTTCTGTTTCTGTAGACGGATCTACAGCACCTTGTTGGCTATCCGAAGAAGTGCATGCGGCCATAGGGAGCAGCATTGCAAGCAGTAAGGCACAAACGGTCAACGTCAGCAAAGTGTTTCTTTTCATGGTATAACGTCCTTTCATATTTCTATTTCTGCCATAACGGCAAAATGATCGGAATAATAAAGGCCCTGCTTGTCCGCATCATCGGGAACGATATGACAATCGGTACACGTACCCGATGCGAAGATATAGTCGATCTTGGAATACTTTTCGGGTGCTTTTCTGCCAAAATCATGGAAGGTACCGCCCAGATGCTCGGTTACGTCCCGCGCACCGCGCGCAAGCATAGCTTCTTTGATCATGGCGATTTCGGGCGCGTGCGGCTTGGCATTCATATCGCCCGTCAGGATGATGGGCTGCGCGTACTGCTCCAATCTTGCGCACAAAAGCGCTGCCTCGATCTGACGCGCGATCTGACCCTGATGATCCAGATGGGTGTTGCACATGCAAATATCCTTCCCCGCACCGATCTGATGCAAAACGGCTACGGTTGCCATTCTGGGACATCCGCTCTGATCCCCGCCAAGATTGGAGCCGGGTATGCTTGGCGTGGCGGTCAGCCAGAAGTTATCCACCTTGACAACGGCAAATGCGCCCTTACGGTACGCAATTGCCATGGATTCCCCTGTGCAATCCTTCTCTCTGCCGCAGCCCACGAACGCATAATCAGGCATGTGCTGCTCCAGATATGCGCGCATATGGTGCGTACACTCTTGAAAACCGATGATATCGGGTCGGGTTTCTGCCAGCATGCGCAAAACACGCTCGTGACGGTTGGTAAAGCTGTTGATCCCGTCACCGGTATTGTCCACACGCAGATTGTAAGTCATTACCTTAACGTTTGCCATTGTAAGCTCCTTTATTTTTCAAGCGATAAATCATCGAACAGACGGTACACGTCCCCCGCACCCATGACGACCACGGCATCAAGCGCTGTGACCTCATCTGTCAGAATTTCTGCGATCCTTTCATATTCAGGCACGTATTTTGCATGGTTGCCGATCTTTGATGCAAGCTTTGCAGAGCTTACACCGCGGCTATCCTTCTCTCTTGCCGCGTATATATCCACCAGAATCACACGGTCGGCTGCAGCAAAAGCATCCGCAAACTGATCTGCCAGCTGTGCTGTACGGCTATAGGTATGCGGCTGAAATACGCAGAACACGCGGTCAAAGCCCATCCTGCTCATTCCCTGCAGAGTTGCCGCCACCTCGGTGGGATGGTGACCGTAATCATCATATACAGCAGCACCGTTCAATCTGCCCTTATATTCCATGCGTCTGCCCGCGCCGCCAAAGCGATGCAGCCCGTCAGCAATGTCTGCAGCGCAAATGCCGCACAAATGTGCGCTTGCGGCAGCAGCCAGCGCGTTATATACGTTATGCCTGCCCGGTACGGAAAGCTGAATATGCGAAAACAGCTCACCGTCCAGCAAAATATCAAAGGAAGGATAACCACCCTCATAGGTCAGATTGACCGCACGGAAGGTGGCATACTCATGCTCAATACCAAACGTAACCGTACCGCCCACGTAATGTTCCACAGATGCCATGACCTCGGGATCATCGCAGTTGACCACGGCAAAGCCGCCCTCACCCGTCAGGGCTGCGTATTTGCCAAACGAGGTGCGGATCTGCTCCATGCTTTTGAAATAATCCACGTGCTCCATCTCCGCATTGAGAATGATCGCAATGCTTGGATTAAAATCCAAAAAGGAGTCCATATACTCGCAGGCTTCAAAGATAAAATGCTCCTTGCCGCCGATGCGGTATGCACCGTTCAGACAAGCCGTGGTCGCCCCCGAAAGCACGGTAGGATCCACGCCCGCATCCACAAAGATCTGCGCACACATGGACGTGCAAGTGCTCTTGCCGTGCATGCCCGCGACACCAACGCGATGCACGTATCCCATCATGATATAACCGAGATAATCCGCACGGGACACGCATGGAATCCCGTTGGCTTTGGCATACGCGTATTCGGGATTATCGGGTGAGATGGCCACGGTATACACCACCATGTCCGCGCCTTGTGCAAATGCGGCATCATGCTCATACAGTACCCGAATACCTGCTTGCTCCAGGGACTCGGTAACGGCAGTACAACTACGGTCTGTACCGCTGACCGAATAACCGCGTTGGTGTGTGATCAGCGCCAGCGAGGACATCATCACACCGCCAACGCCAATGAAATGTATATGCTTTGCGCCGTCAAGCATCCGTGCAATGGCGGCGGCTCCAAAATGTGTATTGGGAGTTGCCATAGTATCTCCTTTTTACGTATCAGCGACGTTCATACAATGGATTTTGGTTGGACGAAATTTATTTACATTATAAAGTAGAATTCACAGAAAATACCGAATGTGATTGAATAATTATCACATTCCGGATTTATAATGATATCATGCAGTTTAATCATTTTCAGCATGACTCTTCGATCTTCCACTGTAACTTTATGAAGATGGAGGTCTGATTTATGCAGATCACTGATATCAAGATCAGAAAACTTTTTGATGAAGGCCCGATGAAAGCGATCGTTTCCATCACCTTCGATCATCAGTTGGCTGTACATGACATCAAGGTCATATACGCACGTGACAAGTATTTTATCGTAATGCCCAGCCGCAAGAACCCCGACGAAACCTACAGAGATATTGCTCACCCCATCAATGCACAGTTCCGTGCTACGCTGGAGAATGCAGTAATCGAGGCTTATCACAAAGAAGTTGAGCTGGCCGCGCAGGAAAGCCAAGAGCAGCCTGCCACCGTTTAAGACGTATATGCGCCAAAGAGAGGGCTCCCGCCAAGGGAGTTCTTTTTTTGCGTTATAAATGCCCCGTGCCGAACAGCACACCCTCGTTACGCACGCACAGCGTACCAAACGCGCCTTGTGCAAGGCTGCCCGGATTGCAAACCAGCAGCGGCTTTTGCAGCACCTGCGCACCCAAGCACTCGCCCGCGGCAAACCACTGCTGCTTTTGCACGTGTGTATGTCCATACAAAAGTACGTCAGCCTGTGCTTGCGCAGCAAACGCACAGGCACGCTCCATACCGCCTTTGACGCCGTGAGTGTGCCCATGCATCATCAGAATGCGGTATGCGCCCACCTCAAGCAGTGCATGCTCGGGTACGCCTGTCCCTTCAAACAGAGTATAAAAATCACAGTTTCCGCGCACACAGCGCACAAAATAATCCTGATACTCCAGCACGCGCAAATCGCGCAAGCCGTCCCCCAAGAAAAGCACGCCGTCCGGCTTTTTTACTTGCCGCTCTATTACGAGATCGACTAGATCCGCTCTGCCGTGCGAATCCGAAATGACTAAGTATTCCATCAGCAAACGCCTGTGGGCAGGACCTCTTGCGCGGGCTGATACTTTGCACCGCGCGGTACGATCAGTCGCAATGCATTTTCAACCGCGCTGACGGTAAGCTCAGAGACCTCTGTAATCTCGCCATCCACACATATGCTTTGCACACCGTCAAACGTATACCGTACGGTACGACACTTGACGTAATCGATCACACCCCGCGCTCTCGGATGGCCGACAAAGGTTCCGTTTTTATAAAGCGGGACCAACGTCAAAAACTTGATGCGACTGACATTGCCAATCAGCAACGTATCAAGCACGCCATCATGCAGCAGCGCCAAAGGGGTGGAATGGAATCCGCCGCCGCACCATGATCCGTTGGCTACGGCAGTCAGCAGCATGCGTCTTGTCTGCGGCTCACCGCCATCCACACATACGGTTGCCTTGACACCGGGCTTGCGGATCAGCGTGATCACCAGTCCTGCAATATACGCCATCCCCTTGGGGATCAGTTTATTTCTTTTAAGCTTGGTAGTCTGCTTGACCACCTCGCAATCAAAGCCAATGTTGACCATATTAGCACAGAGCTTACCGTTATACTGCATCAGATCCAGCATAACCATATCCCCATCCAGCTGAGAAGCAACGTCCAAGAAGGCTTGATTTCCTTCAAAATTGCGCACGAAATCGTTGCCCGTACCCACGGGGATCACGCCAACGGATGCGTTGGCATAACCGTAGGCACCGTTGACGGTTTCGCACAGGGTGCCGTCACCGCCACAGGCATAAAAGCGCAGCTGCATATCGGGATTCTGCTCACAGCTGCAGCGCACAAAAGCAATTGCCTCACCGGGAGCATCGGTATAATGGGTCTCGTAGGATGCACCGTACTGTGTACAAACGCTTTCGATCTGCTGTACAAGTCCCTGTTGCATTTGCCCCTTCCCTGCCGCAGGATTGAGGATAAAAATGTGCTTGATATTTTCACTCATATTTTTCATTTCCTTTGATGGAATTTGTGACATCTGTTCAGTGTATTATACCATATGTCAGCTCGTTTTGTCTACCGTTTTTCACAGATTTTTTGTTCGTATCATATCCTGTTGGTGAATAAGGTCAAGGAGAGGAGAGATATTATGACACTGGATCGCAACGCAGTGGATCGGCTGCTCGCACTCAACGACAAGCAGCTGGCACTCGTGATCAAAAAACTGACAGCAGAGGCGGGAATCGATCCCGCAGCTCTGCAGATCAACGCCTCCAACATTGCCGCTGTACGTGCCGCGCTTTCTATGGCGACAGATGAAGATCTCAAACGGGCTGCCGAACAGCTTGCCAATATGCAAAAGGGCGGACAAGGCCATGGATGAGCAACAGAGCAGCAAGGAGGATATGCTGCTGCGCATTCTCGAAGATCCGGAGGTTGTGGCTGCGGGACAAAACGAGGATGAAACAGCTGCCATTTCCACTTCAAGCCAAGGTGCGCCGCTTGCACTGCCGCCCGAATTGCTTGGCAAGCTGCCCATGCTCCTGTCGGCTATCGGGCCTATGATGGGCGACAAAGGCGGCAAGGGCAAGGACAGCAAAAGTGCGTTGCTGTTGGCTCTCAAGCCCTACATGAGCCCGCAGCGATGTGATGCAATCGATAAGCTGATCACGTTCAACCGCCTGAGCGAGATCCTGCGGCAGTTGAGGTAAGGAGGTGTCA
Source organism: Clostridia bacterium (assembly GCA_017452945.1). Next base: position 42,436 of record JAFTLD010000028.1, on the reverse strand, counting down.
GATATGTATGTAAAACCACCGCGCAGGCAATTCGGCAGCTCCTTTGTGCCGGACAACTACAATGGCACTGCATTTACAGAGCCGGATCCCGCAGTGCAAGAGCAGGAGGACGCACTGACCGATCAAGCCATGCCCGAGCCTGCCCCCGACGCAATTCCCACCGCCAAGACCGAGGAAAAAGGCCTGCTTCCTTCCCTGTTTTCGGGATTTGGCGGCCTGCGCTCGGATGATCTTTTACTGCTTGCACTCATTTTACTCATGTCACGCAACGGGGGCGGCCAGGATAACACATCCGAAATTCTGCCGCTGCTTGCACTGCTCTTGTTTTTAGGGTAACGAAAAGCGAGAGCATGGAGCGCTCTGCCAAGTCGGCAAAATCAAATAATGCAGCCCGATGGGCTGAAGAAATAGCGGAATAAATGAAATTTGCCATCACGTATGTGGTGGCTTTTTTACACGCTGCTCTTGGTGAAAGAGCGACCGTATGGTGACCTCATCCGGCGCTACGCGCCACCTTCCCCAGCGGGGAAGGCTCATCAAGTTAACCCCTCAGCGGATAATTGAGCAAGACGGATGCGCTAAAGAAGCCTTCCCCGCTGGGGAAGGTGGCGCGTAGCGCCGGATGAGGTCACCATATGGACGCTCTTTCATCTCTTTGGATAACAGAAAGCAGAAGCCTTGATCAAAGACTTCTGCTTTCTGTTTTTTAGTATGGAATCCCGAGGTTTGTAGGGGAGGATATTATCCTCCCACCAGTATAAACGAATGGTATCGACACCCAAACGGATTCCCAATCTCATGACGGGCGGGAGGATGATATCCTCCCCTACAAACCTCGGAATATTGCATTGCCCTCCGTCAACAGATTAGATGACTTTTCTACGCTATTTCTTCAGCCCGACGGGGCTGCCTTTTTTATATACCCCGCATACTCATTCCTCAACCACCGAGATATATGAAATGCGCGGCATTTCCGCCAATCTTTGTTCGCGGCCATCCGCTGTCAGCAGCGCAAGGCCTTTACTATCCGCGAAATAAATACCCTTTTCAGTTATCGTATAGGCAAATACACCCTTACGGATCTCGCGCGCCTTGCCGTCCCTGTCGCGGCAGCAAAGCACAGGCACGTCCTCCTCGGGAATGCCGTGTACACGCGGCACGTCGCCTGCAGGCACCTTTTTTCCAAACAAGCCCTTTTTGACGTACGGCTCACGGTACGGATACGCAATATAGTACAGATCTCCGTTCTCGGTTTCCATGGGCTGACGGAAATTTGTCTTTTTATCCGCCAACACCTCTTGCATCTCATACGCCCGACAATCGAATCGGAAGATCGACCAGGGGCCTTCGGCATACTGCTTCCAAAGATCCTCTGCGCCAAGCTGTCCCATGGCGTTCATCATGATCATCTGCATAGCCTGGCTGCGCGACATGGCGGCAGGCTCGATCTTGGCAAGGCCGCAGCCCGCATACCAGATCACGTCCTCTTTTGCTGCCGACCAAGAAGGATCGCTCTCACGCGTGCTTCCCTCAGTCAGCACCCTGACACTCTCGCCATTCTCTTCCCAAATGCCCAAATGCGCCTCACCAACGCGTGCGCAGCTCAGCGCCAGACGACCGTTTTTATAAGCAAACTCGCGAAAACCGCCCAAGTTATCACTGAGCAGAATGCCATCACCGGGAACACCCTTTTCCTTGACGTAAACACCGCCCGTCGTGTCAATGCTCAGAGAATACAACAGACGCTTTCCGTCGTACAGCACCGAAAAGATCTGCGCCGGGACGTCGTCCGCACGCTTTGGCACGTCCGCACCGCCCATGACACCGCCATGTCCCCCACGCATGAATTCCGCACCGCTGCCGCTGGTTTTCCAATCGGTGCGCTCAGCGTTTTGTCTGATATGATCGCGATATATGCGCAGCACGTCGCTGGGAATCTCCATAACTCTTGCTCCGTTCCCGGGCAGCGCATACATTCTGTTTTCTGCAATCCAATAAATCATTTTTCTTCACCCATGATCAACCAATTTTCATAATCGCGTTCAATGATATAATCCAGTGCTTCGGTCTGATCTCCGCCCAGCGCAAGTCTGGGGGAATATCTGGTCAGATCGTATCGCATATGCTCCATGACGTACGCAACCGTCAATTCGCTTGCCTGTGCACCATCGGTCTGTGCTTCGGTATTGGCTCCCGTTTCGGCCTCCGTTCCTGCCTCGGATGTGTGCAGCGGCAAGCCGCGCAGATCCAACACCAGAAAATCACACACTTCCATCAGCTGTGCAGCCAGATATACGTCATGCTCCGCTGCCAGCAGTACCTGTGGTGTGATCATTACGCCAATCGCGCAATCTCCGGAAAGGCTCTTGATACGCCTCAGATACTGCACGATCTCGGTAATATTGGTCTGTGTGGGAGTAACCCCCGTCAAAAAAATCTCGTCCACACCGCTCTCGGCAGCCTCAACAATCAGCGAAGCCTCATAGGAAAGCACCAGCTCTCTGAGCACTGCATCCTCAACCGCAAAGCCGCTGATGGGCATATACGTACACAGATACAGACCGTTTTTGTGCAGCTCCCAGACGTTGAGCGCAAGATCCGCGGTGCCGTTCTGATCCCAACCCGCATGCTCGCAGACACGGGATGCAAACAAAAGTGAACCATCCTGCGCACGCAAGGGAGCACATAGGTGCGAAATATCCGAATACAAATAACTGCTGTAGCGATCTCCTATAGCATAAGCATATGCCTTGATAAGCGGTACCTTGATCGGCACAATCTGATCCTCGGGCACGGTGACCTCTTGCTGCGCGTCACCCGCGGGGTACTGCTCCGCTTTTTTCAAAAGCCAGCTGCCCACGCCCACGCTTGCGGCAAATACAATGCCAAGAACAGCCACGACGCCAAGAGCTACCAGCCACTTGACCCACGCACGATGCCGTTTTCCCACACGCGTACGCTTTACCGCCATACTCTTCCTCTTTTCTTAAGCTCTTATCCTGTCAATTCAAATTCAAAAGATCCAAACTCTTACCGTATTCGTTGAGCTCAACCGTCATATTTTCCTTGATATTTTCCTCATACTCACCAAGCTGCGCAGACTGATAATACTGCAAAAGCTGCTCACCGTTCATCAGCACGTAAAGCTCCTCGATAGGCATACGCATGATCACGTAATAGCCGCCACCGTATTCCACGACGTCACTCGTCTGGTACTCCAGCAGCGCAAAGGCGGCATCCTCGTACGCCTCACCCATTTCATTATGCGTGAAATAGTAGCCCGATTCGGTAATGGTCAGATCCTTATTGACCGCAGAGCCGATATGTGAGCACATCAGGCTATATCTCTCATCATCGTCCGTACAGGCTGCAAGCTCGTCCGCAATGGCTTTTGCTGTATCGTAGCAATCCTGCTTTTCGGCCTGATCCTCAACGGGAATGTAGACGTGAATGGTTCTTGCATAGTCCTCGCCAGCCAACACATAATCCAAAAAGTCGGAGTAATTTTTGTTGCTGTATTCCATCAGACCGCCGTCCACCAATGCATAATACATGGCAGATTCCAGATAATCTACGCGGTAGATAAAGCGCAGATAGTGGTCTGTCAGCCCGTTGTCCGCAAGCCAGGCAAGATACGCGTCAAAGTCACCGCCAAAGCCGCCTGCATCCTCGCTCTGATTGACCAGTGTTTCAATCTGCTCCTGTACGTACGTATCGATCTCCTTATCATCGGTATTGATAAACAGATTCTTGCAGCCGACCAGCACCGCATAATTGGCCTTCAGATTTTCGTACACCAAGGATTCCAGCTCCTCGCGGTACTTCTCTGCCGTTGCGGGATCATCCCAGATTCCCTGACCGTATTTTTGTTCCAGCGTATTCTTATAGGTTGCCCTCACAAAGCGCAGCTCTTCATAATACACGTCGTATCCGTCGCACTTTCCGATCACTCGCATTTCCTGCTCTGTGCTCTCTACGGGCTCGATCTTGTTGCCGCAGCCCGTCAGCGTCAGCACCGCCAGCACCAGCGCCATGACTCCTGCAAATGCGCGAACCGCTCTGATTTTTGTCATATATGCCTCCGTTATGCCTTTCGGCCATAAATTTTCACGTTAATTATACACCCTTATTATGACATGGCTGTGAATATCTCATATTTTTTTATCAGCTCGATGCAAAAAAGGCTTTTCAAAACCGATAATCCGTGTTATAATGAAAGCAGAAACGTCAAAGGAGAAGGATTATGGAAGACATTTATACGATTCCTCTTGCACAACTGGAAAAAGAATTTTCATGGGAACGAATTTACGTACCCGAGGATTATGAAACCGTAATGGTGCGTACCCCCGAGGTCTCGCGTCCCGGCCTTGCATTGGCAGGTTTTTACGGCATTTTTGAGCGCGACAGAATTCAGATCATCGGCAACGCTGAGCACAAATATTTGATAGAGCTTTCTCCCGAAGAGCGTGAAAAGGCATTGGTGACCTTTATCAAGGCACTTCCCGTAGCAGTGCTGTTCACCACGGGCAACGAAGTATTTCCCGAGCTGATCCGCCAAGCACAGACCTCGGGGGTGCCTATACTGCGCACACAGGAGCATACCAGCCCCCTTATGGCTGCATTGATCGCTTCGCTTAACCAACACCTTGCCCCTCGCATCACACGCCACGGCGTATTGGTCGAGGTATATGGCGAAGGTATTCTGCTGTTGGGTGACAGTGGCGTTGGTAAAAGTGAGACCGCTATTGAGCTTGTAAAGCGCGGTCACCGACTGATCGCGGACGACGCCGTGGAAATCAAGCGCGTGTCCGCCAAAACGCTGGTCGGCTCCGCTCCCGAGATCATCCGCCATTACGTGGAGCTGCGCGGCATCGGTATTGTGGATATTCGCCGTCTATTTGGTATGGGCTCGGTCAAGGAGACCGAAAAGATCGACCTTGTCATCAATCTGGAGCCTTGGGTACAGGGCAAGATGTATGACCGCCTTGGGCTTGACGAGCAGAAGGTAGACATTTTGGGCATCAAGATCCCCTGCACCACCATCCCGGTCAAGCCGGGCCGAAACTTAGCCATCATTCTGGAGATCGCGGCCATGAACAACCGTCAGAAGCGCATGGGCTACAACACTGTTGAGGAATTCAACAAAAAGCTGATGGGACAGATGGGGCTGGAATGATAGGGAATGAAAAATGAATAATAATGGTTGAAATCGGTTGCATGCAACCGATTTCTTCTTTTTTATTGAAATTGAAGTTGAAACGTAAAATCTGTATAATTGCATCAAATAAATATCATAAAATAAATGTCCACCCGCATAGCGGGAGGTATTTCAGTTTCGGGCATAGCCCTAATAATACTGGCTGCGCACAAGTGCTTCTTTTGTTGGCCTGACAGCCATGCAATTGTTACTTGCTACCCATAAACGGGTTGCGTAAATAGCCTTCCTCCGGGAGGAAGGGGGACCGCTTGCGGTGGAAGGAGCCTGCGAAACTTTAACGTTTTCTCTCGCCTCATTCCAACTACTTGATTGACGTTGCGCATTCTCCCTCAGTCGCTTCGCGACAGCTCCCTCCCGGAGGGAGCCTTTGGCATAAAAGCTTTCTACGCCCTCCTTTTATTTGTTTTCTGCTCATCGGCAGAGCCTCCATTGAACCACGCGACTATTGCGTCGTTTTCTTTTTATAACAAATGAAAAGAGCCGTCGAAACGGCTCTTTTCTACCACAATTCTTCATTATTCATTCTTCATCATTCATTTCTATTTGCTCCACAACCTGCGGCATAATCCCCTCGTTATGATGGCAAAGTGTTGCGCGGCACAGCGCCTTGACTTCGGGAATCGCGTTCTCGGGACAAAAGGCAATATCGGCTGCGGCCAGCATGGCAAGGTCATTTTCCTGGTCACCGCAGGCAACCACTCTCAAAGCATGCCCCGTTCTCTCGCGGTACAGCTCTCGCAGTCTCTGAATCCCCGTAGCCTTGGTGCAGCCCTTGGCCGTCAGCTCCAAGAACCGCGGGCCTGATACGGCAAACTCAAATCTGTCACCAAAACGTTCCACCAGATAGGGTCTGGCCGCCACCAGATGCTCCGGTTCCCCACGAAACACCAGCTTGAACCACTGCTCGGTCGGATTTGCAGTCGGCCACTTGTCGATGGGCAACACGTGCGGAAAATCAAACGGAATGCGCGCGATCTCTCGCTGAATATCCGCACCGACACCGTCCGACATAAAGCCGTCGGGAGTCACCACGCGCACGCCCAGATCGGGTGCCAATTCTCTTGCATAAGAGGCCACGGCAATCACGTCCTTCGTTTGCATACTTTGCGGATACAGGCGCTCTCCCGTAGAAAAATCCAACAGGTACGAGCCGTTGCACACCACGGCAGGCAGCGTACAAAGCGTACCCGATTCGGGCAGCACGCGTGCAATATTCTTATGCATACGTCCGGTTCCGTACGTAAAATGGCCGCCATGCGCACAAAACGTTGTGATCGCCTGCAAATTTGCCTGCGGCACTTGCGCACCAAGGCCGAAAAACGTGCCGTCCAGATCGGTCACGATGGCAATATGTTCAAATCTCTTCTCATTCATCTTGGCCAAGTATCTCCAAAAGCTTGATCATTTCAGGCGGCTCGGGTGCTGTAAAATGCATGCGCTCACCCGTGGTCGGATGCGTCAGATACAGCTCACAGGCATGCAGGCATTGTCCTTTGATATAGTGCTTGTGCCGTGCGCCGAACGGTGTGTTATTGCCGCCATACACCTCATCGCCCAGCAGCGGATGCCCCTTGGCAGCCATATGCACGCGGATCTGATGTGTGCGGCCCGTTTCCAAACGGCACTCGATATACGTAAAGGCATTTCCCCAAACCGCTCTGCCCGAAAAACGAGCCAGCACACGGTAATGCGTCACGGCATCTCTGGCCTCGCGGTCGGGATCGCGCACCACGGCCATTCTCTTACGGTCGGTCGGATGGCGGCCGATCGGCAGATCGACCGTCCCCTCGTCCTCCTTGACGTTGCCCACGCAGATCGCGCGGTAAATACGGTGTGCGCTATGTTCCTTGATCTGCTCTGCCAAGTGCAGGTGCGCGCGGTCGTTTTTGGCTACCACCAAAAGACCGCTGGTATCCTTATCAATGCGATGCACGATACCGGGGCGCAGCACGCCTCCGATACCCGAAAGGCTGCCCTTGCAATGATACAGCAACGCATTAACCAGCGTACCGCTCGGATTTCCCGCTGCAGGATGCACGACCATGCCCACGGGCTTATTGATCACGATGATATCGCTGTCCTCGTATACCACATCCAAGGGAATATCCTCGGGCAGGGCGGTATCCGGCTCGGGTTCGGGATAACGGATCTCGATCTCGTCCCCGCACTTGATCTTATAGTTTTTGGAGACCGACGCACCGCACACCGACACGTCGCCCTCCTCCAGCAATCTGACCGCAGCGGAGCGGGTCAGGTCGGCCCGCTCCGAAAGGTATTTGTCTATTCTCATGCCTGCATCGGCAGCGTCAGCTTTCAGTATCAGTGTCTGCATCATCGCTCTTTTGCTCTATCTCGGCCACAGCAGTATTTTTCCTGTTTTTGATATCCACAATCAAAGACAACACCAGCCACAGCACCATCATGCCGCCGCCAATGGTCACCGCGCAATCCGCCACGTTGAAGATCCACTTCCACAGATTGGGGAATGCACAGAAATCGATAAAGTCGGTCACCACACCCAACGTGCAGCGGTCGATCATGTTACCGATACCACCGCTGATCAGCAGCGTCAGAATCACCTGCATCAGCTTATCCTTGGGCTCTTTTTTGACCCAATACACCAGCATACCGATCATGAACAGGATGCCGACGGTGGAGAGCACCATGAACATCCAGCGCGAATCGTCAAACCAACCGAAAATCGCACCGTCGTTCTTGATATGCGTCCAGTGCAGCACGCCCTCGATCACGGGGATCGATTCTCCCTCGGGAATGTGTTGTATCACAAGATACTTGGTCAGCTGATCCGCGCCCACAATGACCGCGGCAATGGCTGCCCATAAGATCAGATACAGCATAAATGTTCCTTTCTTGTAATCACCGAGGGTTGATTTCAACCCTCGGCAGTCACTATCTTAAAGTTCAAGAATGTTCTTGCAGCGTTCGCACAGGAAGTTATCGCCCTCGCGAATGCCCTTTTCGGAATAAGCCCAGCAGCGGTCACACTTGCAGCCGTCTGCAGGAGCAACCACAACGGCAATTCTGCCGTCCTCACCCACAACTGCGCCCTCGGGAGCGGTTGCGTTGACCACCTCGGCACTCGAGGTGATATAAACGGTTGCCAGATCTTCTGCGAACGCAGACAGCAGCGCGTATGCAGCGGCATCGGTGGTGTAAACCGTTACCTTTGCATCCAGCGACTTACCGATCAGCTTTTCGGCTCTTGCCAGCTCCAGCGCCTTCATGACGTCGTCACGCAGCTCGAACAGCTCGTCCCAGGAGTTGGTGCCTTCGGACTCCAGTGCTGCATCGTATGCAGGCATATCGTTGAGGAATACGCTCTCCTTTTTGTCGGATGCTGCGTGCGGCATGCTCTGCCAGATCTCCTCAGCGGTAAAGCTGATGATAGGAGCCATCAAACGGGTCATGCCCGAGATGATGATATACATCGCGGTCTGTGCGCTTCTGCGCGCGTGGCTGTCGGCACGCTCGGTATATACTCTGTCCTTGGTGATGTCAACGTACAGCTTGGACAGATCGATGGTGCAGAAGTTGTTGAGCGCATGATATGCGATGTGGAACTCATAACCGTCAAACGCCTCGCGGCACTCCTTGACCAGCTTATTATAGCGAGCCAGGATCCACTGATCGATCGCGGGCAGCTCATCATAAGCAACCGCATCGGTATCGGGATTGAAATCACCCAGGTTTGCAAGCAGAATCCTTGCGGTATTACGGATCTTTCTATAGGTTTCGGACTGCTGACGGAAGATATTATCCGAGCAGCGAACGTCTGCGTGATAGTCGGTGGATGCAGCCCAGAGTCTTGCAATATCACCGCCGTACTTCTTGACCACGTCATCGGGGTCAACGCCGTTGCCAAGCGACTTATGCATTGCTCTGCCCTCACCGTCAACAACCCAACCGTGGGTCAGTACGGTATGGTAGGGAGCGCCTTCGCCCTTTGCACCAACAGCAGTCAGCAGTGCTGCCTGGAACCAGCCTCTGTACTGGTCGCCACCCTCCAGATATACGTCGGAGGGCCAATGCAGCTCGGGACGCTGCTCAAGCACTGCGATATGGGAGGAGCCGGAGTCAAACCAGCCGTCCAAGGTGTTGCTCTCGCGGCGGAAGTTCTTGCAGCCGCACTTGCAGGTATAATCAGCGGGCATCAGCTCTTCCACGGGCAGATCCCACCAGGAGTTGGAGCCCTTTTCGCCAAATACCTTGGCAACTTGCGCAATGGTTGCGTCGTCACAAATGACTTCTCCGCAATCCTCGCAATAGAATACGGGAATGGGCAAGCCCCACTGACGCTGACGCGAGATGCACCAATCGGCACGGTCACGCACCATCTGCGCCATACGCTCACCGCCCCATGCGGGCAGCCAAGTAACGCTCTGACAAGCGGCAACAGCCTCTTCCTTGAACGCTTCGACCGAGCAGAACCACTGGGGAGTTGCGCGGAAGATAATGGGAGATTTACATCTCCAGCAGTGCGGATATTCGTGGCTCATTTCCTCGCTTGCAAACAGCGCACCGCTTTCCTTCATATCGGCAAGAATTGCCTCGTTGGACTGTGCATAGTAAAGACCTGCGTACTTGCCTGCATCCTCGGTCTGATATCCGCGGTCGTCCACGGGAACGATGATATCGATGCCGTATCTCTTGCAGGTGATATAGTCGTCTGCACCAAAGCCGGGAGCTGTGTGTACGCAGCCTGTACCCGAATCCATGGTAACGTAATCCGCATTGACGATCAGCGACTCGCGATCCAGGAAAGGATGCTGCGCCTTCATATATTCAAAGGTATTGCCGGGGAATGCAGCCAGAATCTCATAATCCTCAATGCCGCCGGCCTTCATGGTCTTGGCGCACAGAGCCTCGGCCACGATGTAGCACTCGTCACCTGCCTTGACGACCACGTAGCTCTCCACGGGGTTGAGCGCGATGGCAAGGTTACCGGGCAGCGTCCAGGTGGTAGTCGTCCAAATGACAAAATAGGTCTTGGACAGATCGCAAACGCCTGCCAGCTTGCCTGCGTCGTCCTTGATTGCAAACTTGACAAAGATGGAGGTACAGGAATCGGTTGCATACTCGATCTCTGCCTCGGCAAGAGCGGTTTCGTCCTTGGGGCACCAGTACACGGGCTTCAGACCCTTGTAGATATAACCCTTCTTGAACATCTCGCCAAAGACCTCGACCTCCTTAGCCTCGAATGCGGGATCCATGGTCAGATAGGGGTGCTCCCAGTCAGCCAGCACGCCCAATCTCTTGAATTGTCCTCTCTGAATGTCCACGTACTTTTCCGCAAACTTGTGGCAAGCGGTACGGAACTCGGAGGTTGCCATCTTCTTGCGGTCCAGCTTGTTCTTTTTGATAATCGCAGATTCGATGGGCATGCCGTGGTTGTCCCAACCGGGAACGATCGGCACGCGATAGCCGCTCATGGTCTTGTACTTGTTGATAAAGTCCTTGAGCATTTTATTGAGTGCAGTACCCATATGGATATTGCCGTTGGAGAAGGGAGGGCCATCGTGCAAAATGAACGCAGGCTTATCCGCATTCTGCTCCTGCAGACGCGCATACAGATCCATACCTTCCCAATATTTGAGCATTTCGGGTTCACGCTGAGGCAGATTTGCGCGCATTGCAAACGACGTAGCGGGCAAATTCAGCGTACTTGTGTAGTCCTTAGCCATAATAAACAGCTCCTTTTTATGTGTAAAGTTAAATTGTTTTCAAAATCAGATATATTTTCGCGCATACATGCGCAGTCTTCCCTTTTTGGTTTGCATGCTGACGTCATCCACGCGAAATTTTCCGTATCCGCGCAGCGAGATCACGCAAGGGGGCTCAATGGTTTTGTCGCAGCGGTCACAGGGCTCGTAGTCCACCGTGCATTCTCCCGCACGGATCAGCATCTGTGCCTTATCGCGCGACAAACCGGCCAAGGCTGCGGCAATGCAATCAAAGCGCGCAGACGCGACCGTATCGCTGACGCTTTTATATCTCTCGGGAATCTCGATCGGCGTCCCCCACGGCAGCTCCTCTACCTTGATCCCGTCCTTACCCACGCGTGTCAGCTCCGTGCAGATAAAGGGTGCGATGCCCGCATCGCAGAACAATACAGCCTGCCGCTCGTCCAGCACGATCAGATCGCCCAGCACGTGCCGCTCGATCCCAAGCGCCAGCAAGGCGCCCAGATAATCGCGGTGCGAGAGCGTGCAGAATCCGCCGCCGCGCAAGGATAACAGACTGATCTTTTCCTGCAGCATAGGCGCAAAATATGCAGGCTCATTCAGATACTCGGGCAAAATAAACGCTCTGACGCGCTCCGCCTCGGCATACCCGCCATCCAAAACGCATACCGCGTCTTGTCCGGCACGCTCGACAAAGGAAGACGCTAAACGCGCTTCGCGCGGCGACAGAAAATGGCTGCAAGACCATATTCCCCTCTCCGCGCGCAGCATCATATCACGCAGCTGCGCATATAAGATCTCATCCTGTAAATTCTGTCCCTGCATACTCATAAGGTTGCAAACATTAAGGAAAACCGAACAAGACCCAACAGCAGATACGTGATCATAAACGAAATATCGATCGGCAAGCCCTGGAACCAATTCATGCGCCACAAAAACTTGCGCACAGGAATAATGAACGGCTCAGTCATGTGAAACAGGATCCGCTGAAGCTTGCTCTCATTTTCGGTGGGAAACCAAGAAAAGATGGCACGAGCCAGCATAAGCAGACTGATTCCATCGATCAGCAACGATACCGTGCTGATCAGTACATACATAAAGACCACCAATACAAATGCCTCCGCTAAATCAGATTAAATTATTCTTCCTCTTCCTCTTCGGTCTGCTCTTGGGCGGCTGCAATGTCTTCCTCGTCAAGATCATCCACGCTTGCACCGAAAGGAATGAGCGCAAGGGTAGACTTGCTGATTCTGTGAACGTCACCGTCCAAAGCCTGAACAGCACCCATCACGTAGTCAAAGAAGCGCAGGAACACGTCTCTTTCCAGCTTATCTACGTCCAAGAGCATTACTATGTAACCGTCAGCCAGCTTTGCAACGGCCTTTTCTCTGTCATCAAGATCGATGGGAGCAAAATACTTTACGGCAGGCTTTGCGGGCTCAAGCGGCTTTTTGGGCATGGGCTGGGGCTCACGCAGCTCCTCCTGCTCCTCGGCTGCCTCAACTGCAGCAACCTCCTCAATGGCTGCATCGGTCACAACGCCCTCGTCATCCTTGGGAAACTCATCGTAATAACCGTTATCGTAGCCGTCATCCAAAAACTCTGCAGGCTCGGGATCCTTGGTGAATTTCTTGAAAATGTTCATGTTCGTCCTCCTGTAATTTATATTCTCATATACTTTCTCAACAAAACAGACTGCTTCCGACGCGCACCAGCGTAGAACCGCAGGCAATTCCGACGTCGTAACTGTCCGACATACCCATAGACATAATCATGGGTATACCTATATTATGTAGTTTTTTTGTCCAAATGTCAAGACAAAGGTCAAAAGTTTCGCTAAAATATTTATAATATTGCGCTTTTTCGGGACATTTGGGTGCCATGGTCATAAATCCGCGCAGTCGGATGGCCTCAAATTGCGCTAAGGCAAGGCACAGCTCTTCTGCCTGCTCAGGGGCAACGCCACCCTTGCTCTCTTCTCCCGCACAGTTGATCTCAACCAATACGTCCATGACACGCCCGTGCTTTTTGCACTGCTTATCGATCTCCCGCGCCAGCTCCACGCTGTCCAACGAGTGGATCATACAGACCTTGTCCGCAATATACTTGACCTTATTCTTTTGCAGCGAGCCGATAAAATGCACGCGCAGCTGCTCCTTGTCCAAAGCATCCCACTTTTCCATGAGTGCCTGCACGCGGTTCTCTCCGACGTCGTGCACACCGAGCGCGGGCAGCGCATTCATCTGCTCCGTTGTTGCATACTTGGTGGCTGCCAGCAAAAGGATCTGTGAAGGATCCCGACCTGCCTTATGTGCCGCTTGCTCGATGCCCAAGCGCACCGCTTCCACCCGTTCTTTCAAATGATTCATCTGATTATTATCCATACATTTTGCCTATATAAAGATCTCTTCCTGCGGTGATGATCAGATCATTGCGCCTCAGATACTCTGCCTTACCCGCACCTGCCACAGCATCCTGTTCAAAGGTCTGCACAATGTAATATCCCGCGCCCTCACTGATAATGGTGATGCGTCGGAATTCCACCGAGCTGTCCTCCAGAATGTAAACACCTTTTTCTCCGTTATGCTCGCGCAATGCCTCGGTGGGCACGCGGTAGCCCGTGATCTGCTCCACCACGCTCTGTACGCGCTGCGTGCGCAAGAACGAAAATCCGGATGGAGTCTGTCGGCAGGAGAATACCAACACACCGTCACGCTTATCCTCACTTGCGATCTTTCTCTCCAGCGTCAGCGGCAGCTCAATGCCGTCGTTATCGATAAAAGAAAACGTATATGTGTTGCCTTCTTCAAAGCGGGCTGCATTTTCCTCATTCATGGGGATGGCTGCATACCAGGTGTGGCTATTGATCATTTTTCCCACCGTGCCCTTTGTCGATACGGGAGAAGCCTCGGTCATAGCGTAAAACTCCGACGCAGTCATATCCATCACACCGGCATAATCAAACACGCCCTCATATCCGTCGCACTTGTGCACGAAATTGGTGCCGTGCGTGCTCACCCACTTGGTCGGAGCTCCGCCCCATGCGTCAAGCAAGCTCTGTCGGTTGTTTTTCAAGGATGCGATCATGATCTCCGATTTTTGCGAACCGGTCAGCATACTGTAGGTGCTGATATGGGAAAGCAGCGTTTTGCTCTCGGAAAGCGCATTCGCATATCCGCCTGCGGCAATGCTCTCCAGTACGCGGTAGTAGCTTTGCGTCACAGCGGCTTGATTTTCATTGAGTGACGTGATCAGGGAGCCTGCCTGCTTGCTATCCTCCAGCAACGCGATCTGCTCAGCGATTGCGTCCAGCCTTTGCTGCAGCTCGGAAATCTCTGCAGCCGATGCCCCTTCCTTGGGATAACTGATCGCATAAACGGCATCCTTGGGCACGCGTGCACCGTCGCGGTACAGGTACTGCACCGGAGCATCGGAGCTTCCTTGCACGACTTGTTCGTCACGGAACACGTACACCTCAGCGCTCAGCACGGTATAATCTGTGATCTCCTGCGTGGGAAGTGTGGAAAGCGAGGTGCTGAATTGTCCCAAGCTGTAATGGATGATATACACCAGCATGCCGATCGCAACCAACACGACCGAGCAGCGCAGTGCAATATTTCTTGCCTTGGTTCTGTCCAAACCTCTCCCCCCTTCCCGAGCAACGTCACCGGCATGCTACCGTTGTCATTGCAGTGATATGTTCCGCTTTGGCGGAACGTTGCGATAAGAATTTGCCATCGGCAAATTCTCTGCATCCTATCTTATTATTATAACAGAAATCCTTTGTCTTTGCACGCTTTTTCACAAATATTTACAATCTCTTCAAATGTGCGCATGCCGTCTGCCGTATCGGCATCGATCCAGTTAACGTAAGGCTTTGCGTAAAACCACGTCATCTGTCGCTTTGCGTAGCGCCGTGTCGCGGTTTTCAATTCCTCCGCTGCTGTTTGGAGGCTGCATTGTCCCTTGACGTACGGCAAAATTTCCTTGTAACCGATCGCGCCCGCAGCCGTGGCGTTGGCTTCAAACACCCCTGCTTTCAGAAGGCGCTCGGTTTCCTCGACCAATCCCTCGGCCAGCATCTGATCCACGCGACGGTTGATGCGATCGTACAGCACCTCGCGGTTATTGTAGCGGATGCCGAACACCAGCGCGTCGATCTGCGGCTCTGCCGATTGCGACAGCTTGTCCAGCTCGGTCTTGGTCTTACCGCTGACCAAATAGATCTCCAGCGCACGAATGACACGCTTGACGTTATTGGGATGCGTGGCCGCTGCGCTCTCGGGATCCACTGCAGACAGCCTCCCGTGCAATGCGATCGCACCGTGCGTGTCGGCAAAATCCTCCAACTCAGCCCGCACGGCAGGATCGGCATAGTTCTCACCGTATCCCCCGCGCAACAGTCCGTCCAAATAAAGCCCCGTGCCGCCGCACAAAACGGGCAGCTTGCCACGCGCAAAAACATCGCGAACGACCTCGGTTGCCGCCTCGACGTACGCCCCGCTCGAATAACTCTCGCAAGGATCGACCACGTCGATCATGTGATGCACCACGCAGGTCTGCTCCTCTTTCGTGGGCTTGGCCGTGCCGATATCCATACCGCGGTAGATTTGCATGGAATCCATACTGACAAGCTCTCCGTTGTGGCGTCTGCACAATTCCATTGCCAGCGCGCTCTTGCCGCTTGCGGTACAGCCAACCACGGCAATGACACGCGGCATTTTTTTCTCTGTACTCACAGCTCAACGACCTGCGTGCCGTTCATGATGACGTAGTTTTCGGTCACACCGATCTCGTCCATCCAGCCGCGCACCTCAACCGTCTTGAAAATATGGGTATTGTAGCCCTTACCCGCGTCGTTGTTCCACAGCCAATCGGGAGCGCACCAGAAAGCACCCTTGGGAGCGACCTCCTCGTAGAAATCGCGGTCGCAGCCGTTCTGACCGTGGTGTGCCATCTGCACGTAGTCAGCCTTGAGCTTGCCCGTACCGCCATACATGCGCAACACCTTCTTGCCTGCCTCAACGCCCGCGTCACCCGTAAACAGCACGCTCTTGCCGCCCAGCGTCATGCGGAATATCAAAGAGGCATTGTTGCAGACGTTATGATTGAATTCGCTGTCGGGCGAGTAGTAAAACTCAAAATGCGCGGCTCCCACGTCCAGCTCGTCACCGCCCGACACGATACAGCACTTATGCGCGATCAGGGGCAGAATGCGGTACATCTCGGCTGCAGCCGTGTCAAGATCCTCACGCGCGATAAACTGCGCAGAGGGGAAATTATAGTAGATCTTCTCTACGTTGAGTGCATCGGGGTTGCCCTCCATCAGCTCGATAAAGCCGCGAATGTGGTCGTTGTGCGGATGGGTCAGGATCCACGCATGTACGGTGGGCTTTTCCTGACCGGTCAGACCCTGCAGGTATTCCACCAAGTAAGGCATATCCTGCGGCCAGCCGCCGTCAATCAAAATGACCTTATCGTCCTCTGTGGTGATGACAAAGCTCATCATCTGAATGTTGGTGATCGATTTAAGCATGTGTACCGTGTTTTTCATGTCTTTTCTCCTATGTTTTGTTTATGATTATTCGTTCAAAGCATTCATCGTTGCATCCACATTATCAAAAGGGCCATGCATATCCTCGCCCTTTTCCGCAGCCTCTATGGCAGCAAGCGTGGTAGCATTGGGCACCTCACGTGTGATTGCAAACGGAATTGCATTTTCACGAATTGCCTGACGCAAAAAAATATTGATTGCTGTAGAAAGATCCATACCAAAATCCGCAAACAGCTCCTGTGCCTGCGCTTTGGTTTCCGCGTCAATGCTGATATTCGTAGATACTTTCGCCATAGTATTACTCCTTTCACGTGTGCTTGTTTTCAATTACAGTATAGCATATCATGCGCAGTTTGTCAACATTTTATGCGCACGTTTTCGCACGATATGCGCATAAAAACCCCGAGGGAAAATCCCTCGGGGAAAATCAAGCATGATTTTATGTTGTCAGATCATTTGCCAAGAAATACGGTGTTCCAGATTTCCGAAAAATCAGGCAGTTCGGAGGCGGGAGAAGCAGTCGTTGTTGTCGCCATGACAAAATCCAAAAACTGCTGGCGCACGGAAGGATCGACCTCCACATTTGCCTTTTCCTTTTTCAAATCCTCATACATGTTTTGATAAAATGCAATCAACTGCTGATTGGTGGTTTCGCGGCATCTGACCACATCCGCAATTCCTTGCGCAATTCCCTGTGCGCCCAGATCTCCGGGGCCTTTGGATTGCACGTCTCTGAGTGCGTACAACGCCTCATAAATGTGCTGCGTGTCAGCAAGAATCTTTTCGATCTGCGCGAGTGCATACTCTGCGGTGATTTCGGTATTCTTGATTTCTGCGGTTGCTTCTGCTGCTATATTGCTATTGTTCTCTGACATGATATTATCCTCCAAATTTTGATTTGGCGGACACGCAAGGCATATTTTATTTTCTGCTACGAAGCGTGCCCTGCCACTTTTTACAAGACCCTTTGCCCTTTTAGGGTAGGTCGCTTCATATTCATTACCCTGCTCATCAACTACAATCACGTTTTTTTCGATGGGTGTCGCCCCCTTTGTATTTGAATTTGCATATATTGTGACTCCGTTTTTTGTTATGGGTGCCGTCCCCGCTCACATTTTTTATTGTAGCATATATAGGTGGATTTGTCAAGAATATTATTCCACGATATGACAATTTGGGGAGGGGGCTCCCCTCCCGCCGTTTCACATCATGAATTTCGCGGGAGGGGAGACCCCTACGGACAATTTATAAATTCATTCAATAAGCATCGCATCGCCAAACGAGAAGAATCGATACTCTTCCTTTACGGCCGTTTCGTACGCCTCCATGACCTTATCCTTGTCGTAGAATGCCGAAACCAGCATGATCAGCGTGCTTTCGGGCAGGTGGAAATTGGTGATCAGCGCGTCCATGGCCTTGAATTTATAACCGGGATAGATGAAAATGCCCGTATCTCCCGAAATGGCGGGAATGGTGCCATCCTCGTTGGCCACGCTCTCCAAGGTTCTGCAGGAGGTGGTACCCACGCAGATGACTCTGCCGCCCTTGGTGCGACGCTCGTTGATGATATCCGCGCTTGCCTGCGACACCGAAATAAACTCGGTATGCATAACGTGCTCGTCCAGCCTTTCCGCCTTGACCGGGCGGAAGGTGCCAAGCCCCACGTGCAGCATGACGGGCGCGATTGCCACACCCTTATCGCGTATCTTCTGCAAAAGCTCAGGCGTGAAATGCAACCCCGCGGTGGGCGCGGCAGCCGATCCCTCTTCCCTTGCATACACGGTCTGGTATCTGCTCTGATCCTTGGGCTTTTCGGTAATGTACGGAGGCAGCGGCAAAATACCAACCTTGTGCAGCACGTCGTAGATATTGGCGTGTGCCTCGCGGTCAAAGTCAAACGCGATCAGCCTGTTGCCTTCCTCGGTAATCTCTGTCACCTTACCCGTCAGCATGCCGTCCCCAAATACCAGTTCCATGCCAATCTTGGCTCTCTTGCCCGGCTTGACCAGACATTCCCAAGTATCCAGCTCTCGCTGGCGGAGCAAAAGCAGCTCAATGTTCGCTTCATCCCTGCCCACAACGTGGCCGTAAAGGCGCGCGGGAATAACCTTGGAATCGTTGATAACCAGCACGTCCTCGGGACGCAGATAGTCTATGATATCGTAAAAATGCTTATGCTCGATCGTACCCTTTTCGCGATTCAACACCATCAATCGTGAGCCGTCGCGCACCTCGGCGGGGTGCTGTGCGATCAGTCGCTCGGGCAGATCGTAATAAAAATCCGCTGTGCGCAGATCGGTTGGTGCTTTTTTGTTGATAATAACGCTCATAATATATGTCCTTCCGAAATTTCTGTCATATACTGTCATATAACCACTCACTTTGTTATTATAATATAAACTCGTGTATTTTTCAACAGTTTTCAAAAAATCACGCACACGGAGGACTTTTTATGGACAGATCTCCAGCTTTGCTCTTTCGCGGCAGCGCCACAGCGTTGATCACCCCGTTCTCGGACGGCAAAATAGACTTTGACAGCTTTGCAAATCTGATTGAAACCAACATTCGAGGAGGTGCGGACGCCTTGGTGGTGGCAGGCACAACGGGCGAGGCCTCCACGCTCTCTCCCGAGGAGCAGGCAGCACTGTGCGAATGTGCTGTACAGGTGACGGGAGGGCGCGTACCCGTCATTGGCGGCGCGGGCTCAAGCGACACCGTCCACGCCTGCCACTTGGCGCGCCTGATCAGCCGCACCGGCTGTGACGGTCTTCTTTGCGTCACGCCTTACTATAACAAGGCCACACCGCGCGGCATGGAGCTGCACTTCTCTGCCATTGCGGAAGCCTCGGAAAAGCCGATCATTCTATACAACGTGCCAAGCCGCACCGGCTGCAGCCTGCCGCTCGACGTTTGTAAAAGCCTTGCAACGCATCCCAACGTCTGCGGGATCAAGGAGGCTTCGGGGGACGTGGGCTTTGCTGCGCGCGTAATGGCGGCATGCGGCAACGACCTGCCGCTTTACTCGGGCTGTGACAACCTGACGCTGCCTTTGCTTTCAATGGGAGCACTGGGCGTGATCTCGGTGGTGGGCAATATCATTCCTGCCGTCATGCATGCCATTTGCCACGCATATTTCGTTGGCAGACCCGATCAGGCCGCTCGCGCCCACCTTGGTGCGCTTGCGCTTATGGATGCAAGCATGGCACAGGTCAATCCCGTTCCCATCAAAACCATGTGCGCCATGATGGGACTTTGCCGAGAGGAATTCCGCCTGCCGCTCTGCCCCATGATGCCGCAGGAAAAGCACAAGCTTGCCGATTTGCTGCGTGAATACGGGCTGACGAGCTGAGCGCCAAAAAGGGCTGCCATTCGACAGAATAAGCGGAGTGGCTTTGCGCCACTCCGCTAACGTTTTATTATTCCAGCTCGTCCAGCTTTTTCAGCATCTTGGACAGGTTCTTGTTCACGGTCTTATCCATCTTCTTAAACTTGGAGGAAACCGTGTTTCTCTTGGCAGTGATGATCTGACGCAGCTGGTCGTGCGGGCTGCCCAGCGCTGCGGTATACACAATACCCGCATCGATCCTGATGGTATTAAAGATCAAGTCCAGCATTTCCCACGCAATGGGGTCACTCATGTACTTACGCTTGAGCGCGATCTCGTAATAAGCGGGC
Source organism: Clostridia bacterium (assembly GCA_017452945.1). The sequence goes on along the minus strand of JAFTLD010000028.1, from coordinate 22,287 downwards.
TTTACCGTGCGCAAGGACTCGGAAGCCATCACCTCAAGAACAGCACCCAACAACGGAAGCTTATCTTCTTTAACAGTGGAAGGAATGGCATAAACCGTAAATTGGTCATGCTGTAGTGTGCCGTATTCAGCCTGCTCTTTTTCATACTTGGGCATGGGCACAATACCGTACTGCTCTTCCATATTACGGATATCACTCTGCTCGGCAGCAACCAAACGGGTGGTACACATAGCACCGTTACCGTCAGCAAATGCAATTCGGATGTCATCCTGTTCCGCATCCAAGCCCGTATGCGGATACACAAGTGTGCCGCTCTCATAGAACAGGTGCAGGATCTTGTCGGTCACGTCGGACAGTCTGGCAGTATCCAGCACGTACTCATACTCACCGTCCGCGTTCTTTTCCACCAAAGTCAGGTCACACGAAGCCCAATAGGGGTCGGTGCTGATGTAGGGAGAGGTGATCAGACCGTAGAAATCGTCCTCATCCTTTTTACTGTTACCGTTGAGATCCTGATAGAAATCCTCGGCAAGCGATGCCTGATAGTCCAAGGTCCATTCGCCGTTGTTGACAGCCTCATACAGATACGGCACGCCCTTATTATCAAACTGATCCTTATTGAACATGGTAACAAAGGCAAAGCGATAGATGGACAACGCGATCATACCGGTTGCCGTATATTGCCTATTGTTGTAGGTGATCACCTCATTATAGTCCTGCGTCCAGTAATTCTGAGACAGATCCAGGTATTCCAGCTGCGACATATCGCGGAAGGTACCCTCCAGCGCGGTCGTGAGCATCAGATAGCATGCTCCTGCCATCAGGTCGTATTCATCCGAGCCTGCAAGCACAGCACGCTTGATCTCCTCGATCGGCTTATTCTGATCGGCATCCTCAATAGGGCTGGACACAATATTGATGTTGAGTCTGTCGCCCACGGTGATATTGCGGTTATAGATCGCGTCGTTGACCGGCTCGGAATTGAGCTCGGGCACAGCCACCTCATCCCAGGTCCAACCAAGGAATGCGCGGCTGAGAATGACAACGTCCTCACCGCCAAATTTCAGATCGTCCGGAATATTGTCGAGCTTAGAGGGTTCGGTGCTTTCTTCGGCAACAGTGGTGTCATCCTGCTCTGTTCCTGATTCCGCACAGGCAGCCAAAACAGAAACCAAAGTTGCAAATACAAGGAGTAGTGCCAAAAACTTTTTCATAGCGTTTGCTCTCTTTCCTATTGATACTACCAGTATACCATACAGTGACAGGATTTGTCAAGACTAAAACACCGCAGAGTAAACGAGTTCTTCTTGGCCGTTTACTCTGCGGTATTTTTGTCACTCACCCAGCTTATCCAGCTTCTTTTGCAGCTTTGAGATCTGCTTTTGCACCGTGTTTCCCAGTTTCTTACAGGAGGATGCAACCGTATTTCTCTTGCTTTGCGCGATATTGCGCATGGTGTGGTGCGGGCTACCCATATAGGTAATGTACACAAACGACGGGTCAGTGCGCATGGTGGCAAAGACCAGGTCCAGCATCTCGCATGCCACAAGGTCACTCATATACTTACGCTTGAGCGCGATCTCGTAATATGCGGGCTTGACCAGACGCAAGGACTCGGACGCCATAGCCTCCATGGCAGCACCGATCATATCGTACTTTTCCGAGGCTGCGGATGCAGGCACCGCGAATACCGTGAACTGGTCGTGCATGACCGAGCCGTATTCGGGCTGCGCTGTGTCATACTTGGGCATGGGCACGATACCGTACTGCTGCTCCATATTGCGCATATCGGGCTGCTCCACCGCCATCAGACGCAGCGTGACCATAGCACATTCTCCGCGAGAGAAAATCTCTCTCATATTATCCTGCTCGACGTTATACGTAATCGGATCGTGTATGTCGGTACCGTTGTAGCCGTAAAACAGGTATAAAACCTTATCCATAACGCCCGAATACCGCTCCAGATCCAGCACGTATTCGTATTCACCGTTCTCATTTTTTTGCACGATAGGCAGATCGCAGGACGCCCAGTACGCATCTACGCTGATGCCCCAGCAGGACACAAAGCCGTAGAAATCGCCCTCGTCCGCCTTGCTCGAGCCATTGATGTCCTGGTAAAAGTCCTCAGCAAGCGAGGCCTGATAATCCAAAGTCCATTCGTTGTTGGCAACCGCCTCGTACAGATAGGGCACGCTCTTGTCGTCAAACGCGTCCTTGTTGAACATGGTAACAAATACAAAACGATAGGTAGACAGTGCGATCATACCAGTAGCCGAATGCTGCATACCCTGATACGATACCGCCTCGTTATAATCCTGCATCCAATAATCCATGGAAAGGTCCAGGTAATTCAACTGTGTCAGGTCAATAAACGTTCCCTCCACCATAGCGGGCGCAGTTACGTAGGCGGCCGCAGCCACCATGTCGTACTCGTCCGATCCGGCCTTGACTGCCCGCTTGATCTCGTCGATGGGCTTCTGCTCTTCGGGATCCTGAATGGCAGCGGACACAATGTTGATGCCCAATCTGTCGGCAATCGCCACGTTTCTGTTGAACATTGCATCGTTGACCGGTTCGGAGTTGAGCTCCGGCACAGCAACCTCGTCTGCCGTCCAGCCCTGCAGCTCGCGGTTGAGGATCACGATATCCTCACCGTTAAACTTGAGATCCTCGGGAATATTGTCCAAATACAAGAGGTCTGTGCTCTCCTCTGCGATAGAGCTGTCGCCCTCCTGATCGGCAGAGGATTCGGCACAGGCTGCCAATGCCGCAAGCAACGTAACGGTCAACAAGATCCATGCAATTGCTTTTTTCATCATTGTACTCACTCCTGTCGTTCCAACTTATTCGTAATTTTTTTCAACAACTTCTCCGTATTTTTCTCCAGCTTTCCAAACTGAGAGGATACACGGTTTACCTTTCCCCCGATCACTGTGCGCAGCTTGTGGTGCGGATAGGATAATGCTTCTCCGTATACCACACCTGCATCCACGACCACGTTTGCAAAGATCAGATCCAGCATATCCCACGCAACGGGATCACTCATATACTTTCTCTTGAGCGCGATTTCGTAATACGCGGGCTTGACAGTGCGCAGCGACTCGGAGGCCATGACCTCCAGCGTTGCTCCGATCAGCTCCAGCTTGCTTTCCTCAGCCGATGCAGGGACACAGAACACCGTGAATTGGTCATGCATCAACGTGCCGTATTCAGCCTGATTCTGATCGTATTTGGGTATGGGTACAATCCCGTACTGCTGCTCCATATTCCGCACGTCGCCCTGTTCGACCGCAACCAATCGCAGCGACGCCATGGCAGCACGCCCATCCGAGAACATGAGTCGGATCTCGTCCTGCTCGGTATTGTTGACCACTTCCTTATAAAGATACGTGCCGCCGCAATCGTAGAAAAGATACAGGATCTTATCCACCGCGTCGGACAGGCGCGCGGTATCCAGCACGTACTCGTACTCCCCATCAGCATTCTTTTCTATCAAAGGCAGATCGCAGGAGCTCCAGTAGGCATCTGTCGTCAGCCCGGGACAGGAAACGAGGCCGAACAAATCCTCCTCATCCTGCTTGGCGTTACCGTTGAGATCCTGATAGAAATTCTCCACCAGCGCAGCCTGATAGTCCAGCGTCCATTCGTTATTGCCGACCGCCTCGTACAGGTAAGGCACACCTTTGTCATCAAAAAGATTCTTATTGAACAGCGTAACGAACGCAAAACGATAAGTGGACAGCGCAATCATGCCCGTAGCGGTATACTGGCTCTCACCGTATGAGATCACGTCGTTATACCCCTGCATCCAATACTCCTTGGTAAGATCCAAATACTCCAAGTCCAAAAGATCATAAAACGTGCCGTTTACGGCAGAGGCTATGGCTACGTAACATGCACCTGCAACCAGATCATAATCCGAAGAGCCTGCCTTGACCACGCGCTCAATCTCTCGGATCGGCTTGAACTGATCGGGGTCTTCAATGGGAGAGGATACGATGTTAACGTTCAAGCGGTCGCCTACCGTAATATTACGGTTAAAGATCGCATCGTTGACCGGCTCGGAATTGAGCTCCGGAACAGCCACCTCGTCCCACGTCCAGCCCTGCATGGCACGGCTCAGGATCACCACGTCCTCACCGTTGAACTTGAGGTCATCGGGAACGTCGTCGGTTGGGATAGGTACAGTTGATTCATCCGCTGCCGAGCTGTACTCGGACTCCGGTGTTTCGGGCGACTCCGCGCAGGCAGCAAACACCGCAAGCAGCGAAGCAAATAAAAGCAGGAATGCAATTGACCGTTTCATTTAAGCTGATCTCCTTTTATTATTTCTGCTTTCAGTATACCATAAAAGCTTCTTCTCTGTCAAGGATAAATGCAGAAAACCCCTGCTTGCGCAACTTCCCATCAGGAAGTTGCGCAGTTTTATTCGCCTTCGACGAGTGATATTTGCTACGCAAGTTTTGGAAGGCGAATAAAATATCACTGAAGCCGCAGGCTTCAATATCACGATTGCGACAGCAATCATATCACTCCGACGAAGTCGGAATATCACCTGACTTATTGGCGGTTTAGATGCATAATAATTGCAGAGATGATGAGATTATGTCAAATAGCATTTTGAGAGATAAAGCAAAGATGAATGAGAAATCCCCGACAGACTTCGATCTGTCGGGGTTATTTGCTTATCCGTAGGGACGTTCTGTGAATGCCCGCGGGCGAACGCAGTTCGCCCCTACCGTGTGTCAGGAAAACCTCCTTATGATCACGAGCCTATGCGCAAGGGGTTTCCTGCTGATATTATACAGTATAAATCAAAGTCTGTTACGGAAATAGCGCAGAATCATGCGTCTGCCAAACGGCACGCGCTTGTGTACGTTGGCGCGCAGATCGCGGTAAAGAGCTGCCAATTGCTTCATCTGTCCAATGCTCATGCCGTGTCCGAATTCCTCCGCGGCAATGGCATCCATGATCTGACCCATGCGGTGCTTGCTGACGGGCAGCGGTGCGGGCGCATTGGGATCCGCCTTGGCATCCTTGGCATCCTCTTCACTCTCGGGCTTTTCGACCTCGTATTCGGGCGATCTGCCCAGAATATCCTCAAGCTCTGTTGCCAGGCGGCGCGCGTATTCATCCTTAAACTCGCCCGTCTCGGGGGCCAGTCCGTAGATATCCAGGACGTTATGCAGCGCATCAATGACCGTGTAGCTTAACTCGCGACGGTCATCCTCGCTTGTATTCTGCCCGAAATGCTCGGAGAGAATGGTTTCCACCGCGCTGTTCTTTTTGAATTCAGCACCGGCGGCACGGTTTCTCAGATGCAGGATCAGCCAGATCACAGCTGCAACCACAACCGCCTCAACCACAAAGATCACAGATGCGATGATAGTCTTACGACGCGCCTCCTCTTCGGCAAGCGCTTCCTCATCGATCTCTTCCTCCTGCTCATCCTCGGTGGCAAGCATATCGTCGATCTCATCCTTGATCGAGGGAGGAGGTGTGGAGGAGCTGTTGTCCTCGTTTCCGTTACTGTCCGCTCCGCCGTACATGCCGGCATAATAAGCGGGAGTACACTCATACTGTACCCAGCCGATGCCATCGAAGAATACCTCTATCCATGCGTGTGCCTCATAGTCGTGTACGTAGGTGGCAAATCTGCCCACCTTGCCGTCCTTATGATTGGTACCGAAATCGCATGCGATATAGCCCTCAACGTATCTTGTGGGAATGCCGTACTCGCGCAGGATCAGCGCCACGGCAGAGGCAAACTGCACGCAATATCCCTCGTGGGTATTGGTCAGGAAATTCTCCACACCGTCCAACGAGTCATCCACGATCTCCAGATCGGGAGTCAGCGTATACGTACAGCCCTTTTCCTCGATGATGTAATCAATGACTGCCTTGACAAGGTCGTTACGCTGCACGGCGGCAGCGTCAAACGTAGCGTTCTGCATAGCAGCCGACGTGAAGTCGTAAGGATACTCCTTGATATCGTAAACGGGCGCGTCGTACGCCTCCTCGTCTACCACCGTGATTTTTTCAAACAGAACGTCCAGCATGGTCGCGTCTGCATTTTCGCAAACGATATATTCCCCTGTTTCCGCACCGTTTTCATCGATTTCCTTGATATAGTAGGTGTTATTCTCAAAGTCGATCTCCATCTGGCTGCCGATGGGATGATATTCATCATGCGTTTCGGCCTCGATATGCTCGGTGCCGATCTGCACCTTTTCCTTATAGGTAGCGTTTTCAAAGATCTCCTTTGCAAGCTCGGCGATGATCTCGCTCTCGCTCTTGCCGGTATAGTATGCGTATACGTACTCGGTGTAGTCGGTGGTATCCTTGGCTTCATCGGCATCACCGCCAAACAGGATGCGTTCGATCTCGCGTCTGTCCGAATCCTTGCCCGAAACGTAGCGGTGCAGCAGAGAGTCGGTGTTTTCGGTAGATACATTTTCTACCTTATAGTTATCGTCAAGCTCCAGCGTATAGGCGTTGCCCTGTGTATCATGCAGCACAAGCACCTTATCCTTGGAGGAATACGACACGCTCCGGCTCTCATGAATAAAGGAGGCCACAGCCTTATTGCTTCTGCGATAGGTGATCGTGGTAAATCCCTTGGAGGGAACGTCCTCTTCCACCTTGACTGTGTACGTGGTCGTAACGTCGGTGCCGTAAGACATTTCCCTGACCTCATACGAGCAGAACGCTAAAATCAGTTCCTTTTGCAAGTTGTAATTGGCGATATCCGCACCCAGAATACCGATCCAATCCTTATCGGTCTTGATCGGTGCAAAGGCCAACGCGCTGTACTTAGTACCGGGCTCGGTGAAATCACGGCCTGTCAGCACACCGTCAAAATAGTTGACGTAGCTGTGCTCACTGGGTTCCACGTTGCCGTACCCATACAGCCCGCGGCTCTGATCGAACACGCTGGGCAGATACAGAAGGGACGAAGGGCTATTGACGCGGCGCATATGCACGGTCATGGCCACAAAACCGTAATCCGCATATTTGTGATACTTTTGTAAGAAGTCATGCTCCGGGTCAAAAATCTCAAGATCCCCGTGCGAGAGCCAATAGAAATCGTAGAACATACGGTCCGAGGGATGCTCATCGATGTCGTAAAGATCACGGTACTGCTCAAAGACACCGGGATTTTCCTCATCGTTGGTGGATTGCCCTGTGTACCATGCGCCATCTCGATAGTCCACACCGATCCAGCCGCGCAGATACAAATTCGCAGCATATTGCGACTCAATAAAGAATATCTGGGTGCCGTCAAACTGCACGTGCTCAAGTTCTGTGGAGTGCGGCTTGAAGTTCTCGTCATCCAGCTCGTATTCCAGCTCGTCCAGTCGCTCATCGTCACCCATCAGGGCAGCGGTCACGTAGGCACGTGCGTACGAGATCTTTTCATCCAGCACCTTGATGACCATATGCTTTTTGATGGTCAGCGCGGGAATGATGACGATCAGCACGCAAACAGCCAGCATCATGGCAGCCGCAAAGCCGCCCATGGCACTTTTTGCGCCGTCGGTCACCTGCTCGTAGCGGCGCACCTCACGGATCTGCTTTTTTATCTCTTTTCGGTGCAGCTTCTGCTGCTTCTTTTGCTCCCTGAGCGCCTTTTTCTCCTGCTCGGTCAGTCTTTGCTTTTTGGCCTTGACCTTTTTCTTGGGAGTTTCAAAGTAGGAGGAAATTTCCTCGTCTACCGTTTTATCCTTTTTGCGCTTTTGCTTTTTGGCAGCGCGAGCCAGCTTTTTCTGCTGCTTTTTCTCTGCCTTTTCGCGCAGCTTTTGCAGATATTCCTCGGGATATTGCGGCTTTCCCTCTTCCGAGAACAGCTGCAGCTTGGTATCAAACTTATCGGCATCCACCGCGCGGCGGAACAGCTTATCGTAAGACCACATCACAAGCACGGCTGCGATCGAGGCGATCAGCATGCCTGCGCCAAGGCCGCTGGATGCGATATTGAACACGCACACGGGTACGATGATCAAAAGGCAGGTGATGGTGGGCAGCACGGGGCGCGTGCGCTTGGCCACACACGGGACAAACACAGCTGCAAGCACCAGCGCCAATACCAACATACCGTCCGCACCGTAAGCGGTCAGCTTTTCCAGATAGTAGCCCGCAAGTGCTTCACCCGAGGTCATGTTGGGTACACCGATACCCAGATTGCTCAGATACAGCGTGAACTTGGACAGGTACAGGCGGCACAAAAAGCCGTTGTAAAGCGCCAACACACCCTGTACGACGTTGGGCGAGAGCAGCGCGATCCCCGCAGCACCCAAAGCCAAGCCGCCAAGTGCGGTATAGCGGTTATACCAAAGCAGGCCGAAGACTGCCGTGGCAAACGCGGCAAGCCCCAGCATGGTCATATCGGAAACGCAGACCTCAAAGCCGTAAGAGCCCTTGAAGCCACCGCCAAAGAACATCATCAGCGCCCAGCAAAGGCACATGACCACAAGGCAGCGGCACACGTAACCAAACACACGCGTGGCAAGCCCCCTGCCCGCGCGGTCGGGCGGACAGATCAGCGGTCTTTGATGCTCGGGGACAAGCGGTGCCTGCTTTTTTTGCTTCGGCTGTTTTTTCTCTTTGATTTTCTTCTCTTTTTTAGCCATACCGCTTACCTCCCCTCTTTTTGCTCGGGCAATCTGCCCTCCACCAGCACAAGACCGTTTTCAGCCAATCTTGCGCGGCAGCCTTCGATATAGCGCAATCTCAGTGCGCGATTTGCAAATCTTTCCTCGGGGTTATACAGCATAACCTGAGAGGAGCCGAAGGTTGCGCCCTCGGTCATACCGGGAATCGAGCAAAGTGCGGATACGGACGCGCGATCCACAGCACCCGTCACAAAGATCTGCTTGGTACTCTGCGTTTCGCTTGCCATGGCGCACAGTCTTGCCACCGTATCCTCGGGAGCGCACAGCGGCGCTGTGGCAAATTCACGGAAAATCAGCTCGAAATCCTCCTTGCCGTGCAGCGTGACGCAATACGCGCCTGCCTCGCTGCGGCGGTCAAACCACATCAGATTTACGATCTTACCGTTTCGGAATTCCTCCAGCAGCACAGCCACGGTCAGCTCGACCACACCGTCCGCCAAGTATTCGTTCATGTCCTCGTAGTAGACGTCCTCGGCCAGCAGGTTTTCATCCTCTTGCACGGGAATGGCCTCTGCGGCACGCTTTTCCTCGGCAGACGCGTGGATATCCTCGCGCAGCTTTGCCTTTTGCTCACGGCTGAGCTTGAGCCCCTGATCCTTGGCAACGGCCAGCGCAGAGGCCAGCTGCAGCTTTTCAGCCTTTTTCTGTGCCTTGGTCTGCTTACGGGACTGCTGCTCGGGCGTTTGCTGCTCGGGGGGCGCATCCGGGAAGGTACGCGCTAAGTCACAGTACACGTTGGTAATATTGGCAGTACCGGTATTGTACTCCTTGACGATCATCTGCTCGCTCTTGGAGGACAGCTTCCAGTGAATGCTCTTGAGCGAATCTCCCATGCGGTAATCGCGGATATCGCTGACCTCCAGACGGTCGTACGAAATGGGTGAGCGCACCGTTCTTGCCACGCTGTCCGAAATGGCCTGCGCAGCCGCCTCATCCAGATTGAGCTTTCTGGGCAGAACGTAGACCTGATTGTAGTTCTCCACGTCCACGCGCACGCGCATCAGACGGAAGAAATCGTATACGTAGAAGCACTTGACGCCAATGTCATACGTGCCGCGGAAGCGGAAGCAAACCTCATTGTTGACATCATAGCTTGCAAAGGGCGACATGGACAGATTGACCGTGCGCATGGTGCAGCGCACGCTGTTTGCCTGCGGCAGCCACATCTGTGCCTCCACGAAGGGATAGGCAAAAATCGAGGTGTTGTTGACACGGAAATGGTAGTTGTAAGGTTGGTTCTTTTCCACGGTTGCGGCGTCCGACATCATGTACACGTTCAGCGACATCTTGGCCGTGAGCATGTAAAGGAACAAAACGGGCAGCAAAAGCACAAGGAAAATGAACAAAATATGAGAAAAAGCATTGTTGAGTGCCTGCGTAAAGATCAGCACGGCACCCAGAATGGCCAGATACCACCAGAAATTCTTGGTAAGGCCTATCGTTGCACCGCGCTTGCCCATTCCCTTGCCGCGCGCGTAAGCCTCGCGCTCACGCTTGGTAGAGGGCAGACGGATCTTTGACGCAAGAGCAACTGTCTTATCGTTGATAAAGATCTCTTTCAAGTTCTTCTCTTTTGCATCCGGCTTTTGTTTTTTATAATGGATGACGTAAAGCACGATCAGCGTGCCGAGCAGCAACAGCGCCGGAATCAGCACGTAGGCGGTCACGCACGTGTGCTTGATGCCGTCCTCTACGTAGCTCTCCACGCCGCGCAATCTTGCGGCAAGTCCTGCACCGCACGCGATGCTAAGCACGCTTGCCAACAGATCAAGGCCTGCCGCAATGCAAGCCCAGCGCGTCATTTCCTTGACGCTCTTTTGGCCAAAGCGCAGCAGATTGAAGCCCACGATCAAAGCGTAGATCAAGGTGCAGACCAGCGCAGCAAAATACAGCACGCCCGCAGCCTGCAGGCCAAGCAGTGCACCTAAAATATTCTCCTCGGTCAGCTTGAACAGGTCAAGATAATCCGCAAGCCCTGCAAGCTCTCCTCCCGAGAAATAAGCGAATAGTCCCAGACCGCTCGCATGCAGATCCAATACGTCGGGAACTGTGATTCGAACGGCATCCAGGCAGACAAACACGATCTGACAGACAAGGAAAATGCCCGAAAGCGCCCAAAGCAGAATGCGGTAAAGCTTGGCATAATCCACCGGCTTTGCCTTTTTCTTGCTTTTGGCTCTCTTTTGCACAAACGAATGTCCGCAACCGTCGCACGCCTTGGGGTTCAGCGGCAGAATCTTGCCGCAATCGGGGCATTTGACTGCCACCGTCGCACCGCAGCTCATGCAGTACGTTTTACCCGCCGGAATGCTTTTGCCGCATCGGGGACAGAGTTTGGACTGTTCCATCGAAATTCTCCTATGCGTTTATTATACGTTTGTCTTATTTTCTCTTTTGCCCTTGTAAGGCACTTCGGTCGTACGCAGGATCTCACCTAAGACGTCGTTTGCGGTAATATGATTGAGCTTTGCCTCCTGCTTGAGCATCAGACGGTGGCTGATGGCAGAACGGAAAATGGCTGCGATATCATCGGGCAGCACGTAATCTCTGCCGCGCAGGAACGCATACGCACGTACCAGATGCATCAGCGCAACGGTTGCACGGGGAGAAGCGCCCAGCGCCAGCGAGGGATGCTTACGCGTAGCGCAGATCAGATCGACCATGTACTTATACAGCTCGTCGTTGATCTCGACCTTGGTGACCAGCTCGCGGATCTCGCGGATCTCCTGCTCGCTGAGCACTGCCTCCACCTCGTCAAGCGGGCTGTGATCGCGGCGTGCCTTGATGATATTGATCTCCTCCTGCGCGCTGGGATAGCCCATAAAGATCTTGAGCGCAAAACGGTCCAGCTGTGCCTCGGGCAGCGGATATGTACCCACGTAACCGGTGGGGTTCTGGGTAGCAATTACCATAAAGGGATCCGGTACGGCCATAGTCTCACCGTCAACCGAGACCTTGTTCTCTTCCATAGCCTCAAGCAGCGCGGACTGGGTCTTGGGGCTGGCACGGTTGATTTCGTCTGCCAAAAGCAGATTACACATGACAAGGCCGGTACGGAATTCGAATTCTTCCTTTTGTCTGTTATAAATGTGGAAACCCGTGATGTCGGAAGCCATAACGTCGGGAGTGAACTGCGCGCGCTTAAAGGAAAGTCCCGTGGTCTTTGCCAAGGCGGACGCCAGCGTGGTTTTACCCGTACCGGGAACGTCCTCGATCAGCACGTGAGAGCCCGAGAGCATGGCAGTCATGAGCATGATGATCTCATTTCTCTTGCCCACGATGACCTTTTCAACCTGATCAATGGCAGCCATGATCTTCTGATGCGCAGCCTGCATTTCGGGAGAAAGAGCGGGGGTGGTGTTTTGGCTTTCGTTATTCATGTTTGGTTTACTTCCTTTCAAAACAATATAGAGTCATTATAGCATATTTTCCCACCTTTTTTCAAGGGCTTTGGGGGCATGATGCACAATTTCTACATGCAAAGAAAAAAATTTACAATTTCAGAGCAGCAAAAAGAGATTGCGCCAACAGCTTGACGCAATCCCTTTTATTTCTTATAAAAACGATGATATCACTCCGAAAAGAGAATCATCCCAGACTTCCCGGCTGTCCCTTTTGCGAGAAATCGATCAGTGTTCCCTCGCGGTAATGCGTAATGCCGTACTTTTCACACAGCTCGTATATCTTATTCAGATATTCCTTGCGCTTCTTGCCGCGTAGCTGCGCTACGTAATACGCCTGCACCATGGATTTTTCCACGTGCTCCTTATCCCGCTCGGTTTCGGCCTCTTCCAACGCCTTCTCCCAAAGATCCAGCACGTCATCGCCAAAAGCGATCATCTCGTCGTTGTCCATATTCTGCTGCATCATGTGTCTGACGCTGTCATAAATGCCCACTTGGTTTTGGGCTGCGGCCTCGGTGGTCATGTCAATATACGCACGGATATGCTCCCAACCCGCACCGTAGTAGTCCTGGAGGAACTCATTGATATGGCGGTCATATTCTTCTTCGCTCATATCCGGATTCCAAAGCAGCTTAGCCAGCAGATATGCGCGAAGTTCGCCAAACTCACCCGAGGTGGACTGATAGTTGCCCTGCTCGAACATACCGATCACGTGGTGATCCTTATAGAATTTCACGTTCTCACGCAGCACACCCAAGTTCGGGAACGGTGCAAGATAATACATGAAGTTTGTGGTGTAGTCCCAGATGTAGAGGTTATTACAGATCTCGCTCCATTCTTCTATGTCTTTCTTGAACGCCACGTTATTTTCGCAGCTTTCATCCGACAGCGGGTGACCGAAGCAGCACTCGATCGAACAAAGACGGATGATGACGTTGTCCGCAGGCTTGATGGTCTTGGGGGCTTTTCTGGTATAGCGGTATGCCAGTGTATCCACGTAAACGCCCGGAAATTCGTCCTTGATATCGCCCGCTATGCGGTTGACGAAGGTCAGAAGCGAGCCCATAGGCGTGCCTTCACGGTCGTCGATCGCCTTGCAGTTCTCACACTGACAGCCAAGCTGCTCGGCATACGAGTCATTCTGCGATACCGAAATGATCTTGGCATCGGGATGGCCTCTGAGCCATATTTTAACGTTGCGAAGCACGGTCTGATATACGTCTTCATCGGTCAGACAGGGCTGCTTCCCTACCTCGTGCGGCATCTCCGAAAGCGCCGCCAGCGTATGCACAAAGCCGCCCGCATAACTGATACCGCCCTCTATCATGGGATTGTAGCCACTGTTGTCCTTGAGCAAAGCAGCAAACTCCTGATTGCTGTTGACGTCATACCAATAAGTATCGCGCAGCATAAACGCGGGGCTGTAGACCTCGCAATAGTCCTTGGGAATGCGCACGATGGGATTGTCGCGTACGCAGGTAAAGTCCTCGGTGTAAAAGCGCACGCCAAGGAAATTTTCCAAAAACGTAATGATGCCGTACAACGTGCCTGCTGTGCAGTTGCCCGTGATATACAGGCTGCCCCCGTCCTCCACGATGGCATAGCCGTCGTTTCGGATCTGATTACGCGCTGCTGTGACTGCCTCGGTGTCGCGATCGGTCAAGCCGATCACAATCTCATGTGCGTCGGGCGAACCTGCGTTTACCTTCAGCCTGTGGCCGGTTGCCTGCTGGGCATATTGGATCAGATATCCGATCGCCGTGAGCATAGCATCGGACGGATTCGATTCCACATGCAAAGTGAACTCGGAGAACGCCACACCGCCGATCTCAAAAAGATCCACGGGATAGCCGGTATCCGGCACGGTTTCTTGGGTTTCGGCTTCGGTTTCATGAACGGTGGTTTCCTGATTCATTTCCTGATTCATTTCCTGATTCTCCTGTTCTGTGGATTGTTCCTGCGGTTGCTCGGCAGGCGTACATGCAGCAAGAGCACCAAGCAGCATCAGTACAGCAAGCATGCCCGAAAATAGTTTTTTCATTATTTTCTCCTCTTACCATTTAATACCGTGATAGTACGGTCCCTTTCCGATAAAGCCAACCTGTCTGAAATCCTCAGGGTTATGGCGAATGATGTAATCCATATAGGACACGATCATGCGTGCGGTCAGCAGATACCCCTGTGCATTCAGATGTCCACCGATCCAGAAATGATCGCAGAATTTCTGATCGTAAACAGGGCCGTATTCGCGCAGGTCAATGACATAGGTATTGTCAAAATATTCAGCCAGCTCGTACATCAGCTTTTGCTGTGCATTGGCCTTTGCCTCCGCCTCGGGACCGTGGTGAGGCGTTTTGGGCATGGTGACAAGGAAGAATTTGGCTTTGGGCTGGATCTGCTTGTATTTCTGTAAGACAGCAGCAAATTCACCGGCAAAAGTCGGTGCGTTCTTGGAAGGATCCTCGGGATCGATATCATCCACGGTTCCGACAGGCAAGCCAAGTCCCCAGAGGTCGTTGCAGCCCAGTGCCATGATATACGCCTGGCAGGCAAGCTCGGGATTCCAAAAGCCGTTTGCCTCGCCAAAGGATTGCAGATACTCGCGCGCAGTCATACCGCCGCGAGAAAAATTGTATACCTTGGTGCCTGCCATGCGGGCAATGAACTGGCCCCAGGAAATGTCGTAATAATCGTGGTAGCCTCTCTCCCCCTCGGGAGTCATGGATTCCAGCTCGCCTGAAGAAAGGCTGTCTCCGATACAGCCGATCGAGCGGAAGATACCGACAAAGCCTCCGTCACTGACCAAACGGTCCAAAGGCTTTTCATCTGGAATGGCGTAAAAATCGTTGATGTTCATATATTTTGCCCTTTCTCCTTATATTTCAAGTGTTTTTTTCAGTATACCATAAAAACAGCTGCTTGACAAGACAATGAAATCACGAACTTTTCGGGCAATTTTTGTGCAATTTTTCAAGATTTTTTTGAAAAAAGCACTTGACAAACAAAATGACTTGTGCTATGATATATGGGTACGCGAAAGCGTATGGCCTGCGGCGTTAGCTCAGCTGGATAGAGTGTTTGGCTACGAACCAAAAGGTCAGGGGTTCGAGTCCCTTACGCCGCGCCAAGAAAAAGGATAGGGAGTCCACAAGGACTCCTTATCTTTTTTCTTTTTGCAGCTTCACGACTCAGAACCCCTGCATAAGCGTCGCCTATGCGACGCGACATGCAGATTTGCGCAGGTTGCCCAAACACTTTATACACCTATTGGCGCAAATGTGCAAGCGCACCGCGCTTGCGATGTTCTGAGTCCCGCGCCACACGGGCAACTTGAAAAAAAATCCAAAGGACATCCTCTTTTGTTTTTGCCACGTTATCTTCCTTTTCTTCAATATCAATTTCACACAAAATCTTGCTTTTCGGGCACGCATATGTTATAATAAAGCCAAGAAAAATATGGCAGGAGAAGCGTATGAAAAAAACAATGATAGCGGGAGTGCTTTTCATTTTCGTCGGATTGTTATTTCTGATCACCGGAACAGCCCAGTATATCACAACGCTCTCGGAAAAAGATGACCGCATATACACGACGGCTACCATCACAAGAATCGAAGAATACAAAACAAATGATTCGGAAAATCCCGTGGGGCACCATGTCTACGTAGAATTTCAAGCAAACGGAACAGCAACCGAAACCGAATTGAATACGTACAGCTCTGCTTATTACGTCGGCAAAGAGCTGGAGATTTACTATTTTGATCATGATACAGAAATGGCATATACCAAAGGCAGTGAGGCACTGCTGATCATCTTCCCCATCGCGGGAGCACCGGTAACGGGTATCGGCGTATTCCTTGTGATCTGCAAGAGATTGCCGACACGCTTCTCTGTGCGTTTTTCAGGATAAATCCCACGCAATGTCTTTCAAAGGAGGCTCTTATGCAAGGAACGGTTTTTAATATCGAGCGCACCTCGCTTTACGACGGCCCCGGTGTACGCACCGTGGTCTTTCTCAAAGGCTGCCCTCTGCGTTGCGCTTGGTGCCACAATCCCGAGGGGCTCTTGCACACACCGCAAATCATGTACAACGCTGACCGCTGCATTGGCTGCGGTGCATGTGCCGAGGTCTGCAAAAACGGGGCGCATAACGGTCAAGGCTTTGATCGTGCTCTTTGCACCGCATGCGGGATGTGTGCCCGGGAGTGCTGCAGCGGAGCTTTAAGCTTGGCGGGAGAGATTATGTCGGAAGAGCAGATCATAGCCGTGCTTCGCCGCGATGTCCGTGTGTTTGCTGCAAGCGGCGGAGGCTTGACCGTATCCGGTGGTGAGCCGCTCTATC
Source organism: Clostridia bacterium (assembly GCA_017452945.1). Next base: position 5,872 of record JAFTLD010000028.1, on the reverse strand, counting down.
AGGCTGATTTTGCCATTTCTTTGGCAACGGCAGCGCATGCCGAAGGCATACACGTATGCGTGGAAACCTCCGGCTATGGCAGTACCGACAAGTTGGCCGCATTGGCCAAGGTCACCGATCTGTTTTTGTTTGATTGCAAGCTGACCGAGCCTCAAGCCTTCCGCACGTGGTGCGGCGGTGAGCTGCAGGTGGTTTTACGCAATCTGGAGCTGCTGGAGAGGCACGGTGCACAGATCATTTTGCGCTGTCCCATCATTCCTGCAGTCAACGACACAGCCGCGCACATCGCAGGCGTTGCCGCATGGGCACGTACGTACAGCTGCATCCGCGAAATTCACATTCAGCCCTATCACCGCCTGGGTATTCCCAAATCCGCACAGCTGGGACAATCCCCCATGATGCAGGCGCAGCCGCTTGATCCGACAACGGTTGCGGATCTGGCTCAACAGCTGCATGCCCTTTGCGGCAAAAAAGTTACAGTCAATTAAGGAGGACTTTATGAACATTCATGACAAATTGATCTTTACCGACAGAATGGCGCACGTACACGCCGACATCCTGCCCCGCCTGCGTCATCGCGACGCACGTGAGGGGACCTTTATCGACCCTGTTCCTCCCGTGGGCAACCCCTTTGCCGACGTGTTTGAAGAAATGCCCGACGCACCTTACGTCATTGCCTTGGCTCACGCAATCGTGCGCTCATGGCTGGACACACCCTGCGTAATCTATCCGCACGAGGCCGTGGTTGGTATCACGCGCCCGACCTACCCGATCCTGGAGCACTTTTCGTGGGGCATTCAGTTCCACGACCATATTTACGACCACTACAACTACCCTGCAGGCGAACGCGAACGCACCGACAAGCTGCGCGACCGCATGACTCCCCTGGACTACAGGCACCTGCTTGCCGAGGGCGACCGCGTTCTGGGAAAAGAAGCCTATCAAACGCTGGGACACGAGTGGATGTTCAATGCGGGCGGTTACCAGGGACATACCATTCCCAATTACGTCACGCTACTCTCCCGCGGGCTTGACGGCATGCTGGCTTATATAGACGAGTGCGCCCAGAAAAATGCCCAAGATCAGACCACACAGGATTTTTACGAGGCCAACCGCATCATCGTGCGCGGTATGATTGCATTTCTCGAAAAATACGCTGCATACGCTGCAGCTTTGGCCGAAACCGAAACGAATGCCGTGCAAAAGCGTTACTATGGAGAAATCGCTCAAAACTGCGCCAAGGTGGCACACAACGCACCCAACACACTTTACGAGGCCGTCCAGCTTGCATGGGTACTCTCCCTGTGGGATTGGGTGGATTGCCTTGGACGCGTGGATCAGTTCTTTTATCCCTTCTATCAATATTCTCTTGAACACGGTGACGTGATCTCGGTGGAGGAATCCATTACCTCGTTCATGTTCAAGATCTGGGAGTGCGGTGCACACAACGCGACAGTTGGCGGCTGCCTGCCCGAAGACGGCACGGATGCCACCAATTCCCTTTCCTATCTGTTTTTGCAGGTGCTGCGCAACATTCACGACACGCATCCGCGTATGGTCGTGCGCATTGCCAAGGATACCCCCAAGGACTTGATCGATCTTGCGGTTTTGCTTTGGAGCGAGGGCATGTGCGACCCCACGGTCGTCAGCGACGAGACCGTCATCCCGGGACTTGTCAAGCTCGGTGTCACGCTGCAGGACGCACGCAATTATGCAACGCTTGGCTGCCAGGAGATTGAGGTGCCGGGTATGAGTAACACCGGCTGCGAGGACGGATCCTTTAACCTTGCCAAGGTATTTGAGATTGCTATGCTGGGCGGCCGTGCCACCAAGCGCCCCGATTTCCAATTGGGACCCGTAACCAAGCCGCTGACGGAATGCGAGAGCTTTGAAGAATTCTTCGAGGGCTTTGCCGAGCAGCTCAGATTCTTTACCAAGATCCATTGCATTCTGTGCCGCAAGGGTCAGGAGATCCGCGGTGCAAACCACGCAAAATTAGTGAAGGGCGTTTTCACCACCGGATGTCTTGAACGAGGGCTACCGCACGATGCGGGCGGCCCGATCTACGGCTACGGCGTAATGGAAACGGCAGGCCTTGCTGCGGTGGCAGACGCTATGACCGCCATCAAGCTGCTGATATTCGAGCAAAAGCGCATCACAGCCGAGCAGCTGACAGAAGCGATGAACACCAACTTTGAAGGCTACGAGCGCACAAGACAAATGCTTTTGCATGTCGCACCCAAATTCGGCAACGATGACGACACCGCTGATGAAATGGCGGCACGCGTACTGCGCCTTTACTGGGAAGAGATTGCCAAATACGAATCCGGCCGAGGCGGTATTTATACAGGTGCTTGTTCTCTGTTGGGAGCGGGCATTTCCTACGGACAAACGCTTGGCGCATTCCCCGACGGCCGCTTTGCCTGCGAACCGCTCGGCAACACCATGGGACCGCGTCCGGGCGCAGATACAAACGGACTTTCCGCCATGCTCAATTCGGTTGCCAAGCTGCCTATGGAGCTGGGCGTGGGAGGCACCACACTCAACGTCATCCTCTCGCAAAAAATGCTGTCCACTCCCGAACTGCGCGCAAGCATTGGCGCAACCATGACCGATTTCATGCTGCACGGCGGCTGCATGGCACAGATCACCTCAGCCAATCTCGAGGATCTGCTGGACGCCAAGGTGCATCCCGAGCGCCACGGAAACCTGACCGTTCGCGTAGGCGGCTACAGTGCCAAATTCGTCCAGCTGGATCAGGCTATGCAGGATGAGATCATCAGCCGATACACAGCAGAGTGATCCGGTAATCTTCAAGCCGTAGAATCATACACATCACCTAAAGAGTTGCATCAAATTGCTTTGATGCAGCTCTTTTTTGTTTGCTTGCATGGGATTTTTGTGATTCTTGGCAGAATTCACAAAATGTTAACAACAAAAAGTAACACTGAAGCCAAAGGATTGGCGAGTTATATGATGTAGGCTCCTACAAAAGCTTCCATCACTGAAAAAAGCAAAGGAGAATGACAATGAAAGCTGCAAAAAAGCCCATTCGGGGCGCTCTCACTATCAAACGCAATATTTTACTCTTTGTTCTCGCTGTATCGGCCATACTGCTCTGCTCCTGCCGACAGGAAAAGCCACCACGGCAGCCAACGTACGAAAAGATCACGTCAAGTGAGCTGCAGGGCGGAGAGGTGGAGACAGGCACAATTCCGGGAGATTATATTTACCGTGCAATGCACGTCGCTAACAAGGGGCTCGTATTAAAGTACCATATTCCTACGGGTACGGCAACCACGGTCTGCCAGGATCCGTTCTGCGACCACGACGCCGTCACCTGCCCCTTCGCACTCGGGCCTTCACAAATATCCGCCATTGGCAACGTGCTCTATTACGTAGTCAGAAGCCAAGACAACGAGCAGATGCACCTGCGCTCTTATGATGGCGACAGTATGGAGATCAAAGAACTCCGTGTCTCAAACGGGGTGATCGGCAATCTGTTTGCGTACAATTACTACCTGTATTTTTATGAAAAGTTGCCTACCGGTGTGGAAGAGGAATTCAAGACCACCATCTACCGTCTGGATACACAAAGCGGTGCGCTTGACGTCATTAACTGCGGATATCCCTCAGCTAAGATCTACTCCGTACAGGATAATATGATTATCTGGAAGGAAGGAGCCGGGTATTTATCAACCGATCTTGACGGCAACGACACGGACGTGTACGTTTTTGATTACGGCAGACAGTGGGGCGGCTACAGGTACAGATGGGAGGTCGATGATCACGAGGATATCACGATCTTTACCCAGACGATATATCGCCAAGACCCTGTCACCAAGGAGGAAATTGTGGTTGCGGAGCATATAGGCCCCAGCTATTTCTACGGTGACAAGATCATCTATTTCTACGGTGACAAGATCATCTATTTCATGTACGAAGAAAATCCGCGTGTCTGGGCTGTGATGGACGGGTTGGACTATACCGATCGCTTTGGCGGCAACGTGTACGTCATGAATTTAGACGGCTCGGACAATCGGCTGTTGTGTCATGTAGAGGATTGTGTGATTGGCATGACTTCGACAAGCAGAAACAACGAATATAATTGCGGAGATTGGGTTGGTATTGGGGTAGAGAATATTTATCTCAGACCTAACGGCCCTGAGTTGACCGAGGAATTCATAGATACCGATATGCTGATCGTCAACGTGGTCACGGGAGAATATAAGCTGATCAGATATAATCCGTTTGAAGGATAAACGGATGTCCTTGCACTCCGCGAAAGAAATGCTGCTTTGATCAAAACGGATGCGCTCTGCAAAGCCTCCCCGCTGCGGGAGGTGGCGCGAAGCGACGGTGGGGGTTCCCATTCGGACGCTCATTCATCCCAGCGGACATGCACTTTTTTCGGAGAAAGATCATTCCGTTGTCTTATTGGATAGACGAAAAAGACGGTACAGAGCGGTTTTATGGTGACCCCCACCACCGCTATCGCGGTCCCCTCCCGCAGCGGGGAGGCTTTGCAACGCGCGTCCGCATTACTTACTTATCCAAACATTCCTTGTGAAGAATGAAAAATCACGAAAGGACACTTTATGAAACGCAAAGTCTTACTTATCACCCTTGCGGCATTGACAATATTGTTCTGCTCCTGTGAGCAGGAAAAGCCGCCACGGCAGCCAACGTATGAAAAGATCACTTCCAGTGAAATGAATAACAGCGTCATTGAAACCGGAACCGTTGCGGGAGACTATATATACAAAACAGCCGTATTTAGTTCATATAACTTATTGCTTAAATATCACATTCCCACCGGTACGGCCTCAACCGTCTGCCAGGACCCGTTTTGCACACACAATACTATGGCATGTCCATTTTCTATCCAGGCTTCAGGCATGGCTTCTATTGGCAACATATTATATTATATGGTCAGAGTTGAGGGCAAGGCTCACATCCGTTCCTATAATGGTGATGATATGGAAATAGATGAAATATACATCTCGGATGGAGTATTATCACACTTGTTTTCCTATAATGGCTATTTGTTCTTCTCTGAAAAACTGCCTACCAAAAATGAAGCCGAATGCAGAACAACGGTATATCGTTTGGATACACAAAGCGACACGCTCGAAACCATCGATTGCGGTCATCCATCTGCAACTATCCATGAAATAAAGGATAGCAAGATCATCTGGAAAGAAAGTAATACTTATTTTTCCACCGATCTGGATGGTAACAATGAAGAGGTTGTTGTTTTTCATTACAGCCGACAGTGGGGCAACTACATTTTCAGATGGGAGTGGCCAGGAAAATATGTCGAGAAAATGTACTGTAAGGATCTTGCCACAGGCCAAGAAATCTTGATTGCAGACGAGGATATCGATTTCTTTTTCTTCTATGGCGAAAAAATTATTTATTGCAAGCCTGTAGAAGACCCCAAAATTTTTGTTACAATAGATGGCATAGATTATTATGACACACTTGGTGGCAATGTATATGTGATGAACTTGAATGGTTCAGATAAGCGTTTGCTATGCCACGTGGATAATTGCATGATATTAGGCACTGCCGGACACAGGAACAATGAACTTTGCTGTGGGGATTGGGTCGGCTTTATCACAAGCAGTATATATGATGGTCCACACGGCTATGAGTTCACCGACACTGACCTGTTGATCGTCAACGTAGTCACGGGAGAATATAAGCTGATCAGATATAATCCGTTTGAATGATGAACGGATGTCCTTGCACTCCGCGAAAGAAATGCTGCTTTGATCAAAACGGATGCGCTCTGCAAAGCCTCCCCGCTGCGGGAGGTGGCGCGAAGCGACGGTGGGGGTTCCCATTCGGACGCTCATTCATCCCAGCG
>JAFTLD010000027.1 GCA_017452945.1 Clostridia bacterium | reverse complement strand
TTTTGCAATACTTTTTTGACAGACTTTCTCGTCTGTCTTTTCGCCATGCCTTTTTCACGAAAAATGCACTTAACTCTGCTTTTTCAGCTTTGTTAAGTGCATCTTTCTTTCGCGTCACTAAATTAACTTAATGACATTGGCGTAATTGCGCAACTTTTTTTGTATTTTCGGGAACATTTTTGAATTTTTATCGTTTATATAAGTGAAGAAAATCCAAAGGAGGGATTCACAATGAAAAAACTGAGCCTATGTTTCGCAATTTTGTTATGTCTTTGCTTGCTTGCAGCCTGCGCCAATGACGATCCCTTATATGGATGGGGCGCACAGAGCACCGAAGCGGATACGTATCCTACCGATCCAGTTCCGATCGGGACCGACGTTTTGCCCGAGATTCCAAGCACGGAGCCTCCAACCACTGATGAGGTAACCACCGAAGAGGTAACCACCGAGGAGGACACGCACGTTTGCACCGACGAGGTGGTTGCCGAAAAGCCGGTGATTTATCTGTATCCCGAAGTGCCTACCGAAATTGATTTGCGCGTGCTTCTTGACGGCAAGCTGACCTTCACCTATCCCGATCACGGCTCACTTGGCTGGCAGAATTTCGTCGCTTACCCCGACGGCACGCTGGTGTTCCCGGATGGCAAGCAATATTACTGCCTGTTCTGGGAGGGAAAGACCGATACGGAATATGATTTCTCGCGCGGCTTTTGCGTTGCGGGCGAAGATACCGCTGCATTTCTGGAGTGGGCTTTGGCAGAGCAGGGGCTGAACGCACGCGAGGCCAACGAGTTTATCATTTACTGGCTGCCCCGCATGCAGAATAATGCGTACAATCTGATCAGCTTCCAGACCGATGCTTACACCGACGGAGCAAAGCTGCAGATCGATCCTGCGCCCGATAGCCTGTTGCGTGTGTTTATGGCCTATATGCCGCTGGACCAAGCGGTTGAGATCGAGCCACAGGAATTTGAGCCGTTTGTTAGAAAGGGCTTTTGCGTGGTTGAGTGGGGAGGAGCGGAGATCTCTGCCGTGGGCAGAGATCAGTGATATTCGCCTGCGGCGAGTGATATTTGGACTTCGTCCAAGTGATATTCGCTGCGCGAGTGATATTCGGCTGCACCGAGTGAAAAAAGAGAACCGACGCGTCGGTTCTCTTTTTACCAAATACTTTTATATATCTCCACGACCTCTTGCTTTGTCGGCACGCGGGGATTGGTTGCGGTGCAGGAGTCTGCCAAGGCGCCCTCGGCCATTGTGTCCACCAATGCAAGATACTCCTCATGGGAAATGCTGACCGCTTCGGACACGCGTGCAGGCATGTGCATCTCCTGTGAGAGAAAATGCACGTAACTGATCAGCGCACGCACGGTGGTGATCTCGTTGAAGTTGCTCACGCCAAGAATTCTTGCCACGTTGCAATATTTACGTACGCAAGGGGGATATTCGGCCTGTGAACGCGAACTGGTGGTAATGCCGCTGTTATATTCGATCAGAGAGGGGAGCAGCAGCGCACAGCTTCTGCCGTGCGGAATATGCAAATGTGCGCCAAGCTGGTGTGCCATACCGTGTACCAAGCCAAGTGAAGCGGAATTAAAGGCAATGCCTGCAAGACATGCCGCGATGTGCATCTTGCGTCGTGCGTGTGAGTCGTTGTTATCAGCCCAGGAGCGGATCAGGAACTGACCGCAGATTTCTACCGATTTTTCTGCCAAAGCGCCCGAAAACTCATTGTTGTTTGTGCTGACGTATGCCTCGATTGCGTGTGTCATGACGTCCATACCTGTGTCTGCCGTTACGGCTGCAGGAACCGATTTGACCAGCACCTCATCAAGGATGGCTTCTTCGGGCATCATGTCCTCGGCGCAAAGAGGATATTTCTTGTCTTCAGCGGGATTGGAGATCACGGCAAACGAGGTTACCTCGCTACCCGTACCCGACGTGGTGGGAATGGCGATCAGGCGGGGTGCATAACCGGGCTCGATCTGACCTGCGAATTTACGAACAGCTTTGGCGGTATCGATGGCAGAGCCACCGCCGATGGCGATCATACATGGATATTTGCCTCGAAGCACCTCTGCTACGCCTGCAATCACCTTATCAACAGGAGGATCGGGCACGATATCGGTAAACAGGGAATAGGAAACGCCCGCGCTGTCAAGACGCTTGGTCACGTGCTCGATCAGCCCCGAGGTCACGACAAAGGGGTCGGCAAGAATGATGACGCGATCAAAGTTGATCTGCGACAGTCTGTCCAGTGCCGATTCTCCGAAATATATTTGTGTACCGATGTGGAATTCTTTCATGGGGTTTTGCTCCTGTTGGCATAAATCTACAAATACATTATAGCACAAAAACGCCGGGCTTGCAAGGGAAATCAGGAATTTTCATGAAATTTGTAAAAACACACACAACTCGCGCAGCGAATAAAACTCACCGTAGGTGAATATCACTGCGCGGTTTGCCGCGCAATATCACTCGCCCGAGGCAATATAACTAAGAGTGATATTCTTGCTGCGCAAGAGTTACAGGCAAAACGCAAAAAGAACCAACCGCGCGCGGTTGGTTCTTTTTTGCAGTTTTGCCTGTAAGCCGGGTTCTGTCGAGAACGGCCATCTATCTTTGCTTCTTGTCACCAAAAAGCTCCGAGCGTTTTGCGCTCGTGCCACCCATCGGGTCCTTGCGGCTGTCGGGCAGACATTCCCCGAACGGTGTTGCTTTGGGTAGGGTTTACAGCAAGTCTACGTTACCGTAGAAGTGGGTGAGCTCTTACCTCGCCTTTCCATCCTTACCATTTTCATGGCGGTTTATTTCTGTTGCACTTTCCCGGCGGTTACCCGCGGCTGACGTTATCAGTTACCCTTGCCCTGTAAAGCCCGGACTTTCCTCACCGTAATACCTTTCGGCAACATACGGCGCGGCCGTTTAGCTAAGCTGCAAGTGCGATTATAGCACAAGGGCGGCAAAAAGTCAAGACTTGACGTCGTATTTCTTGATATAGGGAATGAACGCCACGCCCGAAGCGCAGATCGCAGTGATCACGATTTCGGGGATCATGTAGGTGCCATTGTAGATGATCGAGTAAATGATGGACAGCAAATGTCCGCTGAAGGCATTCAGGATTACGTCACCGATGGCATAAAAGCCCTCTTGCGTAAAGAACCATTCTGCCCAAGAGGCGAAGAAGAGAAAGCCCGAGCATATATGCACCGCGTAGCGCGCGCCTAGGGCAATCAGTACTCCCAGAATAATGGCAGGCACCTTGGGCAGCTTGTTTCGCAGCACACCGCCAAGACCGAGTACGGTATAGGCTACGAAATAGTCAAGGATCAAAATGCCGATCGCAACGCCAAAGCCCATAAAGTCCTCGCTGGTGGGCAGAAAATAGGCAAGCAAGGTCGAGCCCTTGCCAAGCATCAGGTCCATGATGATCTGAATGATCGCGTAGGTGAACGCGGAAAAAAGTCCCCATTTGGTGCCGTACATGTAGGCGATCAGTACGATGGGCAGCATGCTGGCAACAGTAAAGCTGCCGCCAAAGGGCAGGGGCGGGATGGGTGAGCTGATCAGCGCGAGAATGACAGCGGTAGCCAGCATGATGGCACTGACGGTCAACCGTTTGGTTTTTTGTGAGGTATTCATAAATCCTCCTCCTTGAAATAAAAATCAACCGCACGAAAAATCTCCGTGCGGTTGAGGATTCCTATCTCAAGTATGTGCAAATCTTCCTACGCCGGTATTATCCGTATCAGGTTAAGGGTTCACGCTTGCGCGCATCTCAGCCGTTGGAAACTCACGATTTCCGTCAGCACCCCTGATTTTTTATGCGGTTGTTCGCATATATTGTACGACTGTTTTTATATTTTGTCAAGTACTTTGCAAAAAAATTCTAAAACCCCTTGATAAATCAGCCTTTATCTGTTATAATGACTACATAATAACTTTTGAAAGGAGTTTACATACCATGAAAAGAATTCTCGCAATGATCCTGGCAGCTCTGATGCTGTGCTGCGTATTCGTAGCATGCGATGAAGGTGACAAGCCCTCCGGGGAAACCACCACTGCTGCAAAGACTGAAGCTCCCACTACCGAAGAGCCTACCACCGAAGAGCCCACCACCGAAGAGGAAACCACTGATGACGGTATCCCGGATCTGGTTGACGTTTATATTGACGTTTGGGAAGACAAGTCCCAGTCTCCTCAGGCGCTTGATTCCAAGCATAAGGGTGTTGGCATTCGTTTCGTGATCCCCGAGGGTGGTTACCTGTTTGAGGGCAGCGTTTCTGCTCCCAGCTACAGTGATGACCTGGGTAGCTTGAACATCAAGCTCTTTGCTTGGGATACCGATTTCGAAACCACCGTTTCCAAGAATCCCCTCCAGCTTGATGAATTCGTTGATTTTGCAGATAACAGCACGCTGACCTGCGAATATGAGGAAGGCAAGTTCGGCGCAGGCACCTATCTGCTCCTGGTTTGCGACGGTGTAGACGAGCAGGGAGAGGGCGTTGGCGTTTGGATGGACAGCCCCATCAAGGACGAGTACCTCAAGGAAGAGGTTGCCAAGTATGAGATCGCTTCCATCATCAACGGCAAGGAAAACAAGAAGAAGATCGGTAAGTTCTCTCTTGTGATCGTTGAACCCGAGGCAGAATAATACCATATTGCACAACAAGACAGGGAATGTATATGCCCTGTCTTATGTTTTTGCCGATTTTTGGATTTTTGTGCAAATTCTCTTGCAAAAGCGTCCAAAATATGGTATAGTATTAGGTGGAAAAAATTAATTGTGAAAGGTGGAACAAATCCATGACTTACAACAAGATGAATATTGAAGATATCAACGTTTCCGGCAAGAAGTGCCTGGTCCGTTGCGACTTCAACGTACCCGTTAAGGACGGTGTGATCACCTCCGAGAAGAGAATCGTAGAAGCTCTGCCTACCATCAAGTACCTCAAGGCTCAGGGCGCTATGGTTATTCTTTGCTCTCACATGGGCAAGCCCCACAACGTGTTTGACAAGGAGCTCAAGCTGGACAAGAAGGAGATCGCAAAGATCGAAAAGCTGCCTGAAGCTGAAAGAGAAGCTGCTACCGCTGCAGCGCTTGAAAAGGCAAAGGGCGACGTCAAGAAGTTCTCCCTGCAGGTTGTCGCTGATAAGCTGAACGAGCTGCTTGGCGGCGGCGTTGTTTTCGCAGAAGATACCGTTGGCCCCGATGCACAGGCTAAGGTTGCCGCTATGAAGCCCGGTGACATTGTTCTGCTGCAGAACACCCGTTTCACCAAGAAGGAAGAAAAGAACGATCCCGAATTCGCAAAGCAGCTTGCAAGCTTTGCTGAGATTTTCGTAAACGATGCATTCGGCACCGCACACCGCGCACACGCTTCTACCGCAGGCGTAGCACAGCATGCAGGTCTGCCCGCAGTTTGCGGCTACCTGATCCAGAAGGAGATCTCCGTGATGGGTAAGGCTCTGGCTAACCCCGAGCGTCCTTTCGTTGCAATCCTTGGCGGTGCTAAGGTTTCCGATAAGCTCAACGTAATCAACAACCTCCTCTCCAAGGTTGACACCCTGATCATCGGTGGCGGTATGGCATATACCTTCCAGGCTGCCAAGGGCTATGGCGTTGGCAAGTCTCTGCTTGACGAGAGCAAGATCGACTACTGCCGCGATATGATGGCTAAGGCTGAGGCAAACGGCGTCAAGCTGCTGCTGCCCATCGACGTAACCACCATCGCTGATTTCCCCAATCCCATTGATGCTCCCGTTGACGTTGAGATCTGCGACGCTGACAAGATCCCCACAGACAGAGAAGGCGTTGACATCGGTCCTGCAACCATGGCTCTGTACGCAGAGGCTGTCAAGAATGCAAAGACCGTTGTTTGGAACGGTCCTATGGGTGTGTTCGAGAACCCCACCCTTGCAAAGGGTACCATTGCAGTAGCAGAGGCTCTGGCAGCTTCTGAGGCTACCACCATTGTCGGTGGCGGCGACAGTGCAGCAGCTTGCGAGCAGCTCGGCTATGCTGATAAGATCACTCACATCTCCACCGGCGGCGGTGCATCGCTCGAGTTCCTGGAAGGCCTGGAGCTGCCCGGTATCGCTTGCCTTGGCGACAAGGAATAATCAGGGAGGATTGACAACATGGCTAACAGAAGAACCGTAATCGCGGGCAACTGGAAGATGAACTTCACTCCCGCACAGGCAACTGCTTTTATTGAAGAGATCAAGCCCATGGTGGCAGGTAAGGATAACTGCGATATCATTTTCTGCGCTCCTTACGTGACCATCGATGCAGCACAGAAGGCTGCAGCAGGCTCCAATATCAAGATCGGTGCTGAGAACGTACACTTTGCAAAGAGCGGCGCTTACACCGGTGAGGTTTCCGCTGAGATGCTGACCGCTATCGGTGTTGAGTACGTGATCATCGGCCACTCCGAGAGAAGACAGTACTTCGGTGAGACCGACGCAACCGTAAACGCTCGTACCAAGGCTGCTCTTGAGGCAGGTATGAAGGTCATCCTTTGCCTTGGTGAGGTCAAGGAAGAAAGACTTTCCGGCATTACCCGTGAGGTTGTTTCCATGCAGACCAAGCTGGATCTGGCAGGCGTCACTGCTGAGCAGATGGCAAACGTCATCATCGCTTACGAGCCCGTTTGGGCAATCGGTACGGGACTTACCGCTACTCCCGAGCAGGCAGACGAGACCTGCGGCCAGATCCGCGAGGTTCTTGCAGAGATCTACGGTGCAGAGGTTGCAGAGGCTACCACCATTCAGTACGGTGGCTCCATGAACGAAAAGAACGCTGCAGAGCTGCTTGCAAAGCAGCACGTTGACGGTGGTTTGATCGGCGGTGCATCCCTGGTTGCCGCTAAGTTCAACGCAATTGTTGACGCAGCACAGTAAATGATTCCCAATGCACTTACGGCTCCGGATATTCGCGAGCCGTAAGTGCGATTTTTATTTGATTCAAAGAGGTGATCACATTGAAAAAACAAATGTCCCGCATGATGCTTTTATTACTTTGCGTGTGCCTTTTGCTGCCCCTTTACGCCTGCAATCAGCCGGATGAGCCTTCATCGGAGCAAGCGTCTGCTGAGCAAACGTCAACGCAACCCGAAACACAGCCCGAGCAAACCGACAGCACCGAACAAACCACCGAACAGCCTCCCGTGGAGGATTTGGAGAAGGATTGGGATGAGGATGGCGTGCTGAAGATCCTTTGTATCGGAAACAGCTTTTCTGTGGACAGCATGGAGTACCTGTACGGCATTTTACAGGATCTTGGTATAGCACAGATCAAGCTGGGCAATCTTGCAATTGGCGGCTGCACGGTGAATACGCATGCAAGTAATGCTAAGAAGGATACCCCCGATTATCTTTACTATGAAAATACGAGCGGCACGTGGTCCGTGACAGAAGGCAACGTGCTTTCCGAGAAGGTCAAGAGCGAAAACTGGGACTATATTTCGGTTCAGCAAGCCAGCCACGACAGCGGCTTGCCCAATACTTACCGCAAGCTGCCTGAGTTGCTTTCGCTGCTTTCGGAAATGGCTCCGGATGCACACATCGTGTGGAATATGACTTGGGCATATCAGCAGGATTCTACGCATGGTTCCTTTCACAAATATGACAGCGACCAAATGACCATGTACGAAAAGATTCTCACGACAGTACAAGATAAGGTACAGAGCGAGGAGATCATCAAAAAAGTGATCCCATGCGGCACGGCTATCCAGAATGCCCGTGCGGGGTGGATCGGAGATACCTTGACGCGCGACGGTTTTCATCTGAGCAATACAGGCCGCTATATTGCAGCACTGACATTTGCACAGACACTGACCGGCAGATCGGTCGAGGGCGTAACGTATGCTCCCGCAGGGATCACACAAGCGGAGCAGACTCTGGCCATTGAGGCGGCTATGCTGGCTGTCCAAACACCGTTTGCCGTGTCTGTTCCCACCGCCCAGGCCCCCAAACAGCCCGGCATTGAGGATCTTTACGAGCTGGAGATCGAATTTGTGCGCGGGTATTACCACGCCTGTGAGCCGGGCGGCAGACATTGGAACCGTATTCAAGGCTCGGATCTTGCCAACCAATTCTATTCCACGCAGATCTTTACCAAGGAGACCTTGCCTGCAGGCTCGATCATTGTGCTTGCCGAGGGGTGGCAGTACAGACCTGAGGGCTGGATTGAGGATGCTGCCCTTGCCGGAAGCTTGCGTCCTGCTTCTACCAATACGGCCATGATCGTGATTGATGAGCTTTGGTGGGGAGATTTCAATTATCGCGCCTTCAACGTATCCAAGACGCCTCTGACGTCCTTGTTGGATATGAGCGAGGAGGACATGCAGCCGATCTTCAAGATCTACGTACCGTACGATCCTGCTCAAGAGAGTGCAGAGCAATAAGAAAGAGGCTGAGCCGATGGGGAGATGCTCCGAGCGGAGTATCTCCCCGATTCTATTCGCCTGTGGCGAGTGATGTGCACTACGCGCGTGATATTGCCTTTGGGCAGTGATATTCGCTTCGCGAGTTAAAGCTACAAAGGCGAATAGAATACCACTGTGAGGCGAAGCCGAACAATATCACTACACGGCGAAGCCGTATAATATCACTCTGACGCAGTCGGAATATCACCAATATTATGCAAAAAAGAGAGAGCTTGCGAATACTTTCGCAGCTCTCCCTTCTTCTTTGACCGCTAATTGACCAGCCCGATGGCTCAGCCTCTTTTTGTTTTTTAGTCGTCGACAAAATTCTTTTCGCATTGTGCGATCATTTTGTTTATCAGCTTGGTACAACTCTTGGTGGTCTTGGCCAGCTTGGAGGCTACGTTGTAGGATTTTGCCTCAATTGTGCCGTAGATAACCGTTTTGATCGGGGTGCCGATCGAGGAGTCATATGCCAGCTCAAAAACGTTACGGAAATTGTCGTGGATGATATCGATCATGGCACCTGCCTGCGGATCGTCGGTATACTTGATCTTAAGCGCGGTTTCATAATACTGCGGCATAACCGTTTTTGCGGTTTCGCGGTTGAGCACTTCCAGCACTGTGCTGATATACTCCATATCGTTGATAGCCGTGGTCATGATCACACCAACCTCGGTGGTATCGTGCGAGGAGGTGGTGTATTGCTGATCCGATTTCAGAAGCATGGGGTAGGGAATGATGCCGAGATCATTTTCCATACCGCGCAGATTTTCCAGAGAGCCGAGTCTTTGGTAGCCCACGATCAAAGCCTGATCACGTGCAAATACGTCCAAAAGCTCTGCTTCGCTAAAAGTTCCCGTACCCTTGCTGTACATCAGATTATAGATGCTTTCTGTCAAAGTGTAGGTGCGCTCGTTATCAATGGTAATGATGGGATTTCCGGTTTCGGCGTCGCGCTCCATGTAGTTGCAGTCACCCGAAGTGATCAGCGGGATCGAACAGCCCCAGATATCGCAGATCGCGTAACCGTAGCGGTCATCCTTATCAGCCTGACCGTTACCGTTGAGGTCAACGTAGTTTTCGTCGATCAGCTCCAGCATTTTTTCCTGCGTCCATTCATAGTTCAAAACAATGTCGTAAAGCTCGTCAGGATTTCCGTATCTGTCCTCGTAAAGGCTCTTGTTGTAGATCAGGCAATGGCCGCTTCGGATGATGTCAGCAAAATAGTCACCTGCCAACAGGAACTGATAGCCTTCTATGAAGCTGACGTCAGTCATGTAGTCGGAATACCAATAGTTCTGATCGAAATCAAAGCTGTAGCTGTCATCCAGAGTGTTCACGAAATATCCGTTGATGCTAAGCCCTGCCAGAGGGAAGAGGTCGTTGATGATCAGATCGAATTCGTCCGATCCTGCAGTGACGTATTTTTTGATATCGTCAGCCACGGCAGAGTAAACAAGGTCAGTCTGCACGTATTCGAGATTGATGCCCAGCAGCTCCTCGGTATCAAGATTTCTCTTGTAAACAGCGGAAGCTACAATGTCCGAGGAGTCGGCTTGCTCGCCGTCACCCTCGATCATAAAGTTGGAATTGCCCATGCCGGTCGAGGCAGCGTTGGTACTGGTGTAGATCCAGAATTCCGCTCCGCCGTAATCAAGCTCGGCAAAGGGATCGAATTCGGTTTCAACTTCGTTTGTAGATTCAGCAGGATCCTCAACGCCCGTGTTGGCGCATGCGCAAAGGCAGGGGAGAAGTAACAGGGCTACTAAAAGCAACGCTAAAAGACGGTAACGCATGACATTTCTCCTTATAACACTTTATTTGTGGATTACTGTGCGGGAGTTACGGTTGCTTCGGCAAAGGTCTGGCCTGCAGTCCATGAGATGGTGTAGGTTGCTGTGCCGTGTGCCAAGAAGTTCTGTGCAAAGCCTGCGTAGTGCAGCTGTGCCATATCTGCAGGGCAGAAGGATTCCAGTGTGGGCATATCAACCATTTCGTTGAGCAGCGCACGGTAGGAATCATCCAGCTTTTTCAGATAAGTGGTAAAGTCGGGCTCGGTGTTGCTCTCATCCCAGCTGTAGAAATCCACGATGCGGAAGGTCAGAGTTGCGGTGAATCTGTCACCGGTTCTTTGCACGTTGGAAAGGTCAGCCATCGTGTAGTAAGAGCCGAGTGCGAAGTAGATCGGGCCATCGGTAGAGCTCAGGCTGGAGAAACTCATAGGAGTGCTCTGGTTGACGGATACACCGCTTTGTTCGTCTGCTACCAGATTCTCTGCTGCCTTCATAGCTGCATTGACAGTCGTTGCCTGTGCAGCAGCCACCTTGGGATGCTCCAGCATCTCAGCCATCTGATCCGAGTATTCGTAGGTGTCACCGGACATATCCACGTAGTGCTTGATCATAGCAGCGCCAAAGCCGAGATCCAGGGTAAAGCCTGTGTCCTCATAGAGATCTTCCAGCTCATCTTCCAGCTCGTATTCGGCTACGTACTTTTCGTAGTTGGCAATGTAGTCAGCAATTTTATAGACGTTATTGACCTTGGTTGTGTCGTAC
Source organism: Clostridia bacterium (assembly GCA_017452945.1). The sequence continues at coordinate 18,061 of JAFTLD010000027.1, read as the reverse complement.
GAGGAGCCCGTTGCGTAAGTCTCTTCCGACTTTTTGATCTGTTCTGCAAAGATCTCTTCCGGTGTGAGCACAGGAGCATCGGAAGAGTAGTTGCCGTATTTGGTCGCAGGGGGCGTGTTATCGGGAGTCTGTGTTGTAGCACCCTGGGTGGAATTGCCGGGGGTACTACCGGGACCGTTGGGAGTTGCAGGTGTCTTGTTATCGCAGCTTGCAAGCACTGTGAAAACCATACCGAGCACGAGCAAAATTGCGATCCATTTCGTATTCATTTTCATTATTTTTACCTCCGTATGTTCATTTGATATACCCATACAGCATAAAGTATATCATATTTTTTTGCAAATGTCAATGATCGGTGCATGTATTGTCGAAAACTTTTCACATGATGTAAAAGCGGACGAGAAAAATCTCGTCCGCTTACAAAGCGAGTTATCCGATCTTGACGGTAATGGATGCGATGTAGAATTCACAAGGCTCGATCTGATAGAAGCGGAATGTGTCTGTCCCGCTTGGAGGAACGTCCGTAAAGGTCAGCGTGTAAAGCCCGGGAACTGCGGGATCGGCCTGAATCTTATAGTTGCATTCGGCACTGTTTTGTCCGCCGCCTGTCATATTCAACAATACGAATGCACCGCGGGCATTATCATCCAGATTGCCCTTGCAGTCGTACACCTTAAAGGAAATGGTGTATTTCTGTCCGCCCAGCAGGGGATCTGCCAGGGCAATGCCGTCGAAGTTTTCGTTAAAGTAGTAAGCATATTCCCCAAAGCCTGCATTTGCCAGCGTTTCTTGGGTGTAAGCGTTCAGGCAAGAGGAATCTACGTAGGTATTCTTGGTGGTTTCAAAGAAGACTCCGCTTGCAAAATCGTAAGTAAAGCCTGCTTTGAGCTGGTCAACGGTGGGCTTGGCCATACTATCGGGAACGATGGTTTTGTTCGGGTTCATACCGGGCATTTTTGTGATTGAAAAATTGCCCACGTAAATGTCCGCATACTTGGCGGGGGTGGAGTTGATAAAGAATTTAAGCTGATATTCACCCGTGGCTCCAACCTGCCAATCCATCTCGAAGTGATACATACCCTCACCGGTGAAAATTCCTTCCTTGAGTACGCGATTGCCGGGGGTGCTATCCATTGCAAGCAAATACATGGTAGTGCCTGACGAAACAGGGGAAGCTATGTAGGCGTCTATGCTGATGTGATAGGTGGTGCCCGAGGTGTAATACGTCTTTTTGGAAAGACCTGTGAAGTCGCCCATATCCCCATTTATATGCAGTACGGTGTCACCGAACTGATCGGGAGCGGCAAGGATGGCCTGCTTCGCTGCTTCGTCCCGGATTTCCTGCACGGGAATTGCCGTGCCGCCATTGATCTTGACCGTGTCATTCCAGATAAACGTATGACCGGTTTCAAGCTGGCTGATCGAAGGGTTGGCATTTGCATATGCTGCCACGGTCAGCTCACCAAGATATACTGTGCCGTTGTCAGCGCACTCAATATAGGCTGTTTTGCCGGAACCTGTAGCCTCATACATCAGCGTCACGGTGGTCAGCGCACCTGTCTGTGCAAACAGATCGTTCGTCAGAACCCTGTCGCCGATCACAAGACTTGCCTTGACGGGGGAAGCGGTATAATAAGTCAGCTTGATCATATAGCTGTTATTTTTCTTGTACAGGCAAGAAAGGGAAGAAGCACTCAAACCGTCAAAGTAAAGCTTTTCGCCTTGCGTTGCATTGATCTGCAGCACGTTGTCGCTCACGTTTTCAGCATTCAGAATATCTGCAAGGGACTGATCCTGCAATGCAGAGAGCGGTGTAATGCTTGCGATGCTGCCTGTCATGGGCATGGTAAACAGCGTCCAGTCATAGCTTACGCCCAAAGCAAGATCTCCCTCGGTGGGCGTGATGTTTTGCGGATCTTTTACAGCCGCTGCGTTTTTGACGGTAAACAGATCCTCGGTGGTGTAGGTATCTGCCGTGGTGTATTCCGCACCGGTCTTGGTTGTAATGCGGCTTTTGCCGTTAAACGTACAGCCCCAGAAGCCGATATCCACGATCTGCTTGCCGATATCGCGCAATCTCTTGGCTGTGTTACGATTGTAGGCATCGATCTCAATGTTTCCGCCATTGAAGGTGCAGTTCACAAAGTCTACGTTTCCGGGCATGGGACCTTCAACGGAGCCCTCTACCATCATCCAGGTGACCAGCATATCAAATACCGTGTTTTCTACGTACAAGCTGCGCAAGAAACGGAAGGTTCCTTGGAAATGGCAATTCGTTATGGTGCTGCCGGGAGCGCCTGTGTTGCGGTTGGCTACCACGCAGCCCTCGGTAACGTTATCAATTGTCTGGCCATAATACAATGTGATGGTACGTGAGCTGTCGGCATTGTTGGTAACAGAGCGAATGCGGGCATTGCCCTTGTAAGAACCGTCGGAAAGGTTATAGATATCCACGGTGTCGCCCGGCTTGCATACGAATGCAGCTGCTGCGACCTCATAGTTTTTCACGGTAAATGAAGTGTTACCGTCAACCGCTGTTACGACGCCAAGCGTAGCTGCAATGTTGAATACGTCGTCGAACAGTACGTCTGCCTCGCAATTATTCCAGTGCAGACCGTAAGTGTTGTCCTTGCAATGGTATCCGTCACGCCAGGCGACCATTTTGATCTGTCTTTGATTGCTTTCTGCCGGCACGAGATCTACGTTTTCAAAGAAAATATCTGCATTGTTGCCTTTGATTGCCCAGACAAAGCTGGCTGCTGCGTGTACGCCTACGTTTTCAAACAGCAAGGGTTGATCCGAGCCGCCGATGTAAAATACTTCACCGTATGCGTGTCCAACACCGGGATTGGGCAGATATGCCACACTGCCGACCGAGTAATGGTGGTTGGCGGTATAGGTAACCTGCACTTCCTTTTCGGCAGTTTGTACCATGTTGCCCATAAACATATGGGGACGCTGCTGAATGCCCTCGTTGTACATGATGGAAAAGCCGTTGATGCGGGCAAAATCGTAGTTGGCCACATTCGGCGCCTGATCCGTAGTAAAGGTTACGGTTTTGCCGTCAACTGCGGTGACGGTACCGATCAGATAGGGCGAGACAGCATAGTCAAAATGCAGGTTTACGAATTTCACGTTGCCACAGCCGGACATGTTGATATACTGCATTTCGGGGGAGACCAGAATGGTGGCATTGCAGCCGTCAATGGTGACGTCATGTGCACCGCTCAATGAAAAAGGCGTGGATCGGCCTCCTGCAACAGAGCTTACGTAATACGTTTTGTCTTGCTCGAATTTGAGTGTTGCACGCTGTTCGATAGCAGCGTTAACAGCTGCCAGAATTGCATCACCGTCATTCGTAACACCGTCACCTACAGCGCCAAAATCCTTGACGTACAGCACGGTATCGGTCACGGCACCAATGGATTGCTTCATATTTTCCAAAGCCTCCTTTTGTGTCTGGAGCGCATCCTTGGGTTGTTCGGGAGGCGCATCGGGTTCGGTAGGTTGGGTTATTTGCTCAGCAGGGGAAGTTGCCGTTTGTTCCGATGAATCTTGGGATGTATCCGGTGAATCTCCAGGGTTGCAGGCAACGAAAGAGAGCAGCAGAGAGCTGCAAAGTAAAAGTGCTGCAATTTTTAACAGTCGCATACAGTACCTCCTGTTGTATGAAGATAATTTATTATACCATACTAATTCGGGAAATGCAACCAATGCAAGCAAAAAAGCGATATGAATAGCCGAACGGGAGTCGAATCAAGTTGGTTTTGACGTGCAGATTTCTCCGACTCCTGCATCTTTTCTCCCCGGACATATTGCCTATATGCCCTGCGAGAAAAGCTTTTGGATTCGAAAAAATCTGCTGCGTCAAAACTGCGCCGAAAGATGCGAAAAATGCATCGCCGGCGAGCAATTCGGTTCGACTTCCGTTCGGCTAAGGCTTCGATTTAATAATTATTTGACATAGAACAAATAAACCCCTAATAATTATATGATAGGATATCATTCCGGGAAACTGCTTCGGCATTTGTCCCGTTTGCTTAATTCGTGTGACAAATGTAACATTACATGCATGGAATTGTGAACAAACATGGTTTCTTCTTGACAAAATTTCCTTGCATCCGTATAATGTATGTGTTAAATCGAGCAGAACACTTTGCATAATTTTGAAAAGAGGTATAATAAAATGAAAAAGAATACAACACCCGCCTCAAGCACATATTGCCCTCAGATCTGGGATGCTTCGGATTTGTATGCCGCTATGCGTGCACACGGTGACAAGACCGCGCTGCGCTATATTGAAGACGGTAAGGTCAAGGATATGACCTATAAAACGTTTTGCGACAATATTCTGGATTTGGCTGCAGGTCTTGATGCGCTGGGACTTGGCGGCAAAAGAATTGCTTTGATCGGAGAAACCAGTCCCATGTGGCTGACTGCATATCTGGCAGTATTGGCTTTGGACAGCGTGATCATTCCCATGGATAAGGAAGTGGCGCAGGATCAGATCGAGCAATTTATCGCATCTGTGGATGCAGAGGCTGTGATTTACGGTGACACCTTCAACGGCAAGTTTGACAAAGCAATGGAGACCCATCCCACACTTAAGCATTATATTCCCATGCTGTCCGAGCGCGGGGATAACGCTAAGGTAACAAGCTATGAAAAAGTGCTGCGTATGGGTGCGGCAAGCGTGCGTACAGGATGGAATCTGCCAAGAATTGCAGACCGCTCCAAGCTGGCGGAAATGTTGTTCACATCCGGCACAACAGGCAGCTCCAAATGCGTTATGCTCAGTCAGCAGAATATTTACGCAACTGTCAATGCAGCTATGCAATATATCAATCTGAAGCCCGACGACGTATCGCTGAGCGTTCTGCCCGTGCATCACACTTACGAGTTGATGTGCCTGCAAGCAGAAATGCTGCTGGGTATTACCATCTGTATCAACGATAAGCTGCGTCACGTGGTCAAGAATATGAATCGCTTCAAGCCCACTCTGATGACGCTGGTGCCTCTGTTTTTGGACACCATGGAAAAGAAGGTCTGGGCCGAGGCAGAGAAGAAGGGCAAGGCAAAAACGCTGCGCAATGCCATGAAGGCATCGGATGCTATGCGTAAGACCGGTGTTGATATGCGCCGCAAGCTGTTTGCTGACGTGCATGCGGCATTTGGCGGCGATCTGCGCGTGATCATTTGCGGCGGTGCAAAGCTCAATCCCGCGCTGATCAAGACCTTTGACAGCTTTGGTATTACGGTTTACGAGGGTTGCGGTATTACGGAATGCTCACCTCTGACCACGCTCAATCCCTATTTTGCCCCTCATCCCGGCTCGATCGGCAAGCCTGTGAGCTGCTGCAATCTGCGTTTGGATACCAATGGCTACGGTAAGAACGATAAGGGATATCGCGAGGGCGAAATTCAGGTCAAGGGTGCAAACGTGATGCTGGGATATTATCAGAACCCTGAGGCAAACGCTGCAGTGTTTACCGATGACGGCTGGTTCCGCACCGGTGACGTTGGCTATTGCGATGAAAACGGTTACTATTATATTACGGGCAGATGCAAGTCGGTCATTGTACTGGATAACGGTAAGAACGTATTCCCGGAGGAGATCGAGGAATATCTCGGTGCTCTGGATACCATCGCAGAGTGCGTGGTTGTCGGCAGAAAGCTGGATGAAAACACGCCTACCGCTTTGGTTGCCGTGATCTATCCCAATTATGACAAATTTGAAAAGGATAACTCGGATGAGAACGTCAAGGCTACCATTCTTGCTTCTATTCGTGCAATCAACCGCAACTTGCCCAGCTTCAAGCAGATTCAGCGTATCGAGCTGCGCAAGACGGAGTTTGAAAAGACGACTTCCAAGAAGATCAAGAGACATTTGATCAAATAATAAAGCACGGGGCTGTGTCAATTACTGACGCAGCCCCGTAAAACGTATTATGTGGTTAATAATGAATTAGTCCTTCTTCTTGATGCAAACAGCACCCAGGGAGATCAGAGCGAATGCAACGATGCCTGCGCCGATCACGCTGCCGCAGCCTTCGTCCTTCTTCTCATCGTCCTTAGCGGGAGCGGTGGTAGCAGCAGGAGCCTTGGTGGTCTCTTCCTCGGTGGTATCTTCTTCAGTGGTTTCTTCCTCGGTAGTTTCAGGCTCGGTTTCTTCCTCAAAATCGCACCAAGCAACTGCATCTTCCTCGGTCTTGAACATAGCCAGCTCAAGCAAATACATGACGCAGCCTTCGTCCAGGCCAACGGGGTCGATACGGAACTGGTTGATCGCACCGGACCATGCACCCTCTATGTTGTAGATAAAGTAAACAAAGCCTCTGCTTTCATCGCAATAGTCACTGGTGATGGCAGCATCCTGTGTGGGAGCAATCACGTCGCCTGCGCAGTAAAAGATCTCGATGTCATCATAGTAGGAATCCTCGGGAACATAGAGCTTGAGAACAATAACACCAACGTCTTCGCCGTTCAGTCTTTCCAGATCGTATTTTTTGCAATAGGTCTGATAGTTGACCGTGAAGTTGGGATCTTCGGGATACTTGATATCGATCTTCATACCGTCATAAGAGCCATCCTTGGAAAGGCCGCTGCCCTTATTCAGACCGGTCATACCGGTCACGCAGTTGGGCTTGCCGGCAAGCTCGGAGTTGAAGACGATTCTGTCAGCGGTGTGTTCAACAGTTTCTTCGGAACCTTCGGTGGTCGTCTCCTCAGCAGTCGTCTCCTCAGAAGCGAATGCATAAAGCGCAAAGCAAGAGGTGAGCATCAGTGCACAAAGGATCATGGCAAGTAATTTTTTCATGATAATTCTCCTTATTTGTTATTGATTTGATATAAACATTTTATATGATTTTCCTTGTTTTGTCAATCGTATGGATGAATTTTGTTGAAATTATTCGCTCTTACACTTACAAGGGGCGGTGAAAAAGCCGGTCAGATCCATTTCCCAAACGTTTTGTGCGTTCCTTTTGAAGCCGATGGCCTTGATCAGCACCTCGTCCTGAACCTCGCCCGTAAAATGCGCCAGGTGGACGTCGCAAAGGTCGATAAAATTCAGTGCAGCTCTGCCTGCGGTGAACATGGCTTGGAATGCATCTGCCTCGGGCAGCGAGATCAGTGTGTGCAGCTCACCGTGATCGGCATAGATGTTGAATTGGCAAACGCCGGAAAACTTGCCCTCGTCCCAGACGCTGTAGCAAAAATCTTCGGCTAAGTATTCGGTGTTGCATAAGCGGCAGAACTTTTCCTGCGTGGGCTTGTCCTGAATCGGGATAACCTCAAACATGATCTCTCTCTCCTTTCAGATATGCAATCTGATCCTTGCTCAAATGCATATATTTTCCTTCGGGCAGCGTACCCAGCTCTACTTCACCGATGGCGACGCGCACAAGCTGCTTGACGCGTAAATTCTGCATCTCGCAAATGCGGCGGATCTGTCTGTTGCGCCCTTCGTAAAGCGTCATTTCCAAAAGCGTTTCGCTCTCACCCTCGGCCAACTTACGTACATGGATGGGTTGTGTGATATATCCATCCAGGTCGGCAGGGGAGCCAAGTCCCGTCATTTGTGCCGTGGTGGGGTGTCCCGCCACCAGCACGTGATAGATTTTGGGAATATCGTGACGCGGGTGCGTCAGACGGTTGGCAAGCTCTCCGTCGTTGGTCATGAGCAAAAGGCCCGAGGAATCCATGTCCAGCCTGCCCACGGGATAGACGCGCGTGCCCACGCTGCGGGTCAGCTGAGCGACTGTCGGGCGTCCTTTTTCATCCGACATGGTGGTCACAAAGCCGCGCGGCTTATGCAGCATAACGTACACCTTGCCCGTCTGTTTTGGGGGCATGATGCGTTTGCCGTTGTATTCCACAACGTCCACACCGGGGGTGATCTTCTGTCCAAGCTCTGCAGCCGTGCCGTTGACCTTGACGCGTCCTTTTTTGATCTCTTCCTCTGCGGCGCGACGCGAAAGCACACCGCAATCGGTAAAGTATTTTGCAAGTCTTACCTGTTCTGTCATATCAGTTCCTTTAATTTTTGAAGTAAAGCGCGCAGCCAATCCCAAGGGGAGTTTTTGACCGTATGCTTTTGCACCTTGTATATGGTGTATAAAGGGGTGCGGGCAATTTCGCATCCGTCTAACGTCCAAACAGCATCACCTACGTATTCGCCTGCTGCTATGGGGGCGTACAAGAAGTGCCGCGACTCTATGTAAAAGCCGATCTCGCTGCGTTCTCGCGGCAAAGTGACCGTTACCTCGGTATAAGTTTGTAAGTATACCTCATTCTCCGTGCCGCCAACAATGGGCAGGGATGCAACGTAGGCGTTGGCAGGGGACAGCAGAACGCGCTCATAAGCGGCAAAGCCGCTGTCCAACAGCTCTGTATGTGTGCGCCAATCATCAGGACAATCCAGTGTGACGCAAACAAGGCGCACACCGTCCCGCTCTGCTGCACTGACCAAGCATCGGCCGCTTTTCTTGGTAAAGCCCGTTTTAACACCGATGCAGCCGTCCAAGGAGGCCAGCAGCTTGTTGTGATTGCGCAGCACGCGAGCCCCCTGTTGCTCGCGCAAGGGGATCACCTTTTTTTGTGTGGATACGATGCGTAAAAAATCCTCGTTCTTCAAAGCGTAAGCCGCAATGCAGGCAAGGTCGTAAGCAGTGGTATAGTGTCCATCGGCATCAAGACCGTGCGGATTTGCAAAGTGTGTGTTCTGCAAGTTAAGCTCAGCTGCCTTTTGGTTCATCAGCGCGGCAAAGCCTTCTATGCTGCCGGCTACCTCGTAGGCAAGCGCAGCGGCTGCATCGTTGGCAGAGGAGAGCATCAGTGCATATAGCAGCTGCTCCACCGTCAACAGCTCACCGGGGTAGAGATAGACCGACGAGCCCTCCACGCCTACAGCTCTTTCGTCAACGCAAACGGTTGTCTGCAGATCGCAATTTTCCAGTACGACCAGTGCGGTCATGATCTTGGTCGTGGATGCCATGGGCATGCGGGTATGCGCATGCTGCTCATAGAGCACGCTGCCACTCTCAGCCTCGATCAGTACGCAAGCCCCTGCCGCAACGTCCGCTGTTACAGCCGCGGTCGACATGCTCAGTGCACCTGTAAAAAGAACGCAACAAAGCAACACGCATAACGTGTGAAGAATCGGATGTTTTTGCATAATTCCCCCATATCACAGCTCGTATTATTACAGTATACGAGTCTTGAAAGGGGAGTATGTCTTATTCGTCCTGCGTTTCTGGCGAGATTTCGGGCAGAGGCTCACCGTCCTGCTTCATCTCACCGAACTTGTCGAAAATGGCCTTGAGGCGGTATACGATATCGGGGGTGCGCTCCAAAAGATCTGCCACCTGCTCGATGGTGTCCTTGGGTGCCTTTTGGCCGACATTGACCATTTCTACACGGCCTTCGTGAGAGATGACCAAAAAGCCCACGGGCTGTACCGAAAGACCTGTGCCGCCGCCACCGCCAAAGTTCTTTGCGGTGCTGCTTTCCTTCTTGCCGTCAAAATCCACGCCACCCGAGGCAAAGCCCATGGTGATCTTGGATACGGGGATGATGGTTACACCGTTGGAGGTTTCCATGGGCGTACCGATCACGGTATTGGCATCAATGATAGAGCGGATGTTTTCAAGGGATTCCTTGATGATCTCTTGGATTTTGTTGTTCTCAGACATACTGACAGTTCCTTTCATATATGTGTATTCATTGTGATTGCGATTGTGTCTGCGCGGCCGTTGGCTTGGTCAGCAGGGAGTCTTTGTGCTTGAGGATAATGGGGATGAGCGAGAGCAGTGTGTGCAGTGTACGTACTACGCCAAATGAAATGACCAGCGAGAAATCTGTCTTGGTCTTCTCGCCCGTATAATCGGGAATGATCTGCACGTCAGTCTTGCCCACGCGCAGCTTGGCATGCGCGTCCAGCACGGCCAGCAGATTGGATACGGCTGCCCAAGCACCGCCGCACAAGAGTGCGGTCTGCGCGGCATCCTTGCCCACCACCCATAAATGGAAGCGGCAAACGTGAATGTGCAATCCGCGTCGGGTACCTTCAAAGAATGCATCGATGATCTCAGCGATCATTTGCATAAGGATTTCCACGTTGAGCTTATCCTCTGTCTTTTGCGCTTTGGGCTTTGCCTGCTGTGTGGGCACTTTTTTACTTTGTGCTTTTTTCTCTGCTTGCCTTTGCATCAGTGCACGGTAAAGTGCGTGCTGTCGGATGGCTTCGAGATAATCCTCGGGACGGCGTGCGTATTTCTTGGCGGCACGCTCGGCCTTTTCCTTGGTATACGTACGCAAGGGGCGCAGCTTTTTCGGGGGACGGGGGAGGGAGGCAACTCTGATGCCTCCTACGTACAGCTTGAAATGCAGCTTGTCGCTGTAGCCGATCTTGATCTTGATGCGCAGCGTCAGCAGCATCAAAACGAGTATGGCCAAAAAAATGACAAGTACGCCAAGTATGATCAGCGTGATTTTTATGACGGGTGGCATAGCATCCTCCTTTCCTTTGGAAATTACCAAACGGTCAATCAGACCTCTGCGCGTGAATCGTCCTCGGTTACCTCGGTATATTCTCCCTCGGGAATGGGTTCCTGCTCGGGTGATTCCTCTGCCTGTGCTTGTTCCGCCTCGGCACTTGCGTCCGCTTGTGCTGCTGCAATGCTGAGCGCCTCGGTCTCAGGCAGCTCGGAGAGCGAATTCAAGCCAAACACGCGCAAGAATTTGTCGGTCGTAACGTACAGCATGGGACGGCCGGGGGCATCCAGTCTGCCGCAAGCCTCGATCAGGTTCTTGTCAAGAAGTGAGCCGACGGCATATGAAGAGTCCACACCGCGCACCGCGTCAATGTAAGCACGGGTCACGGGCTGGTTGTAAGCCACGATGGCAAGCACTTCCAAAGAAGATGCGGAAAGGTTGCCGCCGCGCTTGATTCCGAGCGCTTCGCGGATATAGGGCATATATTGCTCCTTGGTGGTCAACTGACAGGTCTCGGGCAGGCAAAGCATCAGAATGCCTCTGCCGGATTTTTGATATTCGGTTGCCATGTGCTCGCAAAGCAGCTTGACGTCCTTTACACTCAGTCCCAGCACCTCGGAGAGCTTTTCGTATTTTACGGGATAGCCTGCGGCGAACAGAATGGCCTCGATGGCTTCACCGATATCGGATATGGTAGGCATTTGTTGATCGTTCATACGGGCGTTACCTCACTGTCTTGATTTTGTGGTTGCCGTTGGTCAGCGGGGATGGGATTGATGCGCAGTCTTGCACTTGAGCGGTAGAGCGAATGCTCGTCTGCATCCTCGTCGTCAAGTAAAATATCTCGCACCTTCAGAAGCTCTAAGATGCCGAGAAAAATGGCGATCATGTCTGCATGTGAGACCGAGTCGGAGAGCAGCTCCTCAATGGGAGTCCATTCTTTTTTCTTCATGCGGTGCAAAATGCCCACGATCTTTGCTTCAACAGGCACGATGGGCTTGGAGATCATAGGGGAGAATACCACCTTTTCATTTCCCTGATTTGCCTCGTTGTAGGCAATGATGCGGCGTACTGCAGCACAAAGCGAGGTCACCTGCTGATCGTCCACAAAGGTTTTGTCGATCGAAATTTCATCCGTATCCTTGACCATTCTGCCGCTGTAGCGTTCATAGCGCACCTTGAGCTTGGCAGCAGCCTCTTTGGCTTGCTGGTATTTCAGCAGTGCATCGGCCAGCTCTGCACGGGGGTCTTTTTCCTCGTCCTTTTCGTCGCGCGGGAGCAGCATCTTGGTCTTGATCAGGATCAGCTCGCTTGCCATGACCAAAAACTCGGTAGCTACCTCTAAGTCAAGCTTTTGTGCCTGCGCAATATAGGCAATATACTGGTCGCAGATCAGTGCGATGGGAATATCCTGGATGCTGACCTTGTTTTTCTGGATCAGGGTCAGTAAGAGATCCAACGGACCGTCAAAGTCAAAGGATTCAATTTTATATTTCAATTCAGCCATACTATACCGCCAAAAAAGTTAAGATCATAAAATGAGATTGAGCAGGAGATTTGCCAAAAAGATCAGGAGATTCATGGTGTTGTTCATGATGAAATCCACCACGATACTGATGGGATTGTATCCGATGCGGGAAAGAATGAAGATGACTATCATGATCACAATGCCGGTGTAGCGCTCGTACTGCATGACCTTGAAATACCACTTGGCAGGCAGGAATACGTATGCAAAGCGTGAGCCGTCAAACGGAGGCACGGGAATGAGATTGAATACAGCCAACGCGATGTTCATAAATGCAAGCACCTCAAGGAACAAAAGCAGCACCGTGATCCATATGATTGACCAGGGGTCAACTCCCGCAAGTACGCAGATCGCCCAGATCAGCACATACATGATCATACCAAAAAAGCCAAGTAACAGGTTGGAGATGGGGCCGGCAATGCCCGAAAGAGCCATGCCCACACGCGGATTCTTGAAATTGCGCGTTTGAATGGGTACGGGTTTTGCCCAACCGATACCAAACAAAAGCATAAAGAGGAATCCCATGGGATCCAGATGCTTGAGCGGGTTGAGCGTCAATCTGCCAAGATTCTTGGCAGTTGGGTCGCCCATCTTGTATGCCACCCAGCCGTGTGCTGTTTCATGCAGGCACAGGGAAAGCACGATGACGGGAAGTGAGAGCAGCACCGAGATCAGAGCGTCACGGCTGAAGCCCTCTGAAAGTAAAGTGAGCAACATAATATTTACCTCGAATAAATGTGATCGGTTACGTCGTAAGCCAAGAGGTCCTCATAAGTCTCGCGGCGCACGACAACGCGCGCCTGTCCGTCCTTGACCATAACCAGCGGGGGACGGGGGATCTTGTTATAGTTGGACGCCATGGAGTGTTGGTATGCACCCGTGACCAGCATGGCAAGAATGTCACCGCGCACAGGGCGCTGCAGCATCATGCCTTCACCGAGCAGGTCGCCCGATTCGCAGCATCTGCCCGCAACCGTAGCGCAGAAATCCGCAGGGGTGTCAGCGCGGTTTGCGATCAGCGCGGTGTAGGGGGACTGATAAAGGGCGTATCTGGGATTGTCTGCCATACCGCCGTCCACGGATACGTAGTTCTTAAAGCCGGGGATCTCTTTGACCGATCCTACCGTGTAAAGCGTTACACCTGCAGCGGCTACCAAAGAGCGGCCGGGCTCCAGAATGACGCGCGGCATGCTGATGCCGTGCGCGGTACACAGCTCCTTGACCTTGCTTGCAATGGTGTGAACCGTGCCGGGAATATCCAGCATGGGCTGCTCGGCTGTATAGCGCACGCCAAGTCCACCGCCCAGGTTGAGCTCGTGCAAGTGCGCACCGTGCTTGTGTATCATATCCGCCATAAACGCTACCATGATGGCAGCAGCGTCCACAAAGGGCTGTGCGTCAAAGATCTGCGAGCCGATGTGGCAGTGCAAGCCCTGCAGATCCACACCGGGGGTATCCAGCGCGGCCTTGACCATCTGCTCGGCCTGTCCCGTGTGGATAGCGGAGCCAAACTTGGAATCCACACCGCCCGTGGAGATAGCCTTGTGGGTATGGGGATCAATACCGGGTGTGATGCGCAAGAGAATGCGGGCGCACGTACCCCGCGAAAGAGCGGCTTCGCTCAAAGCCTCCAGCTCCTCGCGATTGTCTACCACAAACGTGCCAACGCCCATGTCCAAGGCGTCCGCTATGTCGCGGTCAGTTTTATTATTGCCGTGGAAATAGATACGGCTTGCAGGGAATCCCGTGCGGCGCGCAATATACAGCTCACCGGGAGAAACGCAGTCAATGCCCATGCCTTCCTCGGCCGCGATGCGATAGATCTCTGCGCAGCAAAGAGCTTTGGATGCAAACAGGGGCAGTGCATTTTCGCCAAAGGATTGCTTGGCGCAGCGGATATAAAGGCGCATCTGCTCGCGGATATGGTTTTCGTCAAGAATGTTGACCGGTGTGCCGAATTCGGCAGCCAGCTCCACGGTATCAAGTCCGCCCACGGTCAGATGCCCCGCGGCGTTGATATCAAAATGGGGGTAAAGAAGCATAATAATACCTCAAAAATACGATTAAATTGAAAATTGCCCACGGGCAAATTTCTACCATAGCGTTTCGCGCAGCGAAACATATCACTCGCGCATAGCGCGAATATCACTTTGCGACAGCAAAATATCACATTTCGCCATGGGCGAAATATATCACTACTGATGCCCGCTGCATGCAGCGCAGGCATGCAGCGCAGGCATCAGTTCGGTGTTGGCAGGTCTGCGTGTGCGCAGATCACCTTCCAGACTTCACTCTTTCCCTCGCCCTTCAGGGAGGAGAAGGGAATGATGGGTGTGCCATCGGCAATGAGCGGATGAGAGCAAAGCGCGGCAAGGCTCTTTTCGCGTTCGGTTTTGTTGAGCTTATCCACCTTGGTGGCCACGATGGCATAGGGGATCTCGCTTTGATTGAGAAAATCCACCATCATCTCGTCGTCACGCGTCAGCCCTACGCGGCTGTCCACCAGCTGCAGCACAAGGCAGAGCAGGTCAACGTTGGGGTTGTTGGTGAAATAGCCGTCGGTCAGAGCCGACCATTTTTCCTTGTCTGCGGGGTTGCGGGCTGCAAAGCCGTAGCCGGGCAGGTCAACAAGGAACAGCTTTTTATCTACGTTGTAAAAATTGACCGTGATGGTCTTGCCGGGCGCGGATGAAACGCGTGCCAGCGATTTTCTGCCCAGCAGCGTGTTGAGCAAAGAGCTTTTGCCCACGTTGGAGCGCCCGGAAAAGGCAACCTGCGGAATGGGATTGGTGGGGAATTGCTTGGCAAGTCCCGCGCTGATTTGCAGCTGGGAGTTCTGGGTTTGTAAAGCCATGATTATACCTCTTTGAATGATGTCGCGGGCATGCGGTGTGCATGCTCGGTCATGGGAATGTAATCGGGAATGTCGGGAGTCCGGGCAGCCGACACGGATGCCTCAGACTGCACAAGGGCTGTAGCCAATACGTCCTCTATACGGCTGCAGGGGATAAACTTGACGTTTTCCCTGACCTCGGGATCAAGCTCCCAAAGGTCACGCAGATTGTCCGCGGGGATGCAAACGGTATCTGCACCGGCTGCAAAGGCTGCAAGGGATTTTTCTTTCAGGCCGCCGATGGCAAGCACTCTGCCGCGCAGCGTGATCTCGCCCGTCATGGCAACGTTGCGCTTGACGGGGATGCCTGTCAGCGCACTGATCATGGCTGTCGCCATGGTCACGCCCGCGCTGGGACCGTCCTTGGGAACAGCGCCCTCGGGGACGTGAATATGAATGTCCTTTTTGGTATAGAAATCGGAAGGAATGTCCCACGTGCTTGCAACAGAGCGTACCCAGGTCAGCGCTGCCTTGGCACTCTCCTTCATTACGTCGCCAAGCGAGCCTGTCAGCTCCAGCTTTCCCGTGCCGTCCGTGATGGCAACCTCCACGCGCAGCACGTCACCGCCCACTTCTGTCCATGCAAGACCGTTGACCTCACCGACAAGGTCGACAGGCGAGATGGCATCGGGCAGACGCTTGCGCGGGCCGAGATAGCCGGCAATGTCTGCAGCGTCGATCGTGACGCGCTTGACCTTTTCTTCGATCAGCTTTTTTGCTGCCTTGCGGCAAAGATCGGAAATCGCGCGCTCTAAGTTACGCACACCGGCCTCACGGGTATAGTATTCGATCAGCTCGTCCACTGCGGCATCCGTGATCTTCACGGTGCGTTTGTTCAGGCCGTGGCGGCCAAGCTGCTTGCTTATCAGATGATTTTTTGCAATGCTGCGCTTTTCACTCTTGGTGTAGGTTTTCAGTTCAATGATCTCCATGCGGTCGATCAAAGGACGCGGCACGGTTTCCAGCGTGTTGGCCGTGGCGATGAACAGACAGTCGGAAAGATCGAAGGGCAGCTCAACAAAGTGGTCGCGGAAGAATTTGTTCTGCTCGGGATCCAGTACCTCCAGCATAGCAGAGGAGGGATCACCGTGCGCACTTGTCGAGAGCTTGTCGATTTCATCAAGCAGAATGAGCGGATTGCGTACGCCTGCGCGGGATACCGCGTCAATGATTCTGCCGGGCATGGCACCGATGTAGGTCTTGCGGTGACCTCGGATGTCAGCCTCGTCACGCACACCGCCAAGAGAAACGCGTACGTACTTGCGCTTCATGGCACGTGCGACAGAGGCAGCGATCGAGGTCTTACCCACACCGGGAGGGCCGACAAGACAAATGATCTGGTTCTTCAGATCGGGGGAAAGCTGCTTGACAGCCAAAAATTCCAGAATGCGCTCCTTGACCTTGTCAAGACCGTCGTGGTCTGCGTCCAAAATCTTTTTGGCAGCGGCAATGTCCACGCGGTCCTTGGTGGTTTTATTCCAAGGCAGGGAAAGGCAAACGTCCAGATAATTCTCCAGCACTCCCGCCTCGGCAGAGCCGAAGGGCGTACGGGAAAGGCGGTCGTTTTCCTTGTTCAGCTTTTTCTCCACCTCTTCGGGCAGATGTGCGCGTGCGATGCGCATCTTGTTTTCGTAAATCTCGTTGTCGCCCTCGCCAAGCTCCTCCTGCAGCGTGCGGATCTGCTCACGCATGTAGTATTCCTTTTGGTGTCTTGCAATGCGCTCGCGCACACGCGCGTTGATCATGGCGTCGCATTCTAAAATTTCAGCCTCGTGATCCAGCATGAGCGTGACGGTTTCGATGCGGATCATGGGATCAAAACACTCCAATACGGTCTGCTTATCCTCGGGACGGATCAGCACGTTGGCCGCGATCATGTCCGCCAACACACCGGGATCGTTGATGGCACGCGCTGCATGCATGATCTCCTCGGAGGAGGCGGGCAGGTGACGCACAACGCGCTCCATGGAGGTAAGGGCTCTGCGCATATATGCCTCGGCACGAATGCCGCCGTTGTCCTTAAGGACGTAGGATTTGCACATAACGTCAGCGTAGGTTGCCTCATCCGTGTTGTGCAGGGCAGTGATCATGCCGCGCGTCATACCCACGGCAATGGCGCGGTTCTGACCGTCCCCCGACTTGACCAGCTGTCTGATCTTGGCAACCGTACCAACGCGGTACAGCTTGGAGAGGGAGGGCTCGCCGCTGTCCGGCTCTGCAGGGTCGCGAAGCGAAACCAGCAGTACGGGAAGTGAGCCTTGTGCGGCAAGCTTTGCCGCTTGTGCCGAGCCAAAGCTATCCTCGGCAATATCAAAATTCAAGGTTGCGCCGGGAAAAGCGACAATGCCGCGCAAAGCGATCACGGGCATGGTCATGCTCTCGGCTCTTTCTATATATCCTGACATGAGAATTTCCTTTCATAAACGGGGTAATGCGGTATAACAATATTATATCAACTTAGCATTATAGCACAAACTTGCCCGAAAAGCCATACCTTTCAAGGTTTATTTACAAATATAATATAATATTTTCAAAAAGCACAAAAAAAACGGAATCGGCATAAACCGATCCCGCTTCCATGTCTGTCCGCGAAGAACGCACGGTGCGAACAGCGCAGTGAGTACAACATTTGGCGTCTTTGCACGCTTGACATCATGAGATTGATATTCCACAAAGTCCGGCTTGAGCTGCACTCGGCGACGGAACGACTGCTTCCGTCGAGCAAGAATATTATACCGCATCAAGCGCGTTTTGTAAATTAGCAAAGTTGACGATTTTTGACGAGATATTTCGTGAAAAGCACTACGGTTGAGAATTTCGCGCCAATTTTTCAAAACTATTTTGTCTATTTTTCCGATAGACATGCATGTCGTACCGAACGGCTGTTCTGCAATGCGTGTCGCATCACGCGTCCGTCCGTTTTTTTGAAAAGAAGGGCTGATGAATTAGCGGTAAAAAGAAGAAGAGAGAGTTATGCGGAAGTGAAATTTCGCAAAGCTCTCTCTCATTTTTGCTGTAATAGTGGTATTCCGACTGCGTCGGAGTGATATTATTGCTGTCGCAATAGTGATATTGAAGCCTTACGGCTTCAGTGATATTCTATTCGCCTCCCAAACTCGCGTAGCGAAATTTCGCCTTTGGCGAAATAC
>JAFTLD010000074.1 GCA_017452945.1 Clostridia bacterium | reverse complement strand
GCCCCTTGTCAACGCAAGAAAAAGATCATCAATGCAAATATCCGAGAAAATCGAAATCCGGTATTGCATTGTTTTATTTTTTATAGTATAATATAACAGAATATAGTTTTACGGAGGATATCCTTTTGAGATACAAAACGCTTTTGATGGACGCAGACAACACGCTGCTGGATTTTACGCGGTCCGAGCATGATGCCATAGCCGAAACCTTTGCGCATTTCGGTCTGCCCAACGACGATGCTACCATTGCCATCTATTCCGCTGTCAACGACGCGCATTGGAAGATGCTGGAGAGAGGCGAGATTGAAAAAAAGGTGCTGATGTGGAAGAGATTTGAGGCGTTTTGCGAGCGTACAGGGCTTCAAGCAGACCCTAAGGCGCTGGCAGCCGATTATCTGCAAACGCTCTCCACCAAATCGTACATGATCGAGGGCGCGCCCCGGGTCTGCGCTGCGCTGGCAAAGAGCTGCCGCATGTATATCATCACCAACGGTGACAAGCGCGTGCAACAGGGCAGATTCAATCCCAGTCCTTTGGCCAAGTATTTTGAAAAGTGCTATATCTCCGAAGAGGTTGGCTTTGAAAAGCCGGATATCCGGTATTTTTTGTCGGTCATGCATGATATTCCCGATTTCGATCCCGCTACAACCCTGGTCGTGGGAGATTCTTTGACCTCGGATATCAAGGGCGGTGTGGGTGCAGGTCTTGATACCTGCTGGTATAATCCCAAGAAAAAGCCCACTCCCACAGAAATTTCGGTCACCTACGTGATCAACGATCTTGCCGAGCTGCCCGCACTGGTAGAAAAGGGGTGCTTATGAAAGCATTTTTAGCGCAATGTAAAGGAGCGCGTATTCCCGTCAAGCACGATCTTCCGCTGTGTGATTATTCTACCTTCCGCATCGGTGGTGCTGCAGATCTTGCGCTGTTTCCCACCACGACAGAGCAGCTTTGCCTGCAGCTTGCCATGCTTGCCCAAAGCGGCCTTAGATATTGCGTGATCGGGAACGGCTCCAACGTGCTGTTTTCGGATGCGGGATACCGCGGTGTGGTCATCTTTACCACCGAGATGAAGCAGTATCGCTTTGACAGGGATACCTTGTTTGTACAGAGCGGTGCCTCTTTGGCGCGTGTGTGTACCGATTCAAGCCGTCAAGGCTATGAGGGCTTTGCTTTTGGCTGCGGCATTCCGGGAACGGTGGGCGGTGGTGTCTTTATGAATGCAGGGGCATACGGTGGTCAGATATCCGACGTGCTGCTTTGTAGCGAGTGCTACGATACGGCGCACAATCGCATTTTTACGCTGCGTGCCGATGAGCACAAGTTTGATTACCGCCACAGTATTTTTGCAGAGCATCCCGAGTACGTGATCCTTTCAAGCACCTTTGCGCTCAAGGCTGGAAATGCGGATGAGATCATGCAAAAGGTCAGGGAGCAGGGCATTTCGCGTCGCGAAAAGCAGCCCTTGAACTATCCCAGCGTGGGCAGTACGTTCAAGCGTCCCGAGGGGTATTATGCGGGGAAGCTGATTGAGGATGCGGGACTTAAAGGCATGCGCGTGGGCGGTGCGGTCGTGTCCGAAAAGCACGCGGGCTTTATCGTCAATGATGGCGGGGCTACCGCTGCCGACGTGCTGGCTTTGGTCGAGCTGATCAAGCAGCGCGTCATGTGTCAGTTCGGTGTGGAACTGGAATGTGAATTCAAGTATATAGAGGAGTAACGTATGTCGTTTGCCGAACAGGTAAAAGAGGAGCTGGCAGGGCTGCAGATCAAGTCCATGTGCTGTCGTAAGGCATTTTTGTGCGGACTTTTGATTGGGGCTTCGCAGCAACAAAATACGGTCAGCGTAAGGCTTCCCGCAAGCTTTGCCGAGCATGCCTTAGCCGAGATCAAGCGTCATTTTGGCAGAGAAGCAACTGCCGTGCCATATACGCAAGGCAGGTCGAGCGGTGTTGCCCTTGGCTTTGATTCGCCCAAGTGCGCCTCCATGCTGGATGCATGGGATACTGCCGATTGCGCGGATTTTTCCGCATTTTACAAGTGCTCCCAATGTGCATCGGTGTTTTTGCGCGGTGCATTTTGTGCAAGCGGAACGATCAGCGATCCTGCTGCAGGCTCTCATTTGGAGATCAGGTGTCCCACGTCTGCACGTGCGCACGGTCTGCAGACCATGCTTGCCGAGGATGGGCTCACCATGGGAACGGTGCAGAGAGGAAAATCCTATGGGGTATATATCAAAAACAGCCAAGGCGTGGAGGATGTGCTGACCATAATCGGCAGCAGCACCATGGTTTTTGAGCTGCTTAATAAAAAGATTGAACGCGAGATTCGCGGTTACGAGAATCGTGTAACCAACTGTGACACGAGAAATATTGAAAAGTACGTGTCAGCTTTTCGTAAGCAAAGCGCGGCCATTGAAAAGCTGGAGCGCTTTGGAGAATTAAAAAAACTGCCCGATGCGCTTCAAGAAACCGCTATGCTGCGTATGCGGCATCAAAGCGTTTCTCTTGGCGAGCTTGCCGAGCTGCACGTCCCCCCGATCACCAAATCGGGGCTGAACCACCGCTTGCAAAAGCTGATTGATTTGGCAGCGGAGCTGCCCGATTAACAGAGAAAGGAGGTGCCGTATGGCACAAAATGAATTCGTGCATCTGCACCTGCACAGCGAATACAGTCTGCTGGACGGTGCCTGCCGTATCAAGGATATCCCCGAAAGAGCAGCCGAGTGCGGCCATCATGCAGTTGCCATCACCGATCACGGTGCCATGTACGGTGTGGTCGAGTTTTATAAAGCCTGCAAGAAGGCAGGCATCAAGCCCATTATCGGATGCGAGGTCTACGTAGCTGCAGGCTCTCGCTTTGAAAAATTCAAAAGCGCAGAGGCAGGCGCGGATCATCTTGTGCTTTTGTGTGAAAATCAAAAGGGCTATGAGAATCTGATCTCATTGGTTTCCAAGGGCTTTACCGAGGGCTTTTACGGAAAACCGCGCGTGGATGCCGAGCTTTTGCGCACGCATCACAAAGGGCTGATCGCGCTTTCCGCATGCCTTGCGGGAAAAATTCCGCGTAAGCTCTCGGCAGGGGACTGGGCCGCCGCCAAGCAAACGGCCGAGGAATACGCTGCGCTTTTTGGAAAGGACAATTTCTTTATCGAGCTGCAAAACCACGGCATGGTGGAGCAAAAGCAGATTTTGCCGCAGCTTTACCGCCTGGCACAGGAATGCGGACTTGGCGTAGTCGCTACGAATGACTGCCATTATCTGCGTCGCCGCGATGCCTCCACTCAGGCGATTCTGATGTGTATTCAGACCAACTCTTCCATTGAGGACGGCCGTCCCATCGGGTTTGAAACCGACGAGTTTTATTACAAGGACACGGGCGAGATGCGCATGCTGTTTGGCGGGTACGAGGGCGCATTGGAAAATACAGTAAAAATTGCTGACCGCTGCTCGGTTGAATTCGATTTTAACACGCTGTATCTGCCCAAATTTCCTTGTCCGGACGGCAAGGACTCGGTTTCCTATTTGTATGAGCTTGCCGAGAAGGGCTTTGCGCAGCGCGTGTCTAAAGGGCAGATCACCTTTGACGCGCAAAGCGAACAGACCTATCGCGATCGCATCACATACGAGCTGTCGGTCATCGAGCAGATGGGATATGCCGATTACTTTTTGATCGTGCAGGATTACGTTAACTTTGCCAAGAGCCGCGGTATACCCGTAGGCCCCGGCAGAGGCTCGGGAGCCGGCTCATTGGTGGCGTTTGCGCTGGGCATTACCGACGTGGATTCGATCCGCTATGACCTGCTTTTTGAGCGTTTTCTCAACCCGGAGCGCGTCAGCATGCCCGATATTGATATTGACTTTTGCTACAACCGTCGCGATGAGGTCATTGCCTACGTAGCTGAGCGATATGGCCGTGAGCACGTGTCGCAGATCATCACCTTCGGTACGCTTGCCGCACGTGCGGCCATTCGCGATTGCGGCAGAGCGATGGGGATGCCTTATGCCGACGTGGACGTGGTTGCCAAAGCCGTTCCCTCGGAGCTGGGCATTACGCTGGAGCAGGCACTCAAGCTGCCCGAGCTCAAGCAATTGTACAATGCCTC
Source organism: Clostridia bacterium (assembly GCA_017452945.1). The sequence goes on along the minus strand of JAFTLD010000074.1, from coordinate 28,259 downwards.
GGAAAAGAACCGAGAGCTGATCGATACAGCCATGGCGCTGGAGGGCATGCCGCGAAACGTTTCGGTGCATGCGGCAGGCATTGTGATCACGGATCAGCCTGTGAGCCGTTACGTTCCGCTTTCTCACAGCAACGGCACGGTGGTCACGCAGTTTGATATGGACACCATTGCGAATCTGGGACTTTTGAAGTTTGACTTTTTGGGACTGCGATATCTGACGATCATCAACGATGCGCAAACGCAGATCCGCGAAACAGACCCGAATTTCGATATTGAATGCATTCCGTATGACGATCCGGAAACCTTCTCGCTGATTGCAAAAGGGAACACCTCGGGCGTGTTTCAGTTGGAATCGAGCGGAATCCGTCAGGTGCTGACGCAGCTGCGCCCGTCCTGCTTCGAGGATGTGATCGCGGTGATTGCGCTTTACCGACCGGGACCCATGGATTCGATCCCGCGCTATATTGAATGCCGTCACGATCCGTCAAAGATCCAATATGATACACCGCTGCTTGAACCCATTCTCAAGGAAACGTACGGCTGTGCCGTATATCAGGAGCAGGTCATGCGCATCTTCCGTGAGGTAGCAGGATATAGCTTTGGACATGCGGACATCGTACGCCGTGCCATGTCCAAGAAAAAAGCCGACGTGCTGGAGGCCGAGCGTGCGGATTTTATTGCAGGAGCCGCTCTGCGCGGTGTGGATGCGGCAACGGCTACAAAGCTGTTTGACGACTTGGCCAATTTTGCAAATTATGCCTTCAATAAATCTCACGCAGCAGCCTATGCAGTTCTCTCCTGGCGCACGGCATATCTCAAAACGCATTATCCCTGCGAATACTTCTCGGCACTCTTGACCAGCGTACTCGGAAACCAGACAAAAATTGCGGAATATATCGGTGAGTGCAATAAGCGCGGCATCTCGGTGCTGCCCCCCGATATCAATCGCAGCCGTTCTGATTTTTACGGCAAGGATAATACCATCCGCTTTGGTTTGCTTGCGCTCAAAAACGTGGGCGGTCAGTTTGTGGAGTCGCTTTGCCGCGAACGGGAGGGGCATGATTTCACCTCGTTTGAGGATTTTGTGGAAAGAATGTCGGGAAAAGACATGAACAAGCGCATGATCGAGGCCTTGATCAAGGCCGGGGCGTTTGATTCACTCGGAATATATCGTTCAAAGCTGCTGTCTGCATACGAGCAGATCATCGATACGGTCTCTCAGAAAAACCGCGACAACGTAGCAGGGCAGCTGGATATGTTCAGCATGGTACCCGAGGTCAAAGCCAAGACATCTTTTGCGTATCCGAATATTCCCGAATACTCCAAAAGAGAAAAGCTGATGTTGGAAAAGGATGCATCCGGCATGTATTTTTCGGGGCATTTGCTGGACGGATACGATAAGTGCATAGCCGATCTGAATACTGTGGACATTGCGGAATTGGCTGATGAAACCGGATCGCTTTTGCCGGACCGTGCGCAAGTCCGTATTGCGGGCATGATCACCTCTATTACAGTCAAGACCACCAAGGACGACCGACGCATGGCCTTCTTTACCGTAGAGGATCGCACGGGCGAGATCGAGTGCATCATGTTTGCCAAGACCTACGAAAACCTTGGCCACCTTGTCCGCGTGGACAGCGCCGTGTATATCCAGGGCAATATTTCGATCCGTGAGGAGGAAGCACCTAAGGTTCTGGTCGGCATTGCTGCCGAGCTGGTGGACGACGAGCATTATTCTCCCAAGCCCGTAGGGACCGGTGTCCCCGACGGCTCGCGACGCACCCCCGTAGGGACCGGCGTCCCCGACGGCCCGAAACGTCCCCCAAAAATCAAAAAGCTGTATCTGCGCGTGCCGGATACCGAATGCACGCTCTACCGCAAGGCGCTTAACTTAGCCGAGATCTTTGACGAGGGACTTACCGTGCCGTTGGTGTTTTATAACAGCGCAACCAAGGCGTATATTCCGCACCAAAAGGGTATCGCGCTCTCTCCCTTTGTCATGCAGCAGATGATCGACCTTTTGGGTAAGGAAAACGTGATCTATCAATAAAAAACAAAGGTGGGTGCATTGGCGTGATACTCTTAGCGGAGTATCACGCCAGTTCTATTCGCATGCGTGCGAGTATATTTCGCCAAAGGCGAAATTCTTGCTTACGCAGTGATATTTGAACTTCGTCCAAGTGGTATTCGCTGTGCGAGTTATCGGGCGAAAAGAATATCACTGAAGCCGCAAGGCTTCAATATCACTTTTGCATAGCGAAAAATTGCGCAGCAAAAATATCACTCTTTGCGAGAGCAAAGAATACCACTCATAGAAAGCAGAAAAGAGAGAACTTCGCAAATAAATCCCGCATTCGTTTGTTATACGTATCGTGTTATGCTGATTTTTTTGAAAAAACTCAAAAAATCTGTCAAAAATCCGAGAAATAGTTGTGATGTTAAGTAGAATGACTTTTTCAAGGGAGAAATCATGCAGGACAAAAAACAAACGGGCTTGCCCGATCTGAGCGCGGAGCAGCGCGGGATGCTTGCGTCGCTATACGAGATCTATTACGACCAAATGTATAAAAAAGCATACGACATTCTGCGCAACACGCAAGATGCGGAGGACGCGGTACAAGAGGCGTTTTATCGCGTTTGCTGTAACGCAGAGGTGTTTGTCTCGCCCGACAGCGATGCGACCGCTGCGCTGATCTATACGTATACGCGCAACGTGGCCATCAATCATTATCGCAGAAAGAAAAGACAGAATTTGCTGATCTCGGGAGAAGGACATCCCGATTCTTTGGCGTTGCCCGACGAATACGACCTGGCCCTGCAGATCGAAAAAGAACAGGATGCTGCCATGCTCAGACGTGCGGTTGACGCGCTGGATGGGATATACAGAGAGGTCATTTTGCTCAAATATTACGAGCACATGACCAATACGCAGATTGCCGAAATGCTGGGGCTTGACAGAGGCAAGGTCAACAGCCGTATTTTCAGAGCCAAGAAAATGCTGAGGGCTTTGTTGGAGCGGCATAATTTCAATTGAAAGGGAGTGACAGAGTGCAGGACTATCAGATTATCGAACTGTATCAGGCGCGCGACGAGCGTGCGATTGCCAAAACCGCGGAAAAATACGGCAGCTATTGCCTGAGTATTGCGCAAAATATTTTGCAGAATATGCAGGATAGTGAGGAATGCGTGAACGATACCTGGCTGCAGACCTGGAATTCCATTCCGCCCGCTTGTCCAAACGTACTCAAAACCTACGTCGGGCGCATCACGCGTAATCTCTCCATTAACCGTTACAAGGCAAAAAAACGCGATAAGCGCGGTGGGGGAGAAGTGGTGCTGGCATTGGACGAGCTGACCGACGTTGCTTCTCCCGAGCAAAGCGTGCAGCAGTATATGGATAAGCAGGAATTCGCTGAGGCGTTCAACCGCTTTCTTCGCACCTTGCCCGAACGTGAGTGCAATATATTTATTCGCCGCTATTATCACGTGGACAGCGTGGAAAGCATTGCAAAGCGGTATGGCATCAGCAAGGCCAACGTGTTCAAGATCCTTTCGAGAACAAGGCAAATGCTCAAAACCTTTTTGGAAAGTGAGGGCTTTGCGTTATGACAAACGAGTTGTTGTTTGATATGATGAGCGAGATCGATTTTGATCTTATCGAGCGCGCAGAGGCCCCCGTGCCAATGCGCAAAAAGCCGATCTTCCGCGCTTTTCTGATCGCGGCTGTCCTATCTTTGGTTTTGAGTGTCAGTATTTTGGCAATGGGCATTGCAAGCACGGCAGCAGCTGTGAAGCGTGTGGAGCAGAATTATCCGGAATTTGACGGGACGGTGCTGCATTTCGCCCAAATCATACTCACAGAGGATGAAAATGCAGTATCCACGCTGTTGAACGATGATATCAGGCAAGCCCTTGGCAGCGTAATTGCTGCTATGCGGCAGTCGTGGGGAGAGAGCCATGATTCCGATAAGGAGAACACTGCAGAGCAACAAGAGGATACAAGAGAGCCTGAGGATGACTCCATGGGCGGTGGAGAAAGAGATCCCGAGCAGACCACCGAGTCCGAAGCCAAAACCGAGCCTCCCACGACCGAAAAAGAGGAGGAAACTACCTATCAGACGCCCGAGGATCAGGCCATCTTTGTGCACAGCTCGTACGATAGCCTGAGCATGGTTGCGGGGGAGCGCGAGATCGAGGTGTTTTCCGCAAATTACGAGCAATGGCGCAAAAAGGTCGAGGTGACCGATAGCGAGGTCACTCACCTTAAATTCCGCGGTTGGCTGGCCTTTACGCTGTCCACACCCGGCACGTACGGCTATAGGATCGATCAGGGAGAGCCTGTTTATGACAGATCCTTTTCCAAGGAGCCGGAGGATATGGTCAAGACCGTTTCCTCCTATATGGGAGGAAAATCCTGCTCCAGAATGGAGGTGCTGATTCCTATTGCGGATCTTGCACCGGGTGAGCATAAAGTGTATATCTGCGTTAAGGCTGCCAACCGAGATGAAAGCAATCTTGTGATCTTTACCGTGATCATCCCCGATGACACGAACGATGGTGTTAGCGAAACCGAACCTGACAACACAAATGAGCCGCCCGAGGGTGGCTGGTCCGAGGGGTTGGAATACAGTCAAGAGATACAAGACGGCCAAACGGTATACGTCGTATCGGGAATCGGTACTTGCACCGATTCCGAACTGTATATCCCACCGACGTACCAAGGATACCCCGTAGTAGCGATCGGTGAGCAGGCGTTTCTGGATAATCAAACGATCACGGCAGTCTTCCATCCCGATACGGTGACCGAGATTCGCGCACGCGCATATTCCGACTGCTACAATCTTGAGCAGGCAAAATTCGGAAAAGGGCTTGTCAGCATCGGTGATTACGCGTTTTTCTATACCACGGATCTTTTGCAGATTGAGCTGCCGGGCAGCCTGCAAAGCATCGGTACGGGAGCGTTCAAGAACTCGTGGCTGGGTGAGATCACCTTGCCGGACAGCGTGGTTTCTGTAGGAGAAGAGGCGTTTTCGGGATGTGTGCTTCTGAAGAGCGCCGCGCTTTCCAAGGGGATGAGTGACATTCCTGCGGAGATGTTTCATAATTGCGTCAATCTTACGGACGTGCAGATGCATGATGGGATCATCTCTGTCGGGGCGCGCGCGTTTTCCTCTTGCCAGAATCTGAGCTACTTAAGGTTGCCCGATACTGTGACCGCAATCGGTGATTATGCCTTTGAGTTGTGTGGCACAAATGTATGGAGCTTTGACGTGGTGCTGCCTGCTGCGCTGCAAAGTCTGGGCGAGAACGTTTTTGCATATTCCTACGTAGAAGATCTTGTTTTTCCGCAGGGAATAGAAACCGTGCCGGAATATTCCTTTTACTCTTGCCAAAAGCTTGCATCCGTCACGCTGCCCGCGTCCGTTACCTGTATAGGCAACAAGGCCTTTGATGGCTGTGAGCAGTTGAGCGTTGTGTATTTCCAAGGCACACCCGAGGAATGGGGAGCTATGGAAATGTCGGCAGAATACAGAGAACGGCTGACACCGCTTGTCGTGTACGTCAACGATTAAAGATATGTCCAAGAGAAAAGATGCAGGAATCGGACAAGTCTGCACGTCAAAACCAACTTGGTTCGGCTAAAGGAGAAGTCATGAAAAAATTTGTTTTGATTATGCTTAGCCTGCTTGTCATGCTGAGCTTTTCGGGGTGTGAAAAGAGCTATGAGCCTGCACCGAAAATCACGGAAGGGGAGTTTCCTTTCGTGTTTGAATACGAGCTTGATGGGCAAAGATATCTGATTGAGGACACGGTCGTTTGCACCTTTGACGGCTACGATCTGTCTGATCCGTTTCCGTTTTATCCGTATTCGCGCATGTGGTACGAATCGCTTGAAAGCGGCAAGGAAGAGCAGCGCCTGATCATTGAATTTGACGAGAATACGGAATCGGCACTCGTTCCCGGCAGGATCAACCAAGAATCCCACGTGATTCTATTTTACGGCAGCGGAGGATATTATCTGGGAGATCCCAACGATCGGGATCAAAGTGATCCGTTTTGAATTTGCTTCCCCCATAAAAAACACCTTTGAATAAAAAATCCGAGCCAACGCGTGCAGCGTTGGCTCGGATTTTTAGCCGGAATAATCCTCGATCAATGCGTCCAGCTCCTCTTGGCTGCAAAGTACGATCCCTACCTCAAGCAGCTCGCGGTCTGCACGGGGCAACGTTGCAACCGAGACGTTCAGCGTGCGCAAAAGCACACCGTTCGCGTCGTAAATACCGATACGGCCGTCCACCTTACGCACCGTGAAAAGCGCGGTCGGAGCAGTGCTTTCGGGTGTGGTCTGCGGATCCTTCATCACATCCGTATTTGCGCTGTCCTGCTCGGTCTGTGCAGCGCTTTGCTGCTCTTCGGTCATGGATTCTGTTGCAGGCTCTGTTTGCTGTTCGGTGTTTTGCTCGCCCTCCAGATACGTCAGCGCCTCGGCAAAGGCCTGCTTGGAGCTATTCAGCTGCGCGTGCAGGGAACTTAATGCAGTAATGACAGAAGAACGGTAATCGCGGAAGGATTCGGCTGTGTTGCCGGCAATCACCGCGCATACAACCGATGCACCAACCGACAAAATAGTAACGCATAGCAGAACGCTAAAGGCAATTTTTAATGATCTCATGCTTGTACCTCGCTTTTTTGTTTGCATGATTATTTTTGCCCGATTTGACAAGTCTATGCAAATCAAGCCCCAAAAAAGAGGAGAATGCATGAAAAAGCTTTGTAAATGGATCGCCCTTGTGCTGACCGTGGCCAATCTGAGTGCCTCGGCGGCCTGTATTGCCGTCGGATTTGCGCTGGCCCCTTACGCAAAAAGCGCGGTGGATGATGCCCTTTTGCAGATCGTGCGCACGGGCGGTACCTCGCGGCTGTATGCGTACGATTTTTCCGACCGCGCCACGCGGCAAGGAAAAGCTTATGAGATCGGCCCCTTTTGCGGCGGCAGTACCTATTATGAATACGCCTCCTTTGATCAGATCCCGCGCGCGCTTGCGGATGCCTTTGTCGCCATTGAAGACAAACGCTTTTGGGAGCATGAGGGGGTGGATTTTCTGCGTACGGGCGAGGCTGCCTTGTCATATCTGCAAAATCGCCTTTTGCAAAAGGGCGGCAGATCGTTCGGCGCGTCTACCATTACGCAGCAGCTGGTCAAAAATCTGACAGGGGACGACCGCATCAGCATCGACCGCAAGCTTGGCGAAATGTTTTCAGCCCTTGATCTGGAGCGCAGAATGAGCAAAAGCGAGATATTGGAAACCTATCTCAACGTCATCAATTTGGCCGACGGCTGCCGCGGTGTGGGTGCTGCGGCACAGCACTATTTTTCAAAAAACGTGTCCGCGCTCAGCGTGGGGGAATGCGCCTGCATTGCCGCCATTACCAACAATCCCGCGCGGTACAACCCCTTGACGCATCCCGAGCAAAACGAAAAGCGCAGGCAGCTGATCCTTTCCTGTATGCTGGAGCAGGGATATATTGACAGCCAAATCTACGCACAGGCCACGCAGCCGCTTTCTTTTTCTCCGGAGGCGCAGCAGCAGAGGCGTGTTTCCTCGTGGTATGAGGATATGGTCATTGAGGACGTCATACGCGATCTGTGCGATGCCTACGGCTACAGCCGCAGCGTGGCAAGCAGCATGGTGTACAACGGGGGCTTGCGCATATACTGCGCCATGGACGAGAGAGTGCAGTGCATACTGGAGGAGTATTACGCCACCACCGATCTCTTTACCCCCGAGGAGCGCTCCTCTATGATGATCATCGATCCGGCAACGGGTGATATTTTGGGTGTGGCAGGCGCTGTCGGACAGAAAAACGCCAATCGCTTGCAGAATTACGCAACCGACACGCGTCTGCCGCCCGGCTCGGCCATCAAGCCCCTCTCGGTCTATGCGCCCGCGCTGCAGAGAGGGCTGATCAACTGGGCAACCGTATACGATGACGTGCCGCTGCGCTTTGAGGGAACAAAGCCTTGGCCGCGTAACGCGCATTATGCCTATCACGGTCTGACTGCCGTGCACCAGGCGCTTGCGCAGTCGGTCAATACCGTGGCTGTCAGAATATTGGATGATGTGGGCAGAGAGAATTCGCTGGCATTTTTGAAGGAGCAGCTGGATATGTCCTCGCTGGATCAAAATGATCTCACACAAGCAGGACTTGCTTTGGGGCAGTTTGCGCACGGTGTGACCTTGCGTGAGCTGACCGCGGCCTACAGCATTTTTTACGACGGAAATTATCAACCCTGGCGGTCTTATTACCGCGTTACGGATGCGGACGGCGTTCCGCTGCTGACCGTGGAGGCAGAACCGCGTGCCGTCTTGTCGCCCGAAAACGCAGCCATCATGACCAAAATGCTGCAAGAGGTGGTCACGGATGGAACTGCTAAGGGCAAAATAGGCCTTTCGGATCGGGTCGAGGTCGCAGGCAAGACGGGAACCACGCAAAGAGGCGTGGATCGATTGTTCGTAGGCTATACGCCCGAGGTGATTGGCGGTGTCTGGACGGGGTACGATTATCCCGCAGAGCAGGGAAGCATTGAGGGGAACGTCAGTATCACGGTATGGGACGAGGTCATGACAAGGCTGTACGACGCAGGCATTTTTGACCAAGGACCGACCGCATTTCCCATGCCCGAAACCGTGCAGAAATTTTCTTTTTGTGCCGATTCGGGACAGCTGCCGGGCTATGCCTGCACGTGTGATCTGCGCGGCTCACGCAGAAAAACAGGCTATTTTACAACCGACAATCTGCCGCTGGGGACATGTGAGAGGCACGTGCTCGTTTCCTACGATACCGTGTTTGGCGGTGTTGCGGGGCAGTTTTGCCCGAGTGAGGCGGTACGGGACGCAGGAGTCTTGCGAGGTACGCGCAGCTTTGGACAAGAGGTGTTTATCAAGGATTCGCCTTATTTCCTCTGGGATGCACCGTCGCTCCCGGGGGAATGGCGCGGTACGTGGTATGCAACCCCTTCCAAAACAAATCCCTGTCCTGCGCACGAGCATGAAGAATCCGAAGCGGAAGAATAACTGCGCGAAGCGCAAATATCACTGCGCGAAGCGCAATATCACTCGCCAAAGGCGAATATCACTTGCCGTAGGCAAATATCACTGCGCGAAGCGCAATATCACTTGCCGCAGGCAAATATCACTGCGTAAAAGGTCGGGCATATCCCCGACCTTTTACGCATACTTTGTATGGGGTGATGATAATGAAACGAGAAAACAGCAGTACGGCATTGATCTGGTCTGTTGCCTTTGGTGCAGCACTTGCGCTGTGTGGCATGGCGGTCAGATTATGGTGGGGCTCACCCAACGCGGGCATTGTGCAAATGGGCATTCGCGAGCTTATACCGCCTGTGTGGCTGATGAGTCTTTTGTGGATGCTCTGGTATTTCATTTTGGGCGCGGTTTTGGGTGCAATACTGTGTACATACGGACACAATTGCATTGGTGCATGGCGCGGTGCATGCTTCTTTTTGCTCATGATCGGCGTGGGCTTTTTATGGTATCCTTTGTTTTTTGTCAAGCAGAATTTGGTGCTGTCTTTGCTTGTCATTGTGCTGACAGCGATTTTGTGCACGGTCTGTGCGCTGCATTGGCAATGCCTGTCGCTTGGGGCAGGGGCGGTGCTGTGGCTGCATCTTTTGTGGCTGCTTTATATGCTGATCTTGCAGCTGGTGTGCTTATTTGGTGTGTAAAATATGCAAAAAAACGGTTGACAAAAGAGAAAAAATGCAGTATAATAGACATGACAAAAAAATCCTAAAGGAGATATTGCAATGAAACTTTACAGAGTATTGGCTTTGGCACTTGCAATCGTCATGATGGGTTGCGTTATGGTTGCTTGTGACCAAAAAGAGCCCGAGCAGACCGAAAAAACCATCGTCGTAAAATTTACGGTCAAGGATGGCCCCGATAAGGACAGCGAAATTCTTGTACAGGATCCCGAGTATGCTTACACGTATACCGGTGACGCTGAGCCTACCATTACCCAGGTTCTGATCGACATTTGTGAGTTTGAAGAGATCGCCATCGAGTTCAAGGATGAATCCCAGGAAACCATCACCAAGATCGGCAACAAGACCGCAGGTAAGGGCCAGTTCTGGACATATGCACTCAACGGTGTAAACGATCTGGATAACCCCATGTACGTACAGACCGTCAAGGAAGGCGACATTATCGTCGTTTATCTGGATTCCATCAACTGATAAAGATTCAAGGGGCCGCGCATTTCGCGCAGCCCCTTTTTATGCAGTTTATCGGATAATTCCGCCGCCTATGACCGTGTCGCCCTGATAAATAACAGCGGACTGACCGGGGGCGATGGCACGCTGCGGTTTATCAAATGCGATGTGCAGCGAATTTTTGCTTGTTTGTGTGACGGTTGCGGGCGCGGGTGTGTGCGCATAGCGGATCTTGATCTCTGCGCGAATGGGAGCGTCCAGGCGGGGAAGTGCGATCAGATTGATGCGGTCAACGTCCAACTGCGTGGTAAACAGCGCGTCGTTGTCACAAAGCGTGACCGTGTTGTCGGCTGCGTTTTTGCTTTTGACGTACATGGGTGCTCCAAGGGCTATGCCAAGCCCTTTGCGTTGTCCGACCGTATAGCGGATGATGCCCGCGTGACGACCGAGCACGTTGCCATCCGTATCCACAAAATTGCCGCAGGGGTAGGTTGCCCCTGTTTTTTTGGTGATAAATGCAGCGTAGTCACCGTCCGGCACAAAGCAAATGTCCTGGCTGTCGCTTTTATGCGCATTGATAAGTCCGTGCTGCTCGGCAAGTGCTCTGGCCTCTGCCTTGGTCATGCTGCCGAGAGGAAAGAGCGTGTGCGCGAGCTGACGCTGCGTCAGCTGCCAGAGAAAATAGGTCTGATCCTTGGTCGGATCGGCTGCTTTTTTGAGCAGATATCTGCCGCTCTCACTCTGTTCAATTCTTGCATAATGTCCCGTGGCGATCTTGTCGTAGCCCATATCCAGAGCTGCGTCCAAGAGCGCACCGAATTTCATGCATCTGTTGCACACGATGCAGGGGTTGGGCGTGCGGCAATTCTGATATTCCGAAATGAAATCGGCTATGACGCTTTGGTCAAACTCCGCACCGAAATCCAGCACCGAGTGCGCAATACCCAAATGCTCGCACACCGCGCGGGCATCGTCCACGTCCTTGTCCGAGCCGCAAACGCGCCCCTCTGCAGAGTCGCTTGGCGGCCTGTACAGCTTCATGGTGCAGCCACCCGCGCAATAGCCCGCCTGCAAGCAGAGCAGGGCAGTCACCGCGCTGTCCACACCGCCGCTCATGGCGACCATGATCTTTTGTTTTTGTGTGTTATTGTTGTCCATCTTGATCCTTCTTGATACGGACCGGCGTCCTCGACGGTCCGTTTGCGTAGTTACCATAAATTGAACGGAAATAACCGTTTCGGCTTCTTACTTGTTTTCGTTTTCAAAATGCTGTTTATCAGACATGTATCACCATTATAGTGGCAAGACGATACTCCCAAAAAAACAGCTTGAGAATTCCGGTAGTAATTTATTTTATGAATTCCTTTTTTACTGTTTCCGATAACATGATATCCTCTTTTTTTGAAATAGAAAAGTGAGCTTTCGCAATAAAAATAGCAGCTTTTTTTATCGGGAGGATCGTCATAAGCAATTCGTCCTTCCATGTACGCCCAATGATCGTCTTTGAGCCTCGACATATCGGGGATCTCGTCAAAGAAGTCGCAATAAAGCTGATATACGATCCAATGGTCAGCAACCTCGGGAACGATTTTAGACCTGTACGATATATGGTCTTGTACCTTTCGGATTACAACGTACTTTCCGTCCATCGACCGGAAGTAATTCTCGTCAAAGCTGCTTTTATCTGCCAAATAACAGTTGTCCTTTGTTTGAAGCTGGAAGGCAATGTAGTCCCCAACATCAAAAACGGAATTCAGGTATAAATCCATCTTGATTTTCTTTTTGGCAGGCTGCGGTGAGAGCAGCATATCTCTGAACTCTGCAAGTGCCTTTTTCCTTTTGTTAAGCGTTTTTTCGCCCTCGTCTGCCCATATTTCAAGACCGAAGCCGATATCGATCATATGGACGGCTGTATCTCTGACCTGATCGGTAAGGATACCTTTTTTCCACATAAAGTTGGCAAGCGAATAATAGTAGTCACACCAATCGCCCTCGTCCGATTCGTTGTATCCGTCTGCTCTGACGTACGCATCAATTTTTACAAGTGCGGACGCTACGTCATAGTAAGAAAATGCCGCTTGAAATTCCTTTTTCAAATCCTGTGCCGCGTCGTTTGACGTGATTCCGACACCCCAAGCTCCCATAACTGCCTCCGTATATATATCCTTTTGACTCAATAAAATTCCACCACGCGGGCCACGCTCCCGCCGCTGATCAGCTGCGGACGACCGACATACGTGCCGTCAAAATCCACGTGCAAATGTCCTGCGAGGATGCATTTGATCGCCGGCTCTCCCGCCACGTACTCCAAAAACTCGGCCGTGGTTGCGTCGGTCTTTTGCTGGCGGTAGCGGTAGGGATCGTAATCCGCGATCAGCTCATCCGGTACACCCGCAAGATAAGCGCAACTGCCCGTGCGTGCTCTGGCTGCATCGTAAAGCGCGCGATCGTAAAGCGGCGTGTGGATCATCAGTACAACGGGAAGACCAAGCGCGACCTGCGCCTTCAGAAAATCCAGCTGCTCTGGCTCAAAATAATAGTACCCGTTGTCAAGTGCTATGAAATTGATAGCCGCGTCACCGTTTCGGAGCATACGCGAGGACATGCGGATGTCGTTTTTATAGCAGGCCTGCACAGCGGCAAGACTTTGGTTGCGGTAGTCGGCATCCTCCCAAGCTTCACCTACGTAGAGCGAAAACTCGTGGTTTCCCGTAGCCATAAAGATATCGTGGCTGTCGGCAAACGCCTTGGCAGCCTCTAAATTTGCAAGAGAAACAAAATCGATCAGATCTCCCGTGTGCATGATGGGCAGTCCCAGCTCATGCGAAAGGCGGCCAAGCTCTGCAAGCCTTTGATCCGCGTCGGGAAAACCGGGCAAACGATTTTTGGCAAGCTCGACCTTGCGCTGTCCGTCACGTGCGTCGGCATGCGTCAGGTGTGTGTCGGATGCGTGCAGCACGCAAATAGGGGCGGGAAGTCCTATTTCAATTCTTGTGTGAATGGGTTGCATATTGTGCTCCTTTTAATCCCAGCTGTACTGTGTCAACTCACCCTCGGTCTGCAGCTGCTCAAAATGATCTTGTCGCAACACCTCATAGACCGCAATCGCCACCGAATTGGAAAGATTGAGCGAGCGAAGCGTGGGGCGCATGGGAATGCGCACGCAATCGTCGGGGTGGGTGGCAAGCAGCTCCTCGGGCAACCCCTTGGTTTCCTTACCGAACATCAGATAAACCTCGTCGGGGTAGGTAACCTCGGCGTAATTATATTTTGCCTTGGTGGAAAAATAATAGATCTTTGCACCCTCGTGTTTGGCGTAAAAATCCTCAAGCCCATCGTAGTAAGTGATATCCAGCTTGTCCCAGTAATCAAGCCCCGCGCGCTTTAAGTGCTTGTCTGTCACGGTAAAGCCCATGGGGCGGATGAGGTGCAATGACGCACCGGTGGCCGCACAGGTACGCGCGATGTTGCCCGTGTTTTGCGGGATCTCGGGCTGGTGGAGAACGATATGTATGTGCTTCATGGAAAAAGTCCTTTCATGTATTGCTTTTATTATAGCGTTTTGAGCGCACCTTTTCAAGTATTCTCCGAAAATTTACAAATATTTTATGTATTGCAGTATTTTATGGTATATAATATGGGATATATAATGCGATATTGTGTTCATTCGGAGGAATATACATGAGTCTTTTTACTAAAATTTTCGGCACTTACAGTGACCGACAGCTCAAGGCTATCAGGAAAACTGCGGATATCATCGAAGGATTGGCACCTAAGTATGCGGCAATGAGTGACGAGGAGCTCAGGGGCACGACCGCGATCTTAAAGGACAGGCTTGCCAAGGGCGAGACGCTGGACGATATTCTGCCAGATGCGTTTGCAGCCATTCGCGAGGCAGATGACAGAGTGCTTGGTAAGCGTCCCTTCTACGTACAGCTGCTTGGCGGTATCGTGCTGCATCAGGGGCGAATTGCCGAGATGAAAACGGGTGAGGGTAAAACGCTGGTTGCAACCATGCCCGCATATCTGAATGCGCTTTCAGGCAAGGGCGTGCATATCGTTACGGTCAACGACTATCTGGCACGCTACGGCTGCGAGGAAATGAGCCGCGTTTACGGCTTTATGGGACTTAGCACAGGCCTTGTCGTACACGGCATTTCCAACCGTCAGAAGAAAGAGGCATATGCGGCAGATATCACTTACGGCACCAATAACGAATACGGCTTTGACTACCTGCGCGATAACATGGTGGTCTATAAAGAAAACATGGTACAGCGCGGCCACGCATTTGCGATCGTGGACGAGGTGGACTCGATCCTGATCGACGAAGCGCGTACCCCTCTGATCATTTCGGGCGCGGGCGACAAGCCTACCGACATGTACGAAAAGGCCAATGCTTTTGTCAAAACGCTGACCAAGCACGTGGTCAAGGAGTTGGACAGCAAGGAGCAGCATGACGATATCGAGGCCGACTATATCGTGGACGAAAAGGCCAACAACGCCATTCTGACACCCAGAGGTGCTAAAAAGGCAGAGAGATTCTTTGGCCTTGCCAACTATTCCGATCAGGAAAACACCACCGTGGCGCACCACGTCAATCAAGCCATCCGTGCGCATGGCTGCATGCACCGCGATCAGGACTATATCGTCAACGATAAGGGCGTTATCATCGTTGACACCTTTACCGGCCGTTTGATGTACGGACGCCGTTACTCGGACGGTCTGCACCAGGCAATCGAGGCAAAGGAAGGCGTGGTGATCGAAAAGGAAAACAAGACGCTTGCAACCATCACCTTCCAGAACTATTTCCGTATGTACGGCAAGCTCTCGGGCATGACGGGTACGGCCTTGACCGAGGAAGAGGAATTCAGAGAGATCTACGCTTTGGACGTTGTGGAGATCCCCACCAATATGCCCATGATCAGAGTGGATCACAGCGACGTGGTATACAAGAACGTAGAGGGTAAATACAGAGCCATCATTGAGCAGATCAAGGAATGCCACGAGAAGGGACAGCCCGTGCTTGTGGGTACCGTTTCGGTTGAAAAGTCCGAGCTTCTGTCTGCAAGACTCAAGAAAGAGAAGATCCCGCATCACGTGCTCAACGCAAAGTATCACGACAAGGAAGCCGAGATCGTTGCGCAGGCAGGTAAATACGGTGCGGTCACCATTTCCACCAACATGGCAGGCCGTGGTACCGACATCATGCTTGGCGGTAACCCCGAGTTTATGGCCAAAGCAGAGCTGCGTGCGCAGGGCGTGGATGAAGCGCTGATCGCACAGGCAAACGGTACGTCGCTGACCGACGATCCCGCGATCCTTGGTGTCAGAGCGCAGTACAGCGAGCTTTACGAGCAGTTCAAACAGCAGATCGCCCCCGAGGCGCAAATGGTCAAGGAAGCGGGCGGCTTGTTCATCGTCGGTACGGAAAGACACGAAAGCCGCCGTATCGACAACCAGCTGCGCGGCCGTTCGGGCAGACAGGGTGACCCGGGTGAATCCCGTTTCTTCCTCTCTCTTGAAGACGATCTGATGCGTCTGTTTGGCTCGGATAGAATTACCGGTATGGTCGACCGTATCGGTATGACCGATGATACCCCCATTGATGCCAAGATTCTGTCGGGCAGTATTCAAACCGCTCAGCAAAGGATCGAGGATCAGAACTTCAAGCGCAGAAAGTACGTGCTGAGCTTTGACGACGTCATGAATCAGCAGAGAAATATCATTTATTCGCAAAGACAAGAGGTGCTGGAGGGTAACGATATCTCCAACCGCATCCTGCATATGATCGGTGAATCGATCAAGGATAACGTAGCGATTTATACGGGCGAAGAGGGACCCGAGACATGGAATCTGGACGGTCTGCGTGCTGCTTATATGGGATATCTGTGCGACGAGAACGATTTCAGATATGACGAAAAGGCACTCTCCAAGCTGAAAAAGAAGGATCTGGAAGAGTACCTAATGGACAAGGCAGAGGCCAAGTACAACGAAAAGGAAGAGCTGTTCGGGGAGCAGACCTTCCGCGAGGTCGAGCGTGCAGTGCTGCTGCGTAACGTGGATACCGCGTGGATGGATCACATCGACGCTATGGACGATCTCAAGGGTAGCATCGGCCTGCAGGCTTATGCACAAAGAGATCCCATCACCGAATACCGTATCGTGGGCGGTGACGCATTTGACGCAATGGTCAACGATATCCGTGAAAAGACCGTTCGTATGCTGCTGTCCATCGTACCCAAGCCGCGCGAGGAGGTTCAGCGCGTACAGGTTGCTACCCCCTTGCAGGACGGCTTTGAGGGGCAGAATAAAAAGACTGTCAAAAAGGTGACCGTCGTGCGCCGCGAAGCTCCCAAGATCGGCAGAAACGACCCCTGTCCCTGCGGTTCGGGCAAGAAATATAAGAATTGCTGCGGCGAAGGTAAATAAGGAATAGATATGGGATTTGGAATTCTGTTTTTGGCGTATTTTCTTGCGTTCTTCGTGCCGCTGTCGTATCTGCATATCATAGGGTACGCAGCGGTGGCGTGGGCGCTGCTTAAGCTGAAGGATTACAGACCGCAATTTATGAAAGCCGTTTGGTGGTTGATCCCGCTTGGTATTTGTTGCCTTTACCATGTGGTAAACAGCGTGCTCTCACTGTTGCCAAGCCTCGGCATGGCTGCCGTGGAGCTGCCGTTTATCAACCAAACTGTTACGGCCGTGGTCAGCATGGTCGAAAGCGTGCTGATTTTGTGCTTTCATTTTTCGCTTTTGCGCACGGTGCGCGGCTTTGCCTCGGAGCTGGAGCTGCCCGCCATTGCCAAAAGAGCCGATTGGGGCTTGTGGTTGGTCAGCATTCAAAGCACCTGCTACGTCGTGGCGCTGATCTTAGAGCTTGCCTCTATGGAGCTGCAGCTGTTCTCGTTGATCGCGTTTTTGCTGCAGTTTGTCTGGTCGGTCTATAACATGATCAATATTTTTACCTGCTACATGTACATCTGCCCCGAAGGGGACGAGGACATGGAGCGAAAGCCCTCGCGATTTGCCTTTGTCAACGAGTTCCGTGAGAAAATGGACGAGCGTGACCGCCGTGCAAGAGAAAAGGAAACTTCTTACATGGAACGAAAACGGCAAAACAAAAAGAAAAAACATAAGTAAAAATTCAAAAGAGAGGAGCGAACTTGCATGCATAATCAACCAAGAAAGCATATGGGTATTGGCTTGATCGCCGTGGCTATGGTCTTTTTATGGAATCCCGACATTGTGGTTTTTGACCTGCTGCCCGACTTTTTCGGATATATTCTGCTTTGCCTGGGGCTTTCCTCGTTATCTTATCTGAATCATCATTTTGAAGAGAGTGCCAAATGCTTTCAGCGCATGATTGCGATGAGCGGTGCACGCATGGTATTTGTGCTGATCCTGTTCGGTTTGGTCAACAGTCACGACCGTCCCACCACCATGCTGCTTGGCAATTTCGTGTTCGGTGTGCTGGAGCTGATGACGCTGCTGCCCGCCTATAAGCAGCTTTTCGAGGGCTTTATTTATGCAGGCTCTCGCAGCGGTACCGGAAAAAGCGTGTTTGCGCATCGATCCGTTGCACCATTTACCGCATTTTTTGTGGTATGTAAGGCGGTATTGAACGTGTTGCCCGAGTTCTCGGTGCTGACCGACGGGGTAGAGGGAACGGTAAGCCTGTACGGATACGTCTGGCTGTTCCGCGTTGCCGGTGTGCTGATCGGAGCGGTGATCGGTCTGGTCTGGCTGATCCTTGTGTTGAAATACCTGATCGGCATTTACAAGGACAAGCCGTACGTGGAGTATTTGCACACACGTTATATGCAGGATATCTATCCGAACAAAGATCTGTTCGTAGCAAAGAGATATAAGCTTGGCTCATTCTTTTTGATGCTGGGCATGATGTTGTCTTTGGATCTTCCTATGGAAGGCGTTAACGTGTTGCCGGATGTGTTGTGCGCGGGCTGCCTGATTGCGGGCATTATGGTTTTGCGGCCATATCTGACATCATGGAAGGCAAGCGTTCTTGTCAGTGGCGCGTATGCGTTTATTTCGCTGACAGAAGCGGTTTGGCAATACCGATATTTCAAGATCGAGGAATATACTGCCGCTGCCGCTTTGGGTACGGGATCCGCTGCGGATGCGTACGTTGTTTCGATCGTGTTCAGCATAATCAGTGCAGTCATGTTTGTTCTGACTGTGGCCGGTGTTCTGAATTGCATGAAAAATATCATTCATGAGCATACGGGCTATACGGTCGCACACGTTGATATGCAAACCTACGGCAAGCTGGGAGCCTTGCACAAGAAATTGAGCCGCGGTCTTGTTCCTGTGCTTGTCATGACCGTGATCTGCGCGCTTGGCAGCGTGGCCTATACCGTGCTGCTGCCGCACAGCGGCATGGGCGGTGAATGGTATACCGTGCTTGCAACACTCATGTGGTTGATCAATCTTGTGCTGGGTGCGATTCTTTGCGTGCTGTTTGTCGAGAAGAACAACGACATCCAGGAGCAGATCAACAATCGCTATCTGCTCAGCAGTCCGGTTGTTCATGACGGGCAGACTGAATAAAACGTGCTAACTCTGTACATACTGTAATTGACCCCGAAAAGGGTGAATATGTAAATACAGGAGATTTTCAGTATGCAGAAGGAACAGAACCAGAATAAGAACCAGAACCAGAATAACAATCAGAATCAGAACAACAATCAGAACCAGAACAATAATCAGAGTCAAAACAAGAATCAGAAGAACAACTGATCGGAATCATGCGCGGTTGTCGCACAAGCGTGCGGCAACCGCGTGTACATAGAGAAAGGACATCATGCAGGATATTTACGATAGATTTCAGAAAGCCAAACGGGCGTTATTTGATAAGTATTATCAAAGCCTGAACGGCATGCAAAAAAAGGCGGTCTATACCGTCAACGGCCCGCTGCTTATCTTAGCAGGCGCGGGGAGTGGCAAGACCACCGTGCTGGTCAAAAGAATTGCACATATTATCCGTTTTGGCAATGCGTATCTTTCGGATCGCGTGCCGGGCGGTGTCAATGCCGCGTACGTAGAAGAGCTTGAGCGGGCGATCTGCCTGCCTGTCGAGCAGATCGGGCAAGTGCTCAATGAGCTTGCCGAGGATCCCTGTCCGCCATACAGGATCCTGACCTTCACCTTTACCAACAAGGCTGCCAACGAAATGAAGGAAAGGCTGAGCCGCACCTTTGATGATCCCGACGTTGCAAAGGACATCTGGGCAGGTACCTTCCACTCGATCTGTCTGCGCATTTTGCGCATTTACGGAGAGAGGCTGGGATACGAAAAGGAATTCACCATTTACGATGCGGATGATACCAAAAAGGCAGTCAGCTCCGCCATGAAGGCCTGCAACGTGGATGATAAGCAGTTTCCGATCAAGAGCGTGATCGCTGCCATCAGTGCAGCAAAAGAAAAACTGCAAACCCCCGAAATGTTCGAGGTGATTTCGGGCAATGATTTCCGTCAGTCGCGTATCGCCAAGATCTACAAGAAGTATCAGGCACAGCTGCATGCCTCCAATGCCATGGACTTTGACGATATCATCATGAATACCGTTACGCTGCTGCGCGAGCACGAAGACGTGCGCCTTTCCTACCAGCGCAGATTCTTGTACGTTTGCGTGGATGAGTATCAGGATACCAACACCGCGCAGTTTGCGCTGTGTGCGCTCTTGTCGGGCGGCTACCGCAACATTATGGTGGTAGGCGACGACGACCAGAGCATTTACCGTTTCCGCGGTGCAACCATTGAAAATATTCTGAATTTTGACCGCGTGTATGCCGATGCAAGCGTGATCAGATTGGAACAGAATTACCGTTCCACCCAAACCATTCTGGACGCTGCCAACGAGGTGATTTCGCATAACAGCGGCAGAAAGGGAAAGACGCTTTGGACAGCGGGCGACAAAGGAGATAAGATCTACTTAAAGCAGCTCGAAACCCAGGATTTTGAAGCAAGAGAGATCATTTCGGTGGTCAATAAGAGCGTGGCTTCGGGAGAGCATCACTACCGTGATTTCGCAGTGCTGTACCGCACCAACGCACAGGCAAGCAGTATAGAGCGTGCCTTTGCCAAGAGTGCTATGCCGTATCGAATTCTTGGCGGCGTGCGCTTCTCGGATCGCAAGGAAATCCGTGACATTGTCGCATACCTGCAGCTTTTGGTCAACCACAACGACCGCGAACGCCTTTTGCGTATCATCAACGAGCCAAGGCGCAAGATCGGGGATCGCACGCTGGAGGCGGTGGAAATGATCGCCGAGGAGCAGGGATGCTCTATGTTTGCGGTCATGGAACAGGCCAACCGTTATGCAGCGCTTTCGCGCTCGGCTGTGGCTCTTATGAACTTTACCGCTGTGATCAACGAGCTGACCGTGCTTGTCGGACACATGCCGCTTGGCGAGCTGTTCGATCAGGTTGCAGACCGTACGGGCTACCGTCAGATGCTGATCGACGGTGGGGAGCAGGAAAAGGACAGACTTGATAACTTAAACGAATTCAAATCCGCTATGGTGGAATATGAGTCCCGTACCGAAGAGGACGTGGAGCCAACGCTGACAGGATTCTTGGAAGAAAACGCGCTGGTTGCCGACGTGGACAGATACGACGAGAGTGCCGATGCGGTGGTCATGATGACCATTCATAGCGCAAAGGGCTTGGAATTTCCCGTCGTATTCCTGCCCGGTATGGAGGACGGCTTGTTCCCGGGCATGCAGACCATTACCGCGGGCAATGACGAAATGGAAGAGGAGCGCAGACTTGCCTACGTGGCCTTGACGCGCGCAAAGCAGAAGATCTATATCTACCACACCAAATCGCGCCTGCTTTACGGCCGCACCACCTACAATCCGCTCTCGCGCTTTGTATCCGAGATCCCATCGGGCTTGATCGAGAAGTTTGAGGAAAAACCGATCAGAAACCCGTACAGCCAGCAGCCGGTTTACAAGACCTATTATTCCGAGCAGCAGAATAAAGCGCCCGCCACGGCACGGCAGACAAACAACGCGGCAACCCCTTATACCGTGCGTAAGCCGCAACCCACGCCCACACCGAGCGGCAAGCGCGAGGTGTTCGCTCCCGGTGACCGCGTGTCTCACATGACCTTTGGCGAGGGTGAGATTCTTTCGGTCAAGAATATGGGCGCGGACGTGCTTTACGAGGTCATGTTCGACAAGGTAGGCACCAAAAAGCTGATGGCAACCTACGCAAGACTTAAAAAAATATAAAATCATTTCGGAGGCATACATATCATGTTGATTTCCATCACAGGCAAGCTTGGCAGCGGCAAATCCACCGTCTGCAATCTGCTCAAGGACAGATACGGCTTTGAGATCTACAGCACAGGCGCGTTCCAGCGTGAGGTTGCAAGAAGCATGGGCATTACCACGCTGGAGCTGAATAAAAGACTGCGCGAGGACCCTTCCTTGGACTACGTCATCGACGATAAGGTCAAGCAACTGTCTATTGAAAAGGCAGAAGAAAAGCTGATCTTCGATTCCCGTATGGCATGGCATTTTGCGGTCAAATCCTTCAAGATCTTTTTGACCATCGAGCCCTGCGAGGCAGCCAGACGCGTTATGCTCAATCAGCGCGGCTGCGAGGAGCATTATGCCGATGAAAAGGAGGCCTGCGAAGAGCTGATTGAGCGCAGCCAGGTCGAGCAGGCGAGATTTATGCAGATCTATGGCGTGGATTACTACGATTATGGCAACTTTGACCTGATTGTGGACACCACCGCGCGCACGCCCGACGAGATCGTCGATATCATTGTCGCAGCGTACGAAAGCTACGTAGCGGACGAGGCAAGCTACATCCGTCGCGTATTCGATTAATTACATAACAAAGCAACCCCCGATCAGGATGCCAAACGCGGCCAATCGGGGGTGCTTTGCTCGTACAAAAATATTTAGAAAATTTTTTGAAATCGTGTCAAATTTTTGCGCAAAAGCTGTGTTATATAATGTAGAGACATTTTTATTTTGAAAGGAAGACACAATATGGCAAAGGATCAAAGAACAGAACTGACACTTGATTTCGTAACCGAACAAATGAAAAAGGACCTCAAACGAATTGCTCTTGGCATGTTAGGCCCTTATGTGATCGTTTTGATTTGTTTCGTGTTATCACTTTTGATTGTCTTTGGCTTGGGGAATGATGGCTTGAGTGATCTCTATCTCTTGGCCGATTGGGTGTTTGTGCTGCCGTTTGTCATCGCGCATGCTGTGCAGTTGATCAAAAGGATAGCCATGATCCGCTCGGGGGATTTTACCGTCTCCACGCAGGAGGTACAGCGCATCGACCGACGCTTCAATCTGTGGTATTATCTGTTTTCGGTGGAAAGATTCTTTTATCCGATCTGGCTGCTTCTGATCCGCGCAAGCCAGCCCGTCATGGATTTCGGCAGATACGACAGTGTGTTCGTGGAGCAATCTACCGCGGATTATACCAGAGTCGGGGACAACATGCACCTGATCATCTACAAGGGCAAGATCGTCGCGGTCTATAACGCACGCCTCTACCGCCGCACGGATGAAGCGTAAAGAAAGGGGAAGGACTATGAAACGTATGATTCACAAGATCATTTTGGTCGTGTTGACGCTTGCGCTGCTTGCGTCATTTGCCTGCTGCAATCCTGCCAAGGAGCAGCCCACCGAAAAGCAGGTCTGGCTGGCAACCTCCTATATCCATCATAAAGAGGACAGCAAGGGGACTTACACCTATAACGAGTACGGCAACATGATCAGTAACGAAAATTATAACCTGTATGACGTGTATCAGGGTACTTGGCTGTATGAGTACGACGAGCGTCAGAACCATACCAAGCGTTCGGTGGATACGGGGAAGCAAGAGCCCTTTGTGCAGCTGATCAATATCTATGACGAAAACGGCAGACTGATCGAGGAGCAGCAATTCTGGAGCACGAACGAGGCAACGTATACCTACCGATATGACAAGCAGGGCAGAGTTGCAGCCAAGCTTTCGGATGGCAAAGCAGTGCAGGTCTATATCTATGCCGAGGATGGCAGCTATAGGGTGGAATCTGCCTCTGATCCCACGACGTACACGCTGTATTATGAAGACGGCCGTATCATGGAGCAGCATATCTCCGGCATCACGGGCGTATACGTTTACAATGAGGATAACAAGCTGATTGAGGTGACGCAAACCTCCGATTCCGATGATCAGGTGCTTCGCCACTATCTGTATGAGCTGGACGAGCACGGCAACAATACAAAGATATACTTGGTCGGCTCTGACGGAGAAAAGGAATTGCACAGTGAGTTTACTTACGAGCTGTTTACCGTCAAGGTGGTGCCGGAATCATAAGGAGTAATACATGAAGAAAACGACTGTCACAATCATAGTAATATCTGTTATTTTTCTTCTGTTACTAACAGCTGCGGTCGTGTCACCGTATATCAAGGCCGAATATTTGACTGCCCGATATGGAGATCAGTTTGAGGGCTTAGAAAAGCAGACAAACATGCTTGACGGTGCCACTTATTTCAAGGTGCTTTCTTATTCCGAAGCCCAAGCCAAGGTGTTTTACGTATCTGATTCGGGCGACGTGATCACATTTGCAAAAAACCAAGAGGGCCAATGGACCATACAGAATTGGTATACCGTCTGGTCAAATACCGGCTCGGCAGACGGTTTTTATTGGCCTTATTACAGGGGGCTCGCTCTAATAACCGCATGGAGATTTTTATGAATTTGATTCTGTATGAGCTGGATGAACATGGCAACAACACAAAGATATACTTGGTCGGCTCTGACGGAGAAAAGGAATTGCACAGTGAGTTTACTTATGAGCTGTTTACGGTCAAGGTGCTGCCCGAGCCATAAAAGGTAAGTATGAAGAAAAATACAAAAAAAGCGATTGCCTGCACAGGCACCTTGCTCTGTGTCATCACACTGCTTCTGGTCGTTGTCCCGATTCTGCGCTACCGTGCGTATTACAGCGACGTTCCCGTATTTATCGGAAATCCGTTCATGCAAAAGTTGATCTATCACGACACCGACGTCGTCATGCTGCCCGGTGAGCTGGATAAGGTTATATATCATGGGAACGTGTACGTGGGGGACTATGACACAGACTGGCATTTTGATGATGAGAAAATGCAATACGCGGGGAAGATCCACTACCGCAAGATTCTGC
This sequence comes from Clostridia bacterium, assembly GCA_017452945.1. The sequence continues at coordinate 3,838 of JAFTLD010000074.1, read as the reverse complement.
ATTTTTACTGTAATTACAACGTCTACGTCTCGGAAAACGCCGTGACCGAGCAGGGAACCCCCATTTATCTGAGCCTGGAAGGCGTGCCTCCGTTTTACTACGTTTTAGAGGGCTATGAGGCTCCGGATATCATGATAACTGAGCTGTGTTGGGATGTCTGTGGCCAAAGCCTGCCCGATACCGCCAAGCTGGAAGAAACGGTCGATATGCATGCCGCCATCTCTTACAATGCCGATATGAAAAAGGTCTGCACAGCAACCATGTCTTCAGTAGAGTTTGCTTTTATGCATGACTATGCAGACGTTTATGCGTACGATGGGCGCTACTATCTGCGTATGGGGACGGATACCCTCTATCCCATCATCAACGAGGAGCTGACCGGCTGCATTGAGCAGGCAAGAGCGCAGGAATGATCATACCGACACCACAAGAAAAAAGGAGATACATATGATATACAGAAACGGAATCAAGGAATATGGCCTGATGGGTGTGCTGTTCGGAATACCCATGGGAGTGATGTTTGGTCTTAGGCACCTCAACTTGCTGATCGGAATCATCTTGGGCGTTTTGTGCGGATTTCTTTTTGCATTTTTGATGTTCCTTTTTGTGAAATATCAGGAAAAAAAGTTTGATAAAAAGCGAGAGCAAATCGCAAAGGAAAGACGGATCATCTGCGATGGCGGAGCCACGGTCAACGGAAACGGCGGTTGGATGTTTTTTACTGAGCAGGGACTTGAATTCTATCCCCACAAGATCAACCTTTCCACAAAAGAGATCATCATCCCGATGCATACGATAACATCGGTCAAAACCTATAGAAATCAGATCCTGGTCAGCGCAAACGGCCAAGTCGTTGCAGTCGTTGTTTCCTACAATAAGGAGTGGAAAAAGCAGATCGACGACGCAATCATGAAATAAAAAGGCGGTATTATGATGACAAAGCAAGAGGTTTTGCAAGGTGCGCTTGCCCTGAACGGTGACGATAAAAAATACGTTATCACGGTGGAAGGGAATCAAATCATTACACGCGTCAAGTGGATGGACGCCGTGTTGTTTTCGCCAACCTCGGTCTCAAATGAAATGAGAGAATTTGAGTATACGGTTACGGTAAACGATGACGGCACGTATTACGAGGTCGAGAAGCATGTAGATACATCCGGGTCGGCACATGGCAGCGGAGTTGGATTCAGAAAACGTGTATTTTACGGAAAAAGAGCAAGCAGAACGATTGGCCTTGGTATCGATAAACAAACGGGCAAGACCGGAATCGTAGACGTGAGCTTCAGTCCTGCGGAATATATAAAGCCTGTCAAGGAGCTGATGCAAAATTCCGGCTACAAAAAGAAAATGTGGCCGGTTGCGAAATACATCATAGGAGCTGCCTGCCTGATCGTCGCATCGGTTTTGGTTGCCATCATGATCGGGGTCGGCGGGGCATCTGCCAAAGAGCCGCTCGGTGCGGATGCATTTGGGGCGAAGGCTCTCGCGAGCGGTTATCAAGTCCAAACCGACAAGGCGTTGGGCACAGATCGGCAAACCGTATTTATCGCGCAGGATGAACAAGACGGTTATCAAATCTATTTTTACAGCTTTGGCGATCCTTCGTCGGCAAAAAGCTTTTACAAATCGAAGAAAACAGATTTTGAAAGTATCGTTTCGGAAAATCAAGATTATTCCACCTCGTCCTCAAGCTCCTCGGACTATGAAAAATACAGCGCAACAAGTGGTGAGAGCTATATGTACGTTGCAAGAATCGAAAATACGGTAGTGCTTGTGAATACAAAAGCAGAGCATAAAGAGGAAGTAAAAGTATTTATAAAAGAGATCGGATATTGAGGATAGAGCTGCGAAATTAGGGAGAAAATTGAACAAAAGAAAGCAGGAACCATGGTTTCTGCTTTCTAATTATCAAAGATGGGAAAGAGCAGCTAAACGGGAACCCCCACCACCGCCCGTTCGCAGGCTCACTCCGCGGTCCCCCTCCCGCAGCGGGGAGGCTCTTACGCGCGTCCACTTTTGTTTATTTGTCCGTTTGGGTGAATGATTTTCATGTTTCCGTCTTGCTCGTCTATACGGTGCGGATGCCCGATACAAAGCCTCCCCGCTGGGGAGGGGGACCGCGGAGTGAGCCTGTGAACGGGCGGTGGTAGGGGTTCCCATTTCACCGCTCCTTCACGTCCTATAATATCAAAAAGCAGAAGCCGTACGACTTCTGCTTTCGTTATGTTTTACATCTGTAAATTTGTCTGCCCTATGCAAGGCTTTTGCTATTTTTGGTTGATTTTTATTTATCCTTTCGCCCCAGCTTTGCCCAGAACTTGAAGGTAAACGTCCACCCCATTGCTGCCAGGACGACTAAGAAATACCGCACGGCACGCGCTGCCATGTGACCGCCAAAGATGGCGTCCAGTATCGGCTTCGTGCCTTCCTTGACCAGCATAACGATGCCAAGACCGATTACGAGCTTGAGCAGCTGCGCCCACCAAACGGCTTTTGTGTCATAGTGCGTGATCTTGTCGTCCACCAAGCGGAATACCAGCACGCCAAGCACGCAGCCAAGCATGGTATAAGCGTTTTTGAGCGCGGAATTGTAGTTGCCCACGTTTTCCTCGAAAAAGACGTCCTCGGGGAAGGGATATACGTACAAAAAGACCAGAAACGCTACGACCATGGCGAACATCACACCGATGACGATGTAGATCACGTAAGGGTGCTTTTCATTGAGTCGGAGCAAAATATCGAATAGTACGATCAGCGCAAACGCAATGGCCATGGAAACCAGCACGTCCTGCGGTGTGTGTACACCCAGATACATGCGCGAAAAGGGAACCAAAATCACGCCCACAATGCAAAGGATCTTTACCCAAAGCTTTTTGGAGGATACACCGAGCGCACCGAGCATGCCCACGCTGTTTTGTGTGTGACCGCTGGGGAAGGAATAGCCGCCCGCGCCTTCACGCGCTGATTCCACAATGGTGAAATTGGGATCCTTTACCCACGGACGGGGAACGCGGAACAGCATTTTGAGAAATTGATTGATCACAATGCCCGAAAAGCTGACCAGCAATACCAAATAGCCGTCGCGCTTGTTGCAGCACCAGATCAGAAACAGGCCGAGCGCCAAGAAAAAGGTCTCCTCACCCACGAACGTGATAGCCTGAACGATAAAATCCAACACCGGATTGCGGATGCTTTCCAAAAAATACAGAACTTCCATGTAAAGCCCCCTTCATTTTGATGCATTCAGTATACCATATCGCCAAAGACGTGTCAAGCAAAAAAAGCATGAAAGGGAAAAATCATGCATTCACAAGATTGACAAAATAAAGGCAAAATGATATAATTTTTACAGAAAATCGTATTTTGAGAGGTTGGGCAAATTCCGCGCGCGTAACAGGGGGACGGAACCAAGTTACACGCTTGCTTGTGCTGCGGGAGCAAGCCCTCGCCCTACGGGAGTACCCCGCCCTACGTCCAAAAGCGAAAAAATCCAACAATGCGTTCGGGAATGCGCGTAACCGGGGACGGAGCATTGTTACGCCGCGACACTACCGAACACGATACGAAAACCGATCATGCGGTGTAACAAGGGCCTGTCCCTTCCGTTACGCGCAACACGAAAAATCCCTTATAGTATAAGGGGATATCATGTAACAGATAACCGTCACCTGTTACACTGTAAGGAGAACATATTATGTCTTTCGTAAGCAATCAAATAACATATCTGATTGATAAAGCTATTATGTTGTCAGCCCCTTATGAAGAACAGATTGCAGGACGGGCTGCATTAGGAGATTATTTAACAGACGATATTGCTAATGAGTGGATTGATGAGGAT
>JAFTLD010000073.1 GCA_017452945.1 Clostridia bacterium | reverse complement strand
ATTGCCCGGTGGGCAGTGATATTGTTCGGCTTCGCCTCACAGTGATATTCTATTCGCCTCAAACTCGCGAAGCGAATAACACTCGGCGTAAGCCGAATATCACTGCCAAAGGCAATATCACTCGCCATAGGCGAATAGAACCGGGGAGATACTCCGCTTGGAGTATCTCCCCATGGGGCTGATTTTTTTCGCAATTACCGATCAGAAGGGAAGCTCGATAATGCCCAGGTTGAGCAGTACGCCCAGAATGGAATTGGCGAGCGAAACGATAAAACCGCCTGCTGCAGTGACGATGCCAATGATGCTGCAAACCGTAGTAGTGGTTTTGTCGCTGCCGAAGTTATACTTGTTCTGAACCAGTGCAATGATTGCCAGCACTACAGCTGCACCGGCAGCAGCATAGCCAAACAATGCAATCAGCAGACCGAGAATGCCGGAGAGTGCTCCGAGTACCAGCGCAATAATCGCAAAGGTTTTTGCTTTGTTATTCATAATGACCTCCAATATGTAAAGTGGTTATATTCATTATACTAAAGTTCCTGTAAAAATACAAGTACTTTTTGCAAAAAAATGCCTGCTTCAAAGGTATATAGGCTTGATGACAAGCATATCTTGTAGCAAGAAACCAAAAGGAGATGCTTGGAATGAACCTTTATCAAAATACCGAGGGCATGCAGATCCCTCTTAGTGACAAAACCGTTTTGACTGAGGTAGCGGGGGATTTTTCGCTGCCGGATTATCAACCCGAGATCAAGCGCCTGCTGCGCATTCGGCCTTGCGTGCTGCCGCCTTCACATTACGCAGGCGCCGGCAACGCTGAATTTTCGGGCACGTTGGATTATTACGTATTGTATATGGGCAATGATGGCGGCCTGTACTGTGCACCCCTGCATACCGAATACGGAATCAGTGTACCGTTTGACCAAGGGCAGGCGACTGTCAGTCTTTGCATGGCAGACGTGGTGCCGGATAGCGTAATGGGAAGAGTCAGCGCACCGCGCAAACTGAATATTCGCTGCAGATTGCGTTCGGGTGTCCGTATTTTCGGGACGCTGCCCGCTGCCGAGCAGACCGAGGGCGTGGTGGATCCTTTTTCGGTTGAGCGGCTGCAGGGAGAGCAGACCTTGGCGCAAATGGATTACGGTGTGAGCGATCTTGTACACCTGAGCGAGGACATTCTGACCGATACTCGCGGCAGAAATATGAGATTGGTGTGTGCCGAAGGGCAGGTTCATGTGCAGGAGGCAACATCGGGAATGGGTGTGATTAACTGCCGCGGCGAGGTGGAACTCAAATTGATGATGAGTGCCGAGGAGCAGGGAAGCTTGCCTGATCCCGTGCCGACTTATCTGGTGCGCAAGCTGCCGTTTTCGGGCAGCATCGAGGTTGCAGGTGCTGCATCGGGCAGCGAGTGCTGTGTTGTGGGCAATTGCGCAGAGCTCAGCGTGGCGGTGGAGGAAACGTACATGCACGCTGAGGTGGGCGTAGTGCTGCAGGCACACGTGATGAGCAATCGTCCCGTGCGCTATACCAAGGACATCTTTTCTACTAAAAAGGAATGTGAGTGTGTGCATGATGAGTACATGCTGCCCGTGGCAATACGTGCGCTCAACGGCAACTTTACGCAAAGCGACAGCATGCCGCTTGCCGAGGCTGAGATCCCTGCGGGCTGCAGCATTGTGGACGTTTGCGGAAGTGCTGAGGCGGAAGAAATGCAATGGGAGCGCGGCCGTTGCAGCATCAGCGGTACAGGACATTACGTTGTCCTGACATACGCGGACAGCGAGGTTGTAGCGCATGAGATCGCACTGCCCTGGAAGTATGAGTTTGAATGTACTCGCGAGCCCAAGGATTGGCGCGCTCACGTGCAGGTGCTTTCCAGCCGCGCCCGCGTAGACGGTGAGAGGATTGGCATTGATGCCGAGATCGCTTGTGCTGTCGAGGTGTGGGATACTGCACCCGCCCGTGTGCTGCGCAGCGTAAGCTTTGGAGAAGCTGCCAATAGCCCGGGCAGCGCGTTCGTGGTGTGCTATCCGTCTGCAAAGGATTCGCTCTGGAGCGTGGCCAAGCGCTACGCCACCTCGCTTTCCGCCGTGCGCAATGCCAACGATCTTGGTGAAGAATCCCCTGCTGATACTCCTGCATCGATCGAGGGGTGTAAGTATCTGATTGTATAAAGGCACTCTTGCACAAATTCACCCTTCAAAAATTATACAAATCTAAAAACGTTGGAAATCCCCCGATTTTGCATGCGCAAAATCGGGGGATTGGTTATGCACCGCGGCAGTTGCGTTCTGTGAATGAAATGTGATAAATCGGGCAATAAACTTGACAAATAGGCAAAAAAGGAATAGAATGTATGCAGAATAAATCTTGTATAGAGGTATAGCGTGAAAAAAACCATCAGATTAATAGCGGTGTTGGCTGTAATCCTGTGCCTTGCATTGGTTGCATGTGATGAGGGCGAACAGGGAAGCCCTGCGGATACCGGTGCACAGACCGCGCAGCCGTCGGACACCGAAAAAGGAACGGGGGTGTTCGTTCCGCCATCCCCCGATAGCGAAACAGAGCCCGAGACCGCACCAAATACGGGGGCGGACACCGATACGGGAACAGAAACCGAAACCGAGACCGAGCCGCACGTGCATGCGTTTGGCGATTGGGCAACCGTCAAGGACGCAACCTGCACCGAAAACGGTGAACAGCAGCGTACCTGTGATTGCGGTGAAACCGAAACGCAGAGCATTGACGCTCTCGGTCACACCGAGGCGATCGACGCTGCAGTTGCTGCTACTTGTACCGAAACCGGCTTGACCGAAGGCAAGCATTGCTCTGTGTGCAACGAGGTTCTCGTTGCACAGGAAGAGATTGCAGCACTTGGTCATACCGAAGTTGTCGATGCAGCAGTAGCTCCTACCTGCACCACAACCGGTCTGACCGAAGGCAAGCATTGCGGGGTTTGCAACGAAGTCTTTATTGCACAGAATATAGTTGACGCTCTTGGACATACCGGAGTGATCGTCGAAGCAGTTACGCCCGATTGCGTAAATACCGGTCTGACCGAAGGTTCTCACTGCGAAGTTTGCGGCGAAGTTCTCGTTGCACAGGAAGTGGTAGATGCACTCGGCCACACCGAAGTAATCGACGCGGCAGTTGCGCCCGATTGCGTAAATACCGGTTTGACCGAAGGCTCTCACTGCTCCGTATGTGGCGAGGTTCTCGTTGTGCAGGAAATAGTTAGCGTACTTGACCATACTGAAGTTGTCGACGCTGCGGTAGCTCCTACTTGCACAGAAACCGGCTTGACCGAAGGCAAGCACTGCGAGGTATGCAATGAAATCCTCGTAGCGCAGGAAGTCGTTGATGCACTCGGCCACAATGAGATTATCGATGCGGCGGTTGAGCCTACCTGTACCGCAACCGGTCTGACTGAAGGGAAACACTGCTCTGTGTGCAACGAGGTTCTCGTTGCACAAGAAGAGATTGCAGCAGCGCATGAGTGGTCTGCTCTTTATGAGCGTGACGACCAAAGCCATTGGCATGTTTGCAGCGTATGCGGTGAGAGTGGTGCAAAGGAACCTCATGATATTGCTATCGATGGCTTCTGCAGCGTGTGCGATATTCCCATTCGTGAGTCGGAGGGCGTGCTGTATCTGATCTCAGCGGATGGAACCTACGTGGAAGTAGTTGACTATATAGGTGACTCGACAAAAGTCAATATCGCAGCCCAATACGAGGGATTGCCCGTCAAGGTGATTGGGGATTCTGCATTTGAAGATAAAAATATCACGGTAGTGAATCTTCCCAGCGGTATTGAAACAATCGGAAAATCTGCATTTTCGGGTTGTAAAAGCTTGACGAGCATTACGATTCCGGAAGGCGTGACAAATATTGCCTCTTCTGCATTCTATTACTGCACTGGCTTGACGAGCATCACCATTCCGGATAGCGTGGCAAGTATTGGTTGGGAGGCGTTCCGTTACTGCACCGGCTTGACGAGTGTTACGATCGGTGACGGTGTGACAAGTATTGGTGGGTATGCATTCTTTAATTGCACTGGCTTGACGAGCGTTACGATCGGTAACGGCGAGAAGAGCATTGGCAAACTTGCATTCTGTAAATGCTTCGGCTTGACGAGTGTTACGATTGGTGACGGTATGACAAGTATTGGTGAGAGTGCGTTCTCCGGTTGCGAAATCTTGACGAGTGTTACGATCGGTGACGGCTTGACAAGTATTGGCAAGAATGCGTTCAATAACTGCAAAAGCTTGACGAGTATTACCATTCCTGATGGTGTGACAAGTATTGGAGAGGAGGCTTTTTATAACTGCAAAGGCTTGACGAGCATCACGATTCCCGACAGCGTGATAAGTATTAGTTCTTCAGCGTTTTATGGTTGCTCCGGGATTTTTGATATTGAAAACGGTGTTTCGTACATCGATAATATTGTGTTCGATTTTGATAATTCGGCGGCAGTTCTTAATTTACGCGAAGGAACCCGAAAAATTTGGGATAATGCATTTGCAGGATGCGCGAAGCTGAGAACCGTGAAGATTCCTGACAGTGTGACAAGCATTGGCGAGAGTGCGTTCTCCCGCTGCACCGGTTTGACAAGCATTACTATTCCGAATAACTTGATCAGCATTGGTAATTATGCCTTTTCCCGTTGCACCAGTTTAGTGAGCATCACGATTTCTGGCAGCGTAACAAGCATTGGTGAATATGCATTTAATGGTTGCACAGGCTTGACGAGTATAAATATTCCCGATAGCGTGACTAGTATTGGCAATTACGCGTTTTATAAATGTACCGGTTTGACGAGTATTACATTGCCATTTATAGGCGCGGAAAAAGATGGAACAAGTAATACTCACTTTGGGTATGTATTTGGATCAACTGCTAACGTGCCTGAATCACTGAGGACGGTTACAATAACCGGGGGAGCAAGCATTGGTGACTCTGCGTTCCGTGAATGCGTTGGTTTAACAAGCATTACGATTCCGGATAGCGTGGCAAGCATTGGTGAATCTGCATTCAACGGTTGCACTGGGTTGACGAGTATTACGTTTGGCGACAATGTCACAAGCATTGGTAAGTATGCGTTCTATGGTTGCACAAGCTTGACCAATATTACGATTCCTGATAGTCTAACAAGCATTGGTGAATATACATTCTCCGGTCACACCGGTTTGACGAGCATCACTATTCCTGAAAGCGTAACAAGTATTGGCGAATATGCCTTTGAACGCTGCACAAGTTTGAGTAGTGTTACTCTTTCGGATAGCGTGACAAGTGTCGGCCGGTCCGCGTTTTCCGGTTGTACCGGAATGACAAGCATTACCTTTCCGGATAGTGTGACGAGTATTGGCCAGTCCGCGTTCTCCGGTTGTACTGGTTTGACCAGTATTATCATTCCAGATAGTGTGACGAGTATTGGCCAGTCTGCGTTCTCCGGTTGTACTGGTTTGACCAGTATTACTGTTTCGGATAATGTGGCAAGTATTGGTGCTGCCGCATTCTCCGGTTGTTCAGGACTTAAAAGCATTACGATTCCTTTTGTGGGTAGTAGTGCGGAATCTGTGGTTGATACTAAGCAGCATCCCTTTGGCTACATTTTTGGCACTTCAAGTTATAAAGGTGGAATAGCAACGAAACAGTATTACGGTTCCAAGGCAAGCAGTAACACTTTTTATATCCCTGCTACCTTGACAACTGTAACCGTAACCGGTGGTGAGATATTATATGGAGCATTCTACAATTGCAATAATTTGACCAGTATTACCATTCTAAACAGCGTGACAAGCATTGGTAACGATGCATTTTTCGGTTGTACCAGCTTAGAGAACATCACGCTTCCCGAAAGCGTGACAAGTATTGGTGAAGAAGCATTTCGTGGCTGTTCCGGCTTGACGAGCATCACTATTCCGATTGGCGTGACAAGTATTGGCTATCGTGCATTCTATTCATGCACGGGCTTGACGAGTGTCACGATTCCCGAAAGCGTGACAAGTATTGGTACATCCGCATTCTCTGACTGTACGAGCTTGACAAGCATCACTATTCCAAACAGTGTGATAAACATTGGCAACTCTGCATTCCATGGATGTACAGGCTTGACGAGCATTACTATTCCGGATAGTGTTACGAGTATTGGCGGAGGAGTGTTCTATAAATGTACTGGTTTAACGAGTATTACCTTACCGTTTGTGGGCGCAGAAAAAGACGGAACGAGCAACACGCACTTCGGTTATATATTTGGAGCGGATAAGTATCAAAACAATGATTATGATGTGCCTGTATCACTAAAGACGGTTATAATAACCGGAGGGACAAGTATTGGTGATTATGCGTTCTATGAGTGTGCCGGCTTGACGAGCATCACGATTCCGGATAGCGTGACAAGTATTGGTTATAGGGCGTTCTACAAGTGTACCAGCTTGATGAGTGTTATCGTTCCCGATAGTGTGGAAACTATTGAATCGTATGCGTTTAATAACTGTGATAGCTTGACAATCTATTGTGAAGCAGTTTCCAAACCGAATAATTGGAGCGCTTACTGGAATGACGATTACTGTCCGGTTGTTTGGGGGTACAAGGAATGAGTACAGATACAGTAAGGCCTCGTGTTTTGCTGATCGGTGCCGGAGTTCTGCAGGCATACGGTGGCATGTCTTGGAAGGATTATTTAGGAAGCATTGCGGAAAACAAGGAATTGCTGGCAAATGAGCAATTCAAGCAGTGTCCCTCGCCTTTGCAAGCAATTCTGCTAACCGATGATCATGTGGATAAAAAGCTGAAGGAGAAGAAAGCAATGCTGCTTGATTCGAACGTGACGTCCGATTGCTACGATTTGCTCCGTGAGCTTTTGCGTATGGGCTTCGATGAAATATTGACGACCAATTATACTTATGAGTTTGAAGCTGCTTCTCTTGGTGTCCAAAGCATTACTGAACGCCAACTTGAAAAAATGACGACACACGTACCGGGAACTGCAGAACGCAGGTATACGTTATATACGTATAACAAGGTCAACTTTGAGAAAAGCGAGAACCGTATCTGGCATATTCACGGTGAGCACAGAAAGCCGGATAGCATTGTATTGGGACACTATTACTACGGAAACTTGTTGTGCAAGATCAAGGAAGAGATAAACAAGATCGATAACAACAGATGGGGAAAAGCTGACAAAAAGATTGAGCGAGGGACAAGCTGGATAGATGCATTTTTATACGGTGATATCTACTGCATAGGTTTTGGCTTTGGCGTTTTTGAGTTTGATCTGTGGTGGTTGCTCAACCGCAAGGCAAGGGATCGTGATAATCAAGGTAAGATGTATTTCTATGAACCCAAAGCAAAGGAATATAGTCCAAAGCTGGAGCTTCTCAATACGCTGAAAGATTACCATGGGAATAAGCTTGTTGACCCGATTGATTTTGATTTCGAAACAAGCGGTCAAAATGAAGTACTCAATTTGAGTTATCAAGAGTTCTATGCCCAAGCTCTTGCGGACATGAAGAAGAAAATATCTTGATGCCCACAGCACTCTTGCACAAATTTTCTTTGGTAAAATTATGCAAATCTCCAAACATTGAAAAATCCCGGTTTTGCGCTTGCAAAATCGGGATTTTTTCGGTATTATATAATTGTAAAAATATGGCGTTATCATGGCGTTATACAATGGCGGCGATGCCGCCAAACAAAATTTTCCTATATGGAGGACGAATTTTATGGAAAAGCTCAGAATTGGTATCATTGGTTGCGGCGGTATTGCAAACGGCAAGCACATGCCCTCGCTTAAGCAGCTTCCCAACGTGGAAATGGTTGCGTTCTGCGACATTATCGAGCAGAGAGCAATTGACGCAAAGGCAAAGTACGGCACGCCCGACGCGCTGGTTTGCACCGATTACAAGGAACTGCTGGCCGACACCACCATTGACGTGGTACACGTCTGCACCCCCAACCGCTCCCACTCTTTTATCACGGTTGACGCGCTGCACTCCGGCAAGCACGTTATGTGCGAAAAGCCCATGGCAATCAACTCCGTTGAGGCAAAGAAGATGGTGGATGCTGCCAAGGAAACCGGCAAGAAGCTGACCATCGGCTACCAGAGCCGTCAAAGAGCTGATTCCCAGTATCTCAAGAAAGAAGCGGAAGACGGCACGTTTGGTGATATTTACTACGCAAAGGCAACCGCGCTTCGCCGCAGAGCCGTTCCCACTTGGGGCGTATTTCTGAATGAGTACGAGCAGGGCGGCGGTCCTCTGATCGATATTGGTACGCACGCACTTGACCTGACTCTTTGGATCATGGATAACTACAAGCCCAAGTACTGCGTCGGCACGTCCTATCACAAGCTCAACAAGGACACCAATCAGGGCAACGCATGGGGCAACTGGGATCCCGAAAAGTTCACGGTTGAGGACAGCGCGTTTGGCTTTGTGGTCATGGAAAACGGTGCAACCATCAATCTGGAGTCCTCTTGGGCGATCAACATGATCGACGTGCGCGAGGCAACCACGCTGGTTTGCGGCACCAAGGCAGGCGGTGACCTGCACGACGGCGTACGCATCAACGGCATTCGTAACAACAGCCAGTACATTTTGCGTCCCACGCTCAATCCCCAGGGGGCAGCTTTCTATGAAGGCGTGAGCAGCGGTGACCCCGCAGTGTTGGAGGCAGCACAGTGGATCAATGCGGTCGTGAATGATACCGATCCTTGCGTGCTCCCCGAGCAGGCTTACACGGTCACCAGAATTCTTGAGGGCATTTACGAGTCCGCAAAGACCGGCCAGCCCTATTATTTTGACTAAGTGAGGATATTTTCATGAAGATCAGCGTACTTGCAAATTTATACGGCAATAAATCCTTGGACGAGGCTCTTTCGATCATCACCGGTCTTGGTGTGCATACCGTAGAGCTTGGTGCGGGCGGTTATCCCGGCAAGGCACACTGCAACCCTGCAGAGCTGTTGGCCGATCCTGCAAAATACGATGAATTTATTGCAACTCTGAAAAAATATGACGTCAGCGTTTGCGCGCTGGCATGCCACGGCAATGCCGTGCATCCCGATCCCGAAATTGCCGCTTCTTTTGATAAGGACTTCCGCGAGGCAGTGCTGCTGGCAGAGAAGATGGGCATTGACACCGTCATCACCTTCTCGGGCTGCCCCGGTGACGCCCCCGGCGCAAAGTACCCCAACTGGGTGACTTGCCCTTGGCCGGATGATTTTCTTAAGATCCTGGATTGGCAGTGGAACGAGGTGCTGATTCCTTATTGGAAGGAAGCAGGCGCATATGCCTTGGCGCACGGTGTGACCCGCATTGCGTTTGAAATGCATCCCGGATTCTGTGTTTACAACCCCGAAACGCTGCTCAAGCTGCGTGCGGCTGTCGGTGACGTGATCGGTGCAAACTTTGATCCCTCTCACCTGATCTGGCAGGGCATGGATCCTGTGGCGGCCATTCGTGAGCTGCAGGGGGCGATCTATCACTTCCATGCAAAGGACACCAAGATCGATGCGATCAACGTGGCCAAGAACGGTGTGCTGGACACCAAGCATTATGGCGACGAGATCCATCGCGCATGGATCTTCCGCACGGTTGGCTATGGCAACGGTGAGACCTATTGGAGAGATATGGTTTCCAACCTGCGCCTTGTCGGCTATGACCGCGTGCTGTCCATCGAGCATGAGGACAGCCTGATGACCATCGACGAAGGCCTTGCCAAGGCGGTTGCATTCCTGAAGGATATCTGTATTTATGAAGAAAAGCCCACGACCATGAGCTGGGCATGATATAACGCATTTTCTTGTCATTTTTAGGATAGCAAAAAAGGAGACCAAAACAGCGACAGCTGTTTTGGTCTCCTTTTTATTTTTGTTTCAAGTTCGAAATACCCATATGGGGTAATTACCGATGCGAATTACTTAAGCTGACCTGCGAGTGTGCCTTCTGCAGCTGCAAGTGCGTCTGCGATCTTGGAAGCGTCATTGCCACCTGCCATTGCGTTGTCGGGACGTCCGCCGCCCTTACCGCCGGTCACTGCTGCAACAGCGCCAACCAGCTTGCCTGCGTGTGCGCCTGCTGTAACGGCATCCTTGCCTGCAACTGCAATAAAGTTGAGCTTGCCGTTTGCATTGACTGCAAGTACCGCAACCGTGTCAGCGTGGTCAGCCTTGATCTGGTCTGCCAGTGCGCGAACTGCATCCATCTGCATGCCGCTCATGTGCGCTGCGATCAACTTGACGCTGCCAACAACCTTGGCACCGCTCAAAAGGCTATCCAGCTTGGAGCCTGCGATCTTGGCATTCAGCGATTCGATCTCCTTCTTGGCTGCTGCCAGTTCCGCGTGCAGCTGTGCAACTCTCTTTGTGCTGTCTGCGGGGTTCTGAACCTTGAGCTCTTTTGCAACCTGATTGATCATTGCATCCTTCTGTGCCAGCAGTTCAAGCACGCCAAAGCCGGTAGTGGCTTCAATTCTGCGCACGCCTGCAGCTACGGAAGACTCGGAAATGATCTTGAACATACCGATCTTGCCGGTATTATCACAGTGTGTACCACCGCAAAGCTCGGTCGAGAAGTCGCCCATCTTGACCATGCGTACGATCTTGCCGTACTTTTCGCCAAACAGAGCCATAGCGCCTGCTGCGCGTGCGGATTCGATGTCGGTCTCTACGCTCTCAATGGAGTTGGCAGCCAGAATGTGCAGGTTAACAAGCGCCTCAACCTTGCGGATCTCGTCCTCGGTCATAGCGGCAAAGTGAGAGAAGTCGAAGCGGCAGCGGGTTTCATCCACGTAAGAGCCTGCCTGCTCAACGTGCGTGCCAAGTACAGAGCGCAGAGCTGCCTGCAACAGGTGGCAAGCGGAGTGGTTGCGCTTGATGGCATCACGACGAAGGTCTGCAATGTCTGCGGTGACTACGTCGCCAACGTTCAGTACACCCTCACTGACTGTGCAAAGATGCAGGTAAATGCCGTCTGTCTTTTTGGTGTCGGTGACGCTGATCATCACGCCATCCTTGTAGATGGTACCTGTGTCGCCAACCTGGCCGCCGCCTTCACCATAGAAGGGGGTCTTGTCCAGAATGACGGTGCAGTCACCCTCGCTGACGCTGTCAACAAGGGAGTCCTCGGCAAGGATCGCAATGACCGTAGCCTGTGTTCTGTATTCGGTATAGCCGGTAAATTCGGTCTTGGCAATGTCGGAAAGTGCAGACTTGGAAGCCTCGCTCCAGCCGCTGATATTGCCGCGGGCAGCACGTGCGCGCTGCTTCTGATCGTTCATCAGCTTCTTGAAGGTGTCTTCGTCGATCTTAAGGCCGGATTCAGCTGCGATCTCGCGCGTCAGGTCGATGGGGAAGCCAAAGGTATCGTACAGCTTGAATACTTCCTCGCCCGAAATGGTGTCGGCATTCTGTGCAATCGCGCCATGCAAGAGATCGGAAAGAATGGAGAGGCCTGCGTCAATGGTAGCGTCAAAGCGCTTTTCCTCCAGAGAAAGAACCTTGAGGATATAGTCGTGCTTGGTGGTCAACTCGGGATAAGCACCGCAGTTTTCCTCCATAGCAACCACGCAAAGGTCGGAGAGGAATGCATGATTGATGCCAAGCAGCTTACCGTGGCGGCATGCGCGACGAATGATGCGGCGCAAAACGTAGCCGCGTCCCTCGTTGGAGGGGATAACACCGTCGCAGATCATGAACATGGCGCTCTTGATGTGGTCGGTGCAAACACGGATCGAAATATCGTCGTTGGCGTCGGCACCGTAGGTCTTGCCTGCGATGGTGCAAACGGTATCAAGGATGCGGCGGTTGGTGTCAACCAAGAACATGTTGTCTGCGCCCTGCATGACGCAAGCCAGACGCTCAAGGCCCATACCGGTGTCGATGTTCTTGGACTTCAGCTCGGTGTAGTTGCCGTGTCCGTCGTTGTCAAACTGGGAGAATACGTTGTTCCAGATCTCCATGAAGCGGTCGCAGTCGCAGCCGGGGCGGCAATTGGGGTCGCCACAGCCGTGCTCGATGCCACGGTCAAAGTAGATCTCGGAGCAAGGGCCGCAGGGGCCGGAGCCGTGCTCCCAGAAGTTATCAGCCTTGCCAAGACGGGTAATGCGCTCAGCGGGAACGCCAATGACCTTGTTCCAAAGCTCAAAGGCTTCTTCGTCGTGCTCGTAAACGGAAGGCCAGAGCAGCTCTTCGGGAATATCCAACCATTCGGGGGAGGTCAAAAACTCCCAAGCCCACGGAATGGCCTCGTTCTTGAAGTAATCGCCAAACGAGAAGTTGCCCAGCATTTCAAAGAAGGTACCGTGGCGTGCGGTGTGACCCACGCGCTCAAGGTCGGGGGTACGAATGCACTTCTGGCAAGTGGTAACACGGTTACGGGGAGGAATCTCCTCACCGGTGAAGAACTTCTTCATGGGAGCCATGCCCGAGTTGATCAGGAGCAGGGATTTGTCGTTAATAGGAACGAGCGGATAAGAGGGAAGACGGAGGTGGCCCTTGGACTCAAAGAAAGCCAGATACTTCTCTCTCAGATCATTTAAGGATGTCCATTGCATAGTGTAAAAATTCCTTTCGGATGAAATCATATTATCAACTATTTATTATAGCATGAGGACAAGAGAAATGTCAAGGGGTGCGCAGAAGTTTATAGCGACCTAACTGATGAAAAGTTTTGATCAAACTTTTACAAAAGTTTGCGGGCTCCAAGGGCAGAGCCCTTGGTCGCCTCCGCAGAGGCGAAACATTCTCGGCGTTTCTTTTGGTTCTTTTCTTTGCGCCAGCGGTGTCAAAGAAAAGAACGGAGAGGATTTTCTCAATGTTCCATATGTGTTTAGTAAGAGAGGATGAATTTGCTTGTGATTCCTCTCCGACAATCATATAATCAGGCCTGTACTTTGGGTTCTGGGTTGACAAATGATGTTAATTGTGCTATAATGATTGTGAAAACAGCAAGGGAACATCAGTCATTGTTTGAAAAATGGTTAGATGTGTATTACCCGGGATTATGGGAACAAACTGAATCGAGCAACGATGGGTGGGATATTGAAATTGACGACAATCAGTGGATTGTTGTTTTGCGCGTAGGAACGAATTGGGAAATTATGGATTATCATTTTTGGTATCGAACAGATATGGGATTATGGGCTAATAAACATGGCTACAATGGCACCCCAAGTGAGTTATTAAACGAGATGCCCTCGGATGATTCATCTGGGGGGGTGGTATTGCAGCAATCCGTCGCTTTGGTATGACAGTGACATCCTATATTATGTAATAACGAGTGAGTAAAATTATGAAGAAAAGATATATTGTTCTAATAGTATTCATTTATTCGATTATCATAATACTTTTGGTTGTGACTGGGATGTTATTTGCTGACCATTTAAGTGGAGAATCGAATAGCGAGTTAATCGATACCCTAAAGGACATATTGTGCTTTCGGATACAAGATACTGCAGAATCGGAGACATCTGAAGTATCAACCACATCGTATTATGACTACGTGACTGAGCATTGGGATGAGTATTTGGCGGAAATAGATAGACTTGAAGCAACTTATTTGGATAAGAACAGGCAACATATTCCTCATGATTCGGATTTTGATTTGATCGAGGAAGGGATGCATATTTCACAAGTTGTGGCGATTGTCGGGAAACCGCACGATATGTCAATCCCGTTTCCGCATGGGATTTGGTTATGCTGGACGAGTGATAGTGGTACACAGTATAGTATAGAGTTTGATGGAGAAACTCCATATGATCTATCTATTGAATTTCGAGAAAAAATTCTTTCAAATGGGATAGCTACCTGTATATGTGTTTCACATTCGGAACTTGACACTACCGAAGCCGAAACCTTATCAAGGGAACAAGCCGTGGCTTTGTATATGGATCGCGAAAAAACACACAAGCCAACAGCGCAAGATTTTGATCAGATCCAAAAAGGGATGACGGTGCAGGAAGTCGTGGAAATTTTGGGAAAGCCGCATGATTTTCATGGCGCCAGTAATTTTTCTTACGCTTTGGTGTGGGAATCTGTTGGGGGAGAAATGCTGACAGTCTACATAGGTTCGGACGGTGGCCCTCTTGACATCGAAACCGTTATGGAAGGGAATTATACCGTCGGTGAACCGATGCGTGAAAGCGAGTCATAATAAAAAGGGAGAACTCAAGCATCGGGTTGATCAATAAGCGGTAAAACAGAACCAATGAACAAGAGCAGAAGTCACAAAGGCTTCTGCTTTCTGTTTTATAAGACGTGAAAGAGCGACCGTATGGTGACCTCATCCGGCGCTACGCGCCACCTTCCCCAGCGGGGAAGGCTCATTTATGTAACCGTTTGGGTTTGTTTTTCTGTTTGGGTGAAAGATTTTGGGTTATCGCTACCATGTTGCTCTTCTAAAAGGCGCGGTTACCTGCAACAAAGCCTTCCCCGCTGGGGAAGGTGGCGCGTAGCGCCGGATGAGGTGCATTACACGGACGCTCTTTCACATCTTTTGTTTACGAAAACAGCAGGTATTTGCTCATACTTGAACAAATTCCTGCTACTTTTCCGCTAATTCATCGGCCCGATGGGTTCTCCCTTGTTATTTGGTTTTGCGAAAAATACTATTTTTTCTTTAATTTAGTTGGCACAAAAAAGAACGGAGAGAACAAGTTCAATGTATAAAACGAACGGCTGTTGGGATGTTATGTGAGGAAATTATTTCCGTTCTTTTTCTTGGCTATGTAGCCGCAAGAAAAAGAACCAAAAAGAACGGCGAGTGAAGATTTTTCGCGCCTGCGGGCGCGACCAAGGGCTCTGCCCTTGGATCCCGCGAGCCTTTGAAAAGGCTCGAGCGAAACTTTCATGAGTGAGGTCGTCCGTGTGGTGGCAGTTGTGCAAGACGTGAAAATCCCGCTGCAACGCAGCGGGATTTGATCAGATACACTTATGACTGTCGTGCAACGCGGCACCGATGACCGTGCCGAACTGTGCGTTTTCGGGAATGATGAAGTTTACGCCAAATTGGTCAAGTCCCTCAAACGTTTTACGAATAGGCGCAATGGTCGAAAGATTGCCGGTCAGCACCACGTCCTTGACACCGCAGCCCCTTGCCGCAAATACCGCCACCATGGCAATGGTCTCGGCTACCATATTTGCAACTCCCAGCGCAATGTCCTCGTTGGTCGCAATATCACTCACCTTGCCAAAGTTGGAAACAGTCAGATTGTCCTTCATGTTTTCATAGCTGCGATTCTTGGAAATGTCGCTGATGCGCAGGTCAATGTTGGCAAGATTGCCCTCGGCACACAAGGCCTCAATGTGCTCCACCGTTTTGACCCCCGTCAGCTTTTGCGTCAAGCCCAACAACGTGCCACCGCCAACACCCGTGCCACCCAGATACTTAACCATGGTCGCATCGCCCGCCTTTTTTGAGTGAATGAGTGCCGTACCTGTGCCCATACTGACCACGATTGCCTCGTCCAGCCCCGACAGATAAAGACCGCCAAGGCCAATGCACTCGAATTCAGAAACGTTATTGCAGGGCAGCGTGTAGATTGGCTGCGAGCGGAAGGAAGAGCCGCCGCCCGTCATCATGACCTTGTCAACGTCTGTGAGCGAGAGGCCGTTCTCCATGGTAAAGCGCCCGAAAGCACCGTATATTGATGTAATGGGATCGGTTGCCTGCACGAACAGGGGGGCGATCAGCGTTTCGCTGCCGTTCTCTCCTCGACGGAACCCCACGATCTTGGTGGTCGAACCGCCCACGTCAATCCCCACAACTACTTTATTTTTCTCATTGATTGCGTTCATGATGAAATTTCCTTTCCTCATTTGCAAATAATATCCCGTTACAGTATATCATGATATTGCAAAAAAATCAAGAGTATGTTATAATGATAATGAAAAAACACCCAAGGAGCGGGGAAATGAATACACAAAAAGACGTTTTGACATCCAAAAAGCTGTTCGTGTTTGATATGGACGGCACCATTTATCTTGGCAATCAGGTTTTTGATTTTGCCATTCGCTTTATTGATCATCTGCGCGAGAATGGCTATCGCGTGCTGTTCTTTACCAATAACGCCTCTCACACCACCGAGTTTTATATGGGCAAGCTCTCTCGTCTGGGCTTTTCTCCCCGCGAGGATGAGATCATGACCTCGGGGGACGTGACCGTGGAATTCTTGAAGCGTCACCGCCCCGGTAAGAGTGTGTATCTGGTTGGCACGCCCGAGCTGGTGGAGCATTTCAGCGCGTCGGGCATTCCCATGCTGACAGGCAGCGAGGCTCAGGCTGATATCGTGGTCACCAGCTTTGACACCACGCTGACCTATGAAAAGCTGGACAACGCCTGCCGCTTTGTGCGCTGCGGTGCGGAGTATCTCTCCACCCATCCCGATTTCAACTGTCCCACCGAGACCGGTTTTATCCCGGACAGCGGTGCCATTGCAGCCTTTGTTACCGCTTCGACCGGCGTGCAGCCCACGTATTTCGGCAAGCCCTATAAAGAAACGGTGCAAATGATCTGTGAGGCAACGGGCATGCAGAAAGAGGATATCTGCATATTCGGTGACAGGCTTTATACCGATATCGCACTTGGACGCTTGCATGGCGTGACAGCCGTGCTGGTTTTGACGGGTGAGACGCAGCAGGCCGACGTGGATGCTGCCGAGCCCGAAAAACGCCCCGATATGACCTTTGCATCACTTGCAGAGGTGGACACTCTGATGTTTGACTGATGGAAATCAATAAATATCGAAGGAGAGAATCGATCATGAAACACGACGTATGGACGCGTATGCTTGCCGTTATGCTGGCAGTATTGATGATGCTTGCGTTTGTTGCCTGTGACTCATCGAACGGTGACGGTGAGCAGACTGAGCAGGACCCTGCTACGCAAACCGACACCCAAACTCCCACCGAAAGTGAGAGCGAGAGTGTAAGTGAACCCGAATCCGAAAGTGAAAGTGAAAGTGAAAGCGAAAGTGAAAGTGAAAGCGAAACCGAGGCCGAAACAGACGACGGCATTCCGCTGGATGCATTTACCGTCGGCGGTGTGGATATCAAGTCCTTCACCCTTGTGGTGCAGGATGGCGGTGCTGCCTGCGTGCGTAACAGTGCAGATGAATTGGTGCAGTACCTGGAACAGGCTACGGGCTTCCGAATTGAGGAAAAGGCTTCCGAGCACGAGATCGTGATCGGTGTGACCGACCGCGACACCCCTGCTGTGACCGAGGCAAGACAGAAGGTAGAGCTGGACGGCTACACCATGCTGGAGGAAAACGGAAAGCTGTACATCACAGGCAGCTGCGATCGCGGTACCATGTACGGTGTATATGATTTTCTGGAGGAATATCTGGGTGTGCGCTTCTTTGCTGCGGATACGACCGTGATCGTCAATCAAGCGTCTGCCGAGATCCCTGCGGGGTATTCCAAGCTGCACAATCCTGCCTTTGAGCTGCGCGATACCTACTGGTACGATATGCGCTATAAGCAGGATTTTGCAAATCACTCCAAGGATAACAGCTTTTACGACAACTCCACGCCCGTCTCCGACATCGGCGGCGGTGTGGGTTACGCAGGCCGTTTTGTACATACCTTCAGCTATCTGACGGGAGGAAGCACGCATACAGGGAACGTGCAGCCCTGTCTGACCGACGAGGAGGTCTACCAAACCGTGCTTTCCAACGTGCGCGCATGGCTGGATGCAAATCCCGAGGCTACCATTATTTCCGTGTCGCAAAACGACTCGGATGCGGGGAAGGGCGGCTGTAATTGCGCAAACTGCAAGGCCATCAACGATGCGGAAGGCTCTGAGATGGGCTCGCTGCTGACCTTTGTCAACCGCATTGCAAACGATATTAAGGATGATTATCCCGGTGTCTACGTGGACACGCTGGCTTACCGCTACACGCGTACGCCTCCCAAGACCGTGCGCCCTGCGGAAAACGTCATCATCCGCCTTTGCTCGATTGAGTGCTGCTTTACGCACGAGCTGTCCGATCCCTCTTGCTCACGCAACAAGTCCTTCTGCAAGGATATCGAGGCATGGAGCGAGATCTGTGACAATCTGTACATTTGGGATTACACCTACAATGCTGAAACCTATTTTACCTTCTTCCCCAATTTTGACGTGCTGCACGCCAACGTGCAATTCTACAAGGAGCACAACGTCAAGGGTGTGTTCTTGGAGGGACAGCAGGTATCCGTCTCCGGTGAGTTTGCCGAGCTGCGCTCTTATCTGCTTGCCAAGCTTTTGTGGAATCCCGATATGACCGAGGAGCAATACTACGCATATATGGATGAATTCATGCAGTATTATTACGGTCCCGGTTGGGTACAGATCAAGGAGTACATGGAGGTCATGGCTGCACACGGGGCTAAGAACAATCCGCACGTGGGCATCTTTGACAAGGGACTGAAGATGTTCCCGTTTGTCAGTGAAAGCGGTAAACGCGACAATAACTTCGGCAAGAAGATGCGCGTTTACTGGGAAGAGGCGCTCGAAATGGCCGAGACCGACGAGCAGAGAGCGCACGTGGAGAAATCCTCGATCCAGGCGTATTATCTGTGCAGTCTGGACGGCAAGACTGCCGAGCGCAAGAGAAACTTGAAGACCGTATATGAGCTTTGTGAGAAATACGGCATTGAGTACTACAAGTACGTCATTCCCATGCCCGATTCCTCGCAGTCTGACAACCTGAACAGTTTGTTGTAAATCATTTTGAAAGGAACCCTATATGGCATTTGATGCTGGTATGCTTGCCTGTGTGCTGGACGAGATCACTCGGACAGGGCAAGGCGGCAGAATAGAAAAGGTCATGCAGCCCGAGCGTGACGAGATCGTGCTGCAGATGCGCACGGTGGAAGGCGGCAAACGCCTGTTGATCAATGCGGGCTCAAACAATCCGCGTATCTGTTTTTCCGAGGTGCAAAAGGAAAATCCGCAGCAGCCCCCCATGTTCTGTATGCTTTTGCGCAAGCACCTGTCGGGCTCTAAGCTGTCAGCGGTGACGCAGATCGGCTTTGAGCGCGTTTGCGAGCTGGCGTTTGAAACGCGTGACGAGATGGGCTTTGCCTGCACGCGCTATCTGATTGCCGAGATCATGGGCAAATACAGCAATCTGATCTTCACGGATGAGAATAAGAAAATATTGGCGGTGCTCAAAACCATCGATTTTTCCACCAGCAGCAAGCGCCAGGTGCTGCCGGGCATGACGTATGAGTTGCCGCCCGCGCAGAACAAGTGCGATCCCTTGACCGAAACCGAAGAGGGCTTTGCGTCTGCTTATGCAAATGCAGATCCGGAGCAAAGGGCCGACCGCTGGATCTTGGAGCGCTATATGGGCATTTCCGCCGCCGTGGCAAGGGAGATGGCTTACCGCGCTACGCGCTTTACCGATACGCCGATCAAATACTGCACTGCAGCCGAGCTGTGGCGCGCGTTTGATGCGGTCATGGGTGCGGTACGTACGGGAAATTACAGCCCGACGCTGGTGACCGACGGCACAAAGCCTGTGGAATACGCCTTTATTTCGCTGACGCATTACGGTGCGGATATGCCGCGCCAGGATTTTGAGAGCGCGGGCAAGCTGCTCGACGTCTTCTTTTCCACGCGTGACCGCGAAACACGCATCAAGCAACGCGCGTCCGACGTGCTTTCCTTGCTGACGCACGGTGAGAGCCGTATTGTAAAAAAGCTGGAAGCGCAAAGGGGAGAGCTTGCCGAGTGTGAGCAGGCGGAGCATTATAAAAAGTGCGGAGATCTGATCATGGGCAATTTGTATTGCCTTGAGAAGGGCATGAAGCGCGCGGAGCTTTTGGACTATGAGGAATGGGACGAGCAGAGCGGTGCTTACGGCAGCTGTATCGTAGAGCTGGACGACCGCCTGACGCCTGTGGCCAACGGACAGAAGTATTACAAAAAATACACCAAGCTGCGCAACGCCAAGGTTGAACTGACGCGTCAGATCGAGCTGGGAGAGGCAGAGCTTGCATACCTGTATACCGTGTTTGACGCGCTGACGCGTGCCGAAACGCAGGCTGATCTGGACGAGATTCGCGAGGAGCTGTATCGCTTTGGTTACGCTTCGCGCATGAAGGGGTATGCAGCACCCAAGAAAAATAAGAATCCCGTGGTCATGCAATTTACAACAACCAACGGGTATCGCGTGCTGTGCGGTAAAAACAACGTGCAAAATGAGTATATTACGCACAAGGTTGCAGACCGAAACGACTGGTGGTTTCACGTCAAGGGCATGCCCGGTTCGCACGTGGTTATGATCTGCGACGGGGAAGAGCCACCTGCCGAGGACTTTACCGATGCAGCCGAGATCGCAGCGTTTTATTCCAAAGCTACGGGCGAGCATATCGCGGTGGACTATATTCAGGTGCGCCACGTCAAAAAGCCGCCCGCGGCCAAGCCGGGCTTGGTAATCTACCACACCAACTGGACGGCTTACGTCACACCGGACGAGGAAAAGATCAAAAGGATGAGGAATAAGTAAGGAGGGAAGAGCATGCCGATTCAAACGACGACTGTTTATACAAAGGAAAGATTGCTGCGATTCAATTACTATTATCAGTTGGTACAGCGAAAGTGGTTTTTGATTTTGCTGGTGTTTGAAATGGCGATTGCCGCCGCATGGTTGATCAAAGATATTGCGGATGGATTGCCTGTGTCTGATGGGATTATTTTATTATTCTTAATTGCGTGGGTGCTGGGGATTACGTGGATGGTCACGACGCTGATTGTGCCGCGATTTTCCTACAAAAAGGCCAAAAGTCTGAATGCAGTCATAGAAATGACCTTTTCGGAAGAAAGCATGCGTTACAGTGTGAGCTCTGCTTATACAACCGAATCCGGTGAGTTGCAATACAGCATGTTTGTCAAATATGTAAAGAACAAGGACGACCTGTACCTGTTTATTTCAACAAAACAGGTGTGGATCGTAGATCTTTTGTCTTTGACGCCCGAGCAGACCGAGCAGCTGCACACCCTGCTGTCGCAAAAGATCGTTTCCAAGAAGAATAAGTGGTAAAAAATAAAAATCAGCCCGATCGGGCTGATGAATTAGCGGAAAAGTAGCAGGAATTTGTTCGTTTTTGAGCAAATTCCTGCTGTTTTTTGTAGAAGCAAGACGTGAAGAGCATCCGTGTGGGAACCCCCTCCGCCGCTTCGCGGCAACTCCCGCAGCGGGGAAGGCTTATTTTGTGCGTCCGTCTTATTCGATTATCCGCTTCGGGGTACCTTGATGAGCCTTCCCCGCCGGGGAAGGTGGCGCCGTAGGCGACGGATGAGGTCACCGTACGGTCGCCCTTTCACGTCTTATACAACGGAAAGCAAAGGTCTTTGATCAAGGCTCCTGCTTTTCAGTATTATTGGATATGAAGGAGTGTCTGTATGGGAACCCCCTCCGCCGCTTCGCGGCACCTCCCGCAGCGGGGAGGCTCATTTACGCATCCGCTTGTGTTGATTTATCCGTTTGGATGAAAGTTCTTTGGGTAGCCGAACGGGAGCCGAACCGAATT
>JAFTLD010000072.1 GCA_017452945.1 Clostridia bacterium | reverse complement strand
TGTAACATGGTTCCGTCCACCTGTTATGCGCGCGTAATTTAGTTAAACTCTTGAAACAATACCAAAGCTGATCCCCGTCAGGCGGCTGATCTGTCGGATGGACAAGCCCTTGTCTTTTAGCAGCTTCAAGTATTTGTTTCTTGTAACAGGGGACGGTACTCTGTTACATATTATTTCTTGTATTATAAGAGGTTTGCGTGTTGCGCGTAACGGGGGACAGGCCCTTGTTACACCGCGTGATTGTTTTTTGTGTCATGTTCGGTTACAGCGCGGCGTAACAATGCTCCGTCCCCGGTTACGCGCATTCCCGAACGCTCTGGCGAAAATTGATGCTTTTTGTTGAAAGATTTGGGCAACCAAGCGTGTAACTGTGGGGACGGCTCACTGTTACGTGCGCGTCCACATCACACAGTTTTCTATGACCATTATAGCACAAGACTTTTCGATTTGCAATACCGAAAAGAAATTCGCGAATTTGTCGTGAATTTGTTTTCACTTTTTCACTTTTTGCTTTTTGTTTTTCACTTTTTTCACTTTCGCTGTTGACATTTGATTGCAAATCGGGTACAATAATTATATATGCCGTTTTTTGCCCTGCCCTGCGCAAAGAAAAACGGCGGAATTCGGAGGAAGTAACGTTGATCTTCAGCATGACCGCCTTTGGGCGCGACAAGCAGACCGTTGCAGGCAAGGACATTACCGTCGAGATCCGCTCGGTCAACAACCGATTTTTTGATTGCTCGGTACGCATGCCCCGCGCATTTTCGTACTTGGAGGAAAAGATCAAGCCCTACCTGCAAAGCCGCGGTATTGCACGAGGCAAGGTGGACGTCAATATCTCGATTGACGTGTTGGACACGCAGGGCGTTTCGATCGTGCTTGACGAGGGCTATGCCAAGGGTTACCTTGACGCGCTTTATTCCTTGCGCGACACGTTCGGCCTTACAGACGACATCAGCGTTATGACCGTTGCCCGCAATCAGGACATCTTCAAGGTCAAAAAGCCGGAGGAGGACACCGAGCGCGACTGGCAGGCACTTTTACAGGTGCTTTCGGTGGCGACCGACCGTTTCCTTGACGCGCGACGCTCCGAGGGTGCGCGCATTGAAGCCGACCTGCGCGGCAAAATGCAGGCTATTATGAGCCGCGTGGACACCATTGAGCAGCTCTCTGCCGATGATATCGTGACCTACCGCGACCGCCTGGAGGAAAAGATCCGCGCGGTGCTTGCGGATGCCGTGATCACGGTGGATGAAAACAGACTTTTGACCGAATGTGCGATTTACGCTGACAAGGTTGCCATTGACGAGGAGCTGGTTCGCCTGCGCTCGCATTTCGTGGCCTTTGAGCAATACTTACAGGATGACCAACCCGTTGGCCGCAGCATCGATTTCCTTTTGCAGGAGATCAACCGCGAGATCAACACCACAGGCTCCAAATGCACCAACGCTGCCATTGCAAAGCTGGTGGTTGAGGTCAAGACCGAGCTGGAAAAGATCCGCGAACAAATTCAGAATATTCAATAAATTGCACGAAGGAGCAAAGATATGAACTTTATCAACGTAGGCTACGGAAACATGGTAGCGGTGGAGCGCATCGTAACGCTGGCTTCCCCCGACTCCGCTCCCATTAAGCGTCTGATTCAGGACGCAAAGGACGCAGGCCGCGTCATTGACGTCACCTGCGGCAGAAAGACTCGCGCGGTCATCATCACAGACTCCGAGCACGTCATTCTCTCGGCTCTGCAGGCCGAGACCATTGCAAACCGCCTGACCACCGACCAGGATTACGACGGTGGCGAGGAAGAGGAAGAATAATAAAAATATTTCTAAATATATCGAATTTTTGAAAGGAATCAACTATGCTTTATCCTACCATTAATGATTTGACAAAGAACGAATTCAACCGCTACGAGCTGGCTATCGCAACCGCTAAGTGCGCACGCATCATCACCGGTGAATACGTCAAGCAGCGTGAGCAGGCTGAGGCTTCCATGACCGGCAACAAGGAGACCGACAAGCCCCTGAACACCCTGATCGACAAGGAAGTCAGAGATGAAAAGGCAGTCAAGATCGCCATCGGCCGCATCCACAAGGGCGAATATAAGATCGTCAGAGAAGCACCGGTTGAAGAGGAGCAGGTTTAATACCCTTCTCTTTCTAAAGGAGTGAATTTTTGTGAACCGTAACGAAGGCGCACCCGAATACGCAGGGATCTTTATATTGGATAACCCCTATTGCATCGATGCCTCCTACGATTACTATATCCCCCAAGACTTACGCGCCGCGGTATCCCCCGGCGTGTTTGTCACTGTGCCGTTCGGACACGGAAACCGCAAGCAGATCGGTGTGGTTGCCAAGGTACACAGCTGTGCCACGGCCAAGCGCATCAAAAGCATTGCGGGACTGTGCTCCGAGCGGATTTCCTTATCTGCGGAAATGCTGTCCCTTTGCCTTTGGCTGCACGAGCAAACGCTTTGCACCGTGGGCGAGGCTGTGCGCTGCGTGCTCCCCTCGGCCTCCATGTCACACATCGTGGATTATTTCAGTCCTGCGCCGGGTGTTGAGCCCCCGGATCTTGACAAAAAGCTCGATGCCGCGCACCTTTTAGTATTCAACTACATCATCGCACGCGGCAGTGTGAGCATGCACGCCCTGCGCGCACGCTTTGGCGCAGGCGTTGGAGAGATTGTATCCGAATTGACAGACAAAGGCTTTGTGCTCAAGCAAGCCGAGGAAAAGCATGGCTCGGACGGTGTTTTTGCAACACTTTACACACTGAACATCCCGCGCGACCAAGCACAGCGTATTGCTGACGGTGACAAGACCGCTGCCGTGCGCCTGACCTCGCAAAAGCAAAAAGCATTACTTGCCCGCGCGATCCTGCTTGACCGCTCTGCAGACAAGGACGAGCTTTGTCAAGGCACAGATGCAGGCTCCGCACAGCTCAAGGCGCTGGTGGAAAAGGGCTTGCTGTCAACCGAGAAAAAGCAAATATACCGCAATCCTTACGCCATCCCCGCAGACTTTACTCCCGCACCGGATCCTGTACTGAACGAGCAACAAGCAGCAGCCGTCAACACGCTGATCTCACTTGCAGACAGCGGCGAGGCGCGCGCTGCGCTCCTGTTCGGCGTGACGGGCAGCGGCAAAACCTACGTGATGGCAAAGCTGCTTGACAAGCTCCTGGCCGACGGCAAGGGTGCAATACTCATGCTGCCCGAGATCTCGCTGACACCGCAATCGGTAGCCCTGTTCTGTGCAAGATACGGCGACACGGTTGCCGTGATCCACTCGGGGCTTTCGGCAGGCGAGAGGCAGGATGCTTACGCCCGCATCAGCTCAGGACAAGCCAGACTTGTGATCGGTACGCGCTCGGCCGTCTTTGCCCCCGTTCCAAACCTGGGTCTGATCATCATGGACGAGGAACAGGAGCACACTTATAAATCCGATCAGGATCCCAAATATCATGCACGCGACGTGGCACGCTGGAGATGCGCATACAACAAAGCGCTTTTGCTGCTGGCCTCCGCAACACCTTCCCTTGAAAGCTACGCCAAGGCGCAGGCAGGGACTTACACCCTCCTTTCGCTGACCGAGCGTTATAATAAGACCAATCTGCCCGAGGTCACGGTAGCCGATATGCGCGAGGGCGCAGCCAAAGGGTTGACCTCACCGCTCGGCACGCTTTTGACCGACGCGTTGAGTGAAACGGTGGAATCGGGCAGACAAGCCGTGCTGTTTCTCAACAGACGCGGTTATCACCGCTTTATTTCCTGCGCCTCTTGCGGCACGGCCGTTACCTGCCCGCATTGCTCGGTGGCCATGACTTACCACGTCAAAAACGGCACGTACACCGAGGGCGAGCTGATCTGCCACTGGTGCGGCACGCGCATGCAAGTTCCGCAAAAATGTCCGTCCTGTGACTCGCAGCACCTGCGGCATACGGGCTTTGGCACGCAGCGCGTACAGCAGGAGCTGGAAATGCTTCTTCCCGACGCGCGCGTCATGCGCTTGGACGCGGACACCACCTCAGCCAAATTCTCCATGGACAAGCTGTTGGGCGAATTCCGTGACGGCAAGGCTGACGTCATGATCGGCACGCAGATGGTGACTAAGGGACACAACTTCCCCGACGTCACGCTGGTAGGCGTATTGCTGGCGGACGCTTCGCTTTACGTGGATGATTACCGTGCAGCCGAGCGCACCTTTGCCATGCTGACACAGGTCATCGGACGCGCGGGACGCGGTGATGTGCAAGGTCACGCCATCATTCAGACCAACAATCCCGACAGCGACGTGATCACGCTTGCCTGCGCACAGGATTACCACACCTTTTATGAGCGCGAGATCAAGCTGCGCCGCCTTCTGACCTTTCCGCCCTATTGCGACATCGTACTGCTGACGCTGACTGCTGCCGATGAAAAGGAGCTGATGATTCATGCCGTGCGCTTGCGCGAGGAGCTGGACCGCCTTGGCTCGGGCGACTTTTGCGACGTACCCATGCTGATCTTCGGGCCGTTTGAAGCCCCCGTTTACCGCGTGGAGGAAAAATACCGTATGCGTTTGGTCATCAAATGCAGACTCAACAAGCGCTCCCGCGAGCTTTTTTCCAAAATTTTGGTCCGTTTTGGCAAGGACGGTGCAAAAAAGTCTGTCCTGGGTATAGATTTCAACCCATCTTCACTATAATAATACATAAAGGAGACTCCTTTCATGGCTAAATTGAGAATTGTAAAATACGGTGACGACGTTTTGCGCAAGACCTGCCGTCCCGTGGATACCATCACCCCCCGCATTCTGACCTTACTTGACGATATGGTGGAAACCATGCACGCAGCCGACGGCTGCGGTCTGGCTGCTCCCCAGGTGGGCGTTTTGCGCCGCATTGCTGTGGTTGAGGTAGAGCCCGGTGAGGTTTATGAGATGATCAACCCCAAGATCATTGCGCGCGCAGGCACACAGGAGGAGAGCGAGGGCTGTCTTTCCCTGCCCGGCAAGTGGGGTACGACGCGCAGACCCATGCACGTGACCGTGCGCTATACCAACCGCAACGGTGAGATCGTCGAGGTTTCGGGCAGCGGCCTTTTGGCTCGTGCTTTCTGCCACGAGATCGACCACCTCGACGGTGTTCTGTTTATTGACAACGCATTGGAAGTCGTTGAAGAATAAGAGGTGGCAACTGTGAAGATACTCTTTATGGGCACACCCGATTTTGCGGTGTTTACGCTCCGGGCGCTGGTTGAGCGCGGAGAGAACGTGATCGGTGTGGTCACGCAGACCGACAAGCCCCGCGGACGCGGCTACGAGCTTTTGCCCACACCCGTCAAAAAGTATGCGCTGGAGCATAACATTCCGGTCTATCAGCCAAAGACGCTGCGAGGCGAGGAATTTGCCACACAGCTTGCAGAAATCGATCCCGAGCTGATCGTGGTCGTGGCTTACGGAAAAATTCTGCCCGTCAACGTGCTGGAATACCCCAAATACGGCTGCATCAACGTACACGGCTCGCTGCTCCCCGCCTATCGCGGTGCCGCTCCCATGCAACGCGCCATTATGGATGGCTGTGCCGAGACCGGTGTGACCACCATGTACATGGCAGAGGGACTTGACACGGGCGATATGCTGCTCAAGGCTTCGCTGCCGATTACCGACACCGACAATTTTGAAACCATACACGACAAGCTGGGCGCACTTGGCGCACAGACCATGCTTCAGACGCTGGACGCGCTGCGCCAAGGCACGCTGGTTGCCGAGGTGCAGGACGACAGCCTTGCAAATTACGCTGAAAAAATCCAGAAGAGTGATCTGCTTCTCGACTTTTCGCTTGACGCACGCACGCTGCACAACCACATTCGCGGCACCTCGCCCATTCCCCTTTCCTTTACCCATCTGCCAAACGGCTCCTTGCTCAAGGTGTACGCTGCACGCGTATACGATGAGGACAAGGTACACAGCGCAGTTCCCGGTACGGTTGTCGGCCTTGACGGTGAGATCCTTGTTGCATGCGGCAAGGGTACGCTTGCCCTGACGCAGGTCATTCCCGAGGGCAAAAAGCGCATGGCCGCTGCCGACTACATTCGCGGCAGAAAGCTGAATTTAGGCGATCTGCTCTCATAAAAGGAGATTTTTATGTTCTTTTATCCTATTTTTGATTTGACACTGCTCATTCTCGTTCCCGCGTTGCTCTTTTCCCTGATCGCACAATACCGCGTCAAACGCGCATTTGACTGGGGAAGCCGCATTGCAACTCACGGCATCACGGGCGTAGCGGCTGCGCGCAAGATTTTGGACGATAACGGACTCTACGATATTTCCATTGAGCGCGTACCCGGTCATCTGACCGACCACTACGATCCCAAGCAGGGTGTGATCTATCTTTCCGAGAGCGTTTACGACAGCGCAAATGCCGCAGCGGTTGGCGTTGCAGCCCACGAGGCGGGACATGCCGTACAGTATGCGACCGATTATTTTCCCATCCGCATCCGCGCTGCCGTCATTCCCCTGACACGTATCAGCGCAGGCTTTGCCATGCCCCTGTTTTTGATCGGTCTGTTTATTTCGTATTTCTATTTCCAGGCTGCCTCCCCCTTATCCGACTTTTTGATGGTGGGCGGTATTTTGCTCTATTCGTTCAGCACCCTGTTCCAGCTTATTACGCTGCCCGTGGAGTTTAACGCATCCCGCCGTGCGCTGGCCATTCTGGACGACTGGGGAACACTGAGCAAGCAGGAGCACCGAGCCGCAGGCCAAGTGCTCAGTGCAGCCGCCATGACCTACGTGGCAGCGCTTGCCACCTCGCTGCTCTCGCTTTTGCGTTTGATTTTGATCTTTGGCGGAAGAAGAGGGCGTCGCTGATGGAGCAGATGCAAAATCCCGCGCGCGCTCTTGCGCTGCAAATTCTGAACCGCACCGACTCGCAAGGTCAGTACACCAACTTGGCGCTTGATGCTGCGCTCAAAAAGAGCACGCTTTCCGCGCCAGACAAAGCGCTTGTGACCGTGCTCGTTTACGGTGTAACCGAGCGCAGACTGACCCTTGACTATATCGCAGACGCACTTTCCTCGCGCCCGACCGAATCGCTGGACGGCACGGTGCGCAACCTTTTGCGCATGGGGCTTTACCAGCTGCGCTATCTGGATCGCGTTCCCGCGCATGCGGCCATCAACGAAACCGTTGCCCTTGCCCCCAAACGCGCACGCGGCTTTGTCAATGCCGTTTTGCGCGAATACACCCGCCGCGGTGACGATGTAGCTTTTCCCGACAGGCAGACAGACCTGTACCGTTACCTGTCGGTTACTTACTCCGTCCCCGTCCCGCTTTGCAAAAAACTGACAGAGATATTCGGCACGGAGCGCGGAGAAACTATACTTGAAGCCTTTGGACACGCACCGCCCGTGACGCTGCGCGTCAACACGCT
Organism: Clostridia bacterium; assembly: GCA_017452945.1. The sequence continues at coordinate 15,910 of JAFTLD010000072.1, read as the reverse complement.
CAAAACCTCACCCGAGCAAATGACAAGCGAGCTTTGCGAGCTTGGTTATCGCATTCAGGCATCCGACGTGTTACCCACAGCCCTGCGCGTGGCAGACTTTGTTCCCTCCGGCTCACCGCAGCTGACCGAGGGGCGCGTATTCGTGCAGGATCTTGCCTCACAGATCTGCGTAGAGGCACTTGGCGCATGCCCCGGGGAGCGCGTGATCGATGCTTGCGCCTGCCCCGGCTCCAAAACCTTTGGCACAGCCATCCGCATGCAGAACGAGGGGCAGATATTGGCTTACGACCTGCACAAGAGCAAGCTTTCGCTGATCGAAAGCGGTGCGGACAGATTGGGCATTGACATCATCGAGGTGCGCGAACATGATGCACGGTTGCACGATCCCGATCTGCAAAATTGGGCAGACCGCGTGCTTTGTGACGTGCCTTGCTCCGGCTTTGGTGTGCTTGGAAAGAAGCCCGAGATCCGCTACAAGGATCTTGCCGATGCGGCTGCCTTACCCGATATTCAGCTTGCCATTTTACAGAATTGCTGCCGCTACGTCAAGGACGGCGGCGTGTTGGTCTATTCCACCTGCACCATTTTCCCCGAGGAAAACGAGCAAAACGTGGCACGCTTTCTTGCAGAAAACCCCGAATTTGCGCCCGAGGATTTCAGCGTAGGTGACATTTGCTCCAAGGACGGCATGCTGACGCTCACCCCCGACGAGCACGGCACCGACGGATTCTTTATTGCGAAAATGCGCAAAACAAGATAACCAATATCCTATGCACGGTAGGGGCGACGTCCACGACGCCCCGGACAGGCGCAATGTAAAATTCGCTTTGTCACAACATTAGTTTACGTAAGGCGGGGCGTCGAGGACGTCGCTCCCTACGATTGTTGAAATATCGCAAGTAATGACTTCAACAGTCAGAATGGATAATCATATGCAAAACATTCTCTCCCTGCTCCCCGAGGAGCTTGAGGCCTTAATGGCACAGATCGGGGAGCCCAAATACCGCGCACGTCAGCTTTTTGAAGGGCTGCACAAGGGGCTTGCCCCCCAAGAGATCTCCAACGTGGGCAAAAAAACGGTGGCAAAATTGGCCGAGGTCACCGAATACCACCTGCCCGTGGCGCGCCGCCGCTTGGTTTCTGCCATTGACGGCACGATCAAATATCTCTTCGAGCTCTCGGACGGCAACTGCGTGGAGGCCGTCGTCATGCACTATAAGCACGGCTCCACCATCTGCATCTCATCACAGGTCGGCTGCCGCATGGGCTGCCGCTTCTGCGCCTCTACCATTGGCGGACGCGTACGCGATCTGAGTCCTGCCGAGCTGATCGGCCAGGTGATTGCGGCACAAAAGGACATGAACGCCCACGATCCAAACGCCCGTATCGGCGGCATCGTCATGATGGGTATCGGTGAGCCCTTGGACAACTTTGATAACGTGATCAAGTTTTTGAAGCTGGTCAATGCCGAGGGTGGCATTTGCATCGGCTACCGTCACATCTCGCTTTCCACCTGCGGCCTTGTGGACAAGATATACGAGCTGGCGAAATACGACCTGCCCATCACGCTCTCGATCTCACTGCACGCCTCGGACGACGTCACGCGCTCCTCCATCATGCCCATCAACAACAAATGGGGCGTGGACGAGCTGCTCTCGGCTTGCAAGGACTACTTTGCCGCCACGGGACGCCGCATTTCCTTTGAATACACACTCATACGCGGGAAAAACGACTCGGTTGCCGCTGCAGAGCAGCTTGCAAACGTGCTCAACTCGCGTCTGCGCTCCCGCAACGATACCATGCCCATTCACGTCAACCTCATCCCCGTCAACCCCGTCGAGGAAACGGGCTTTGACCGCTCGGACGACAAGGCCATCAAGGCGTTTGCCGCAACACTTGAGAAAAAAGGCGTGCGTGCCACGGTGCGCAGAAAACTGGGCGCAGATATCAATGCCTCTTGCGGTCAGCTGCGCCGCGCTGAGCAGAACAAATCATAAAAATCCGTTTCGCTACATATTTTTGCACAAGGAGCAAACCATGAAGCGAAACACACCGTTTTGGATCTATATTTTTCTCGCGATCCTTTCCCTTTTGATACTATTTGGAACACTGCTGATCTGCTACGGTAAATTATTTGGCGGTGAGCGCCCCCGATACGTAACACTGCAGATTCCCACACTTGTGGGGACGCGATGGGACGACTCGCTGCTTTCGGACGATTTTTATACGCGCGTGACTTACACGTACGACAAGGACAGTCCTGCAGGGACGGTGCTTTCCCAATCCCCTGCGGCAAACACCGAGCGCACAACGCCCAAGGGCAAGCCCGTGCTTTTGCGCGTGGTGGTCAGCCTTGGCAAGCAGACGGTCACCATGCCCGATCTGCACGGCCGTGACGTGCGGCAGGCAAAGCAGCAGCTGCTGGCTATGGGGCTTTGCGTCAGCTGCCGCGAGAGCTTGACGTCAAATCAGCAGGCATACAGCGTGCTTGGGCAATCCGCAGCAGCCGGCACTTTGCTGCCCGAGGGCAGCGAGGTGATTTTGACTTATGCTGCCCCCGGCGCCACAAAAAACGCACGCGTGCCCGACCTTTACGGTCTTTCGCCCGCAGAAGCCAACGTGGCTTTGATGCGCGCAGGGCTTTTGCCCGGCAACGTCATCTATGCAGACGATGCGACCGAGCAGGACACTTGTACGGTTTCCATGCAGCAAACACCGGCCGGCAGCCTTGTGCCGATCGGTACAAAAATTCACTATACTCTTTCAAGGATGGTTACACTATGGAAATCCCCCATTGCGGAAGAATCATCAAAGGAGTCGGCGGACTTTACACAGTAAAGCTGCTTGACCATGCTTCCCTGCCCACAGGGCTTGACAGAAACACCCCCATCGCCTGCCGCGCAAAGGGGGCCTTTCGTCATGACAATCTGACCCCTTTGGTGGGAGATATCGTTTCCCTGGAATTTGAGGAAACAGGGCAGAGCACGCGCGATGCGGGCGCTTTGATCAGCGAAATCGCTCCGCGCAAGAATGCCTTGATCCGTCCTCCACTTGCCAATCTGGACATCATGTTCGTCACGCCGGCTGCAGCCAAGCCCGCACCCGTGCTTGAAACGGTGGACAAGCTGATCTGCATTTTGGAGCATCACCACATCACACCCGTGGTGGTGATCACCAAATACGATGCCGATCCCAAATACGCGCAAGAGATCTGCAATATCTACCGCACCGCAGGCTTTGATACCTTTGTGACAAGCAGCAAAGACGAATACGGCATTGATGCGCTCAAAGCTTACGTCAAGGCCAACTGCGAGGACAAGATCTCTGCCTTTGCAGGCGCTTCAGGCGTGGGCAAATCCACGCTGCTCAACGCGCTTTTCCCCTCGCTTGCACTAAGCACGGGGGAGATCAGCCGCAAGATCGAACGCGGCAAGCATACCACGCGCACCGTCGAGCTTTTTGCCATGCCCGACACAGAGCGAGGCTTTATTGCGGACACCCCCGGCTTTTCCATGCTGGATTTTGCCAGATTTGATTTCTTCAAAAAAGAGGATCTGCCCTTGACCATGCGCGAGTTTGCCCCTTATCTGGGCAACTGCCGCTTTACCAAATGCTCGCACACCAAGGAGCAGGGCTGTGCCATCTTAGAGGCGGTCAAGCGCGGTGACATCCCGCCCTCACGCCACCAAAGCTTTGTGGCCATTTACGACGTGCTGAAAAACAAGCACGATTGGGATAACTGATACATACAAAGAGGAACAGATTATGCGCGCATTTATTTACGTAGGCGGGAGCATTTATCCCGAAAATATTACCGAACACCCCAAGGGTGAGGATCTGCGCATCGCAGCCGACGGCGGCTATGCCAATGCCAAGCTGCTTGGTGAGCGCATCGATATTGCCGTCGGGGATTTCGATTCCTTTTCAAGACAAAAGATCGACGAAGGCGTGGAGCTCGTAGAGCTGCCCGCAGAGAAGGATCTGACCGATTCGCAGGTCTGCATTGAAACCGCCATCTCGCGCGGGGCAGACGAGATCATTCTGATCGGCGGTCTTTCGGGCAGACTGGACCACACCTTGGCCAACTTGGCCATCCTGCAGGACTTGCACGCGCGACACATTCACGGCTATATCACAGACGGACAGAACCGCGCACACTACATCCGCTCGACCTCACACCTGATCGCGCGCAGCGCATACAAGTACCTCTCGCTGATTGCCGTGGACGAAACCTGCAAGGGCGTAAGCATCAAAGGCTGCAAGTACGAGCTGAAAAATCAGCCCATACACCGCAGGCTGCAGTTTGCTGTGTCCAACGAGATCACGAGCAACTGTGCGCTGATCTCTGTCAAAAAGGGCGGTCTTTACGTCATAGAATCAAGAGAGCAGTAGCCGAACGGGAGCCGAACCGAATTGCCCGACGACGATGCATTTTCGCATCTTTTGCCAAAGCTCACCTCGCAAGATAGTAACCATCTCGCTCCCCGTGGCATATGCTGTTAGCAAAAATGCCGAAAGGAGAAAGATATGAAGATCGTTACCCTGAAAACACCTCGCATTATTTCCGCGATCATTCGCTTTTTCACAAAAAATAAAAACCGATAGGATTACATAAATGACAGATAAGGATTTCAAAAACGGTGGATTTCTGCCGCTGACCGCAAAAGAAATGGCCGACCTTGAATGGGACGCCCCCGACTTTGTATACGTGACGGGTGACGCTTACGTGGATCACCCCTCGTTTGGCGTGTCCATTATCTCGCGCGTACTGGAGGATGCGGGATTTCGCGTAGCCATTCTCTCGCAGCCCGATTATAAAAGTGCCGACGCCTTTCGCACCTTTGGCAAGCCCAGGCTTGGATTTTTGGTCACGGCGGGCAACATTGACTCCATGGTGGCGCACTATACCGTTTCCAAGAAAAAGCGCACCTACGACTACTATTCCCCCGGTGGCAAGATGGGATTGCGCCCCGATCGCGCGACCATCGTGTACTCCAACCGTATCCGCGAGGCGTACGGGGATATCCCGATCATTCTCGGCGGTCTGGAGGCATCCTTGCGCCGCTTTGCGCACTACGACTATTGGGAGGATCGCGTACGCCGTTCCCTTTTGGTGGACAGCCGTGCCGACATTCTGACCTACGGCATGGGCGAAAAGATTCTTGTGCGCCTGGCGCAGCTTTTGGATCGCGGTGTACCGATCAAAAAGATCCGTGACGTGCGCGGCACGGTATGGTTAGGTAAACCCGAGGATACGGTACACTTCCCCGTGGCTGCGACCTTTGACTACAACGAGCTTAAGACCGACAAGGCCGCATATGCCAAGGCCTTTGGCGTGCAATACAAAAACCAGGACAGCATTACCGGCAAAGCGATCTGCGAGATGTACGACGGGAAAATGCTGGTGCAAAATCCTCCCATGCCTCCGCTTGAGCGCGAGGAGCTGGATGCCGTTTACGCACTCCCCTACACGCGCACCTATCATCCGTCCTATCAGAAAGACGGCGGTGTGCCGGGTATTGAGGAAGTACGCTTCTCGGTAACGCACAACCGCGGCTGCTTTGGCAGCTGTAACTTCTGCGCGCTTGCATTCCATCAGGGACGCACGGTGCGCTCGCGCAGCATTGAGAGCTGCGTGGCAGAGGCCAAAAAGATTACCGAAATGCCCGATTTCAAGGGCTACATTCACGACGTAGGGGGACCTACCGCCAATTTCCGCGCCCCCGCCTGCCAAAAGCAGTTCTCGGACGGTGTTTGCCCCGGCAGAAAATGCTTGGCACCCAAGCCTTGCCCCAATCTGCAGGTGGATCACACTGAGTACATCGAATTGCTCAAGAGCATCGAATCTCTTCCCCGCGTCAAAAAGGTGTTTATCCGCTCGGGCATCCGCTTTGACTATCTGATGCTCGACAAGGACGACGCGTTTTTCCAAAAGCTTGTCAAGGATCACGTATCGGGGCAGCTTAAGGTTGCTCCCGAGCATTGCTCCTCGCCCGTTTTGCGTGCGATGGGTAAGCCCGACTTCTCGGTTTACGAGCAATTCCGCGACAAATATTTTGATCTTTGCGCTGCCTGCGGCAAGGAGCAATATCTCGTTCCCTATCTGATGTCCAGCCATCCCGGCTCGACGCTTTCCGATGCAATCGAGCTTGCGCTCTGCCTCAAGCGCCACCACTACGCGCCCGAGCAGGTGCAGGACTATTATCCCACCCCCGGCACGGCTTCGACCGTCATGTACTACACAGGCATCAACCCCTTGGACGGCAAGAGTGTTTACGTGGCCACCGATTACCGTGAAAAGCAGCTGCAGCGCGCGCTGCTCCAATACAATCGCCCCGAAAACGCGCCTATGGTACGCGAAGCTTTGCAAAAAGCGGGCAGAGAGGACTTGATCGGCTACAGCGCAGATTGTCTGGTACGCCCCGCAGGAGGCGGTGCGAATCAGAGCCGCTCCTCCAAGCCGCAAGGCAAACCGCAAGGTAAACCCACGACAGGGAAAAAGCCCGCTGCGAAAGCAAAGCCCACCGCGAAGTCTGCGACAAAAGCAACCGCTTCTGCGCCCTTGGCAAAGAAAAAGCCCACCTACAAGGAAGGCTGGGCCAAGCCAAAGAAAAAGAAATAATGCATATACGCAGCATACATTCTTGAGCACAGCAAAGAATCTTGGCGGGAGCAAAGTGTTTTCTTTGTGCAAGGGCGCGAAGCATAATCTTAAAATCCTCATCATCAAACAAGGCTGAGTCAAACGCTGACTCAGCCTTGTTTTTTTGTTTTATATTCTGATTTTCTTGATTCTTTATCCGTACTGAATGATCACGTCGTACAGCACGTACTTGATCGGGGAATCACCGCGGTTGCTGTATACCAATGCACCGCTCTCATCCGTGATCTCAATATAGCACTCACCGCTCTCGCCGTACTCGGCAAACATGCTGTGCCCTGCTACCAGACTTCCCTGAACGGGCTCAATGCTGTCCGCGCTCTGGCCATACACATACACGGTCAGGGTTCTTGGCAGAACCGTCAGCTTGGCAGGATTGATCTTCAGATTACACAGATCGGTCACGTCGTTTCCGTTTGCATCATATACGCGTACGCTCTCGATCTCCACGTCCTTACTGCCGGTTACAGTCAGGCCTTCGCCAAAGGTGACGTCTACCGTAAAGCCCTCCGGCAAGCCCTGCGTCCAGAAGTCGTCATCCTCGCAGTTTTTCTCGGTGCCGTCATACGTAAAGGTCTTTTCAAATGCCGTGACCGTAATATCCAGAGTCACCTCCAGAATACCGTATTCACAAACCACCGTCAGCTCTTCCCCCGCCTCGTTATACGCCCTTGCGGTAAAGGTGTTTGCGCTGCTGCCGATCTCGGTCTGCTCACCTGTGAACACCACGTCCAGCACAAAGCCATCAGGCAATTCGTATGGCTCAAGCTCATGGCATATCAGCGCGCTGCCGTTATACGTCTGCTTTGCACTCTGGGAACGCAGCGTCAGCACGTAATCGGACGCACGCTCCAGCACCTTGAGCGTGCCGTACTTCTTGATTACGGCAAAGCTTGCGGTCACGTCGTTGCCCTCGGCATCGTAAATGACCACTTCAAAGGTATTCTCCGACTCTCCGGGCTCAATTCTCTCACCCGTAAAGATCACTTCCATGGAGTATCCGTCGGGCAGCTTGTACTTGGACAACTCGTGACATACCAAGGCAGTCCCATCAAAGATCTTGGTCGCACTGCCCGAAGACAGCTTCAGCTTGATCTGATCCCAGACCTCCAGCGTTCCGTAGCTCTTGCTGATATTGCAATAATCGGTAACGTCATTCCCCTCTGCGTCAAACACTCTGACCTCAAAGGTATTGGGGCTGCTGCCCACCTCGGTCTGTGAGCCCGTGAACACAACGTCCAACGTGTATCCGCCCGAAAGCGTATACTTCTTGAGCTCATGACAAGTCAGCGGCTGTCCATTATAGTGACGGGACGCGCTCTCGGAGGTCAGCTTGATATACTTATTATAGATATTGACAGTGCAGGAATGCACCGTTACCGTATAGTTGTCCGTCACGTCCTCGCCGCTTTGGTCATAGACCGTGTACCGCAAGAACTCCAGCGTATACAGTCCGGGATGCGCGTCGGTTTCAGTGGCTTCATACACCACCGAATGTCCCTGCGCAAGGCCAATGGCACGGTATCCTGCGTCCTCTACCGTAACGCCCTTACCGTCATACTCCTTGGTAAATCGATCGGGCAGATAAAGCGTCAAGGGCGCGGGCACGACCGTTACACTCAGATGATCCGCATTGACCGTGATCTCGTAGCAATCGGTCACGTCAGTGCCCGATGCGTTATAAATGCGCGGCCATTGGAGCTCAAAATCAGTCTTTTCTCCGATTTCGGGAGAATCCACCCGCACGATTTGCATGATGCGTTCGCCGGGAATCAATCCCTGATACTCCAACTGATCCTGCGGAATACTCAAAGACGGCGTTCCGTTATAATACGGCTCCACATGTCCGATCGTGATGGAAAGCTGTGCAGGGGTGATCAACAGCTCACCGCACATACCCTCTTCATAAACAAATTTATAATTGCGGCTGACGTCGCTGCCGTTCTCATCCAGAATGACCAAAGTCAAACGGTTTTGTGCAGAGCCCGCAAGCGTCAGCTCAACAACGTTCACATCCTTGATCTTATGACCGGGCAGCAGCTCGCCAAGCAGCTCGTACGCTCCCTGCCGCAACGGCTTGCCGTCATAAACCTTTTGCGCACTCTCGGATTTCAAGGACAGCTCATACGGTTTGGCGATCTCCAAAATTCCCGCATCCACAGTAAATTCATACATGTAGCTGACGTCACGGCCATTCTCATCGGTCACGCGAAGCAAGGCAAACTCATTCTTCCACTTCCCGACGTCGCTGACGCCATCCGCATATCTGAGCGTGCCGTGCAAGGAATGCCCTTCCAGGAAGTACCCTTTGGTCACCTCGTATTCAAGAGAAGCAATAGGCAGACCATCATACACCTCTTTATATTGGCTGCCCGTTTTCAACGTAACCTCAATGGGTCTGACGCGCAGCGTGCCCGACTGCAGTGATATCGAATAATATTCACTCACGTCGCGGCCGTTTTGGTCTTCCACCCAAACACTCTCAAGCGTATTGGAGGTTGAACCGATCTCAAAAATTCCCTCGGGATACGTAAAGGTTGCACGAACGTTGTGCCCCTCGAGCAGCCCAGAGCCGCCCACGGAAATATCGGTATTGACAGCAGGTGCATTCTCATAGCTGACCATGCTGCTGCCCGTGACCACCGTGATTTTGCGCGGTACGATCAAAAGCTCACCGTCGGTATAAGTCACGTTGTAGTTGGCACTCTTATCCTCACCCCGCGTACTTACGATGCGGCAGCCCGTAATCTGCATGTCGTGTCGGCCAAGCTCTACACCGCTTGATTTCACGTACAGCTCCACACGCTGTCCTTGTGCAAGCCCCTGGGCATGCGCGGTACCGTCACACGTACCAACGTACGGCTCACCCGTATATTCGCCCTCAACCAAGGGGGCTTCGATATGCAGATCTGCGGGAGTTACCGTATATTTTCCGGGCTTGAGCTCGATCAGATAATTGCGCGAGACATCCTGCCCCGTCGCGGTATACACCTTGGGTGTTACTCTGTCGTTCTCATACGTGCCCACGTCGGTTATATAATCGGTATTTACTGCCCCGCCAAGCACGTGGCCCGCAACAAGATTGCCGGAAAGCAGCGTCATTTGCGTAGCATTTTCCAACGGCTTGCCGTCATATACCTTGCTGCCGCTTGACGATTGCGCCTTGATGGAGATGGGTGTAATCGTCAGCTTGCCGGGAACGGTTTTGACGTCAAAATTAGGGGTAACGTTGCGTCCAAGCGAATCTGTAATGACGATATCGGTAAATCCGACAGGGCTTGTGCCCGCGTCGGTGCGTGAGCCTGTCAGTGTATAGCTGACGCGATAACCGCCTGCACCCCACTTGACGCCGACCTCATCCAAGGAAAACTGCTCGGCAGAGAGCGGTGTGGCGTCATATTGCTTGGTGGCACTCGGAGCGGTCAGCTGCAGGCTGATCCCCTCGATCTTTATGGTGTTCCCTTCGTATCTGAAGTCATAATTCTGCGTTCTGTCCGCACCGCTTCCATCGTTGAGCACGACCGAGATCTTATTCTCGGGAATGGTATACGTGTACGTGCCAACCTCAACCGGCACAGATACGGCCTGCCCGTTTTTGGTATAAACGATGGAGCTCATGACGTCCTGTGCGAACCTTACCACATGTCCCTTACCCTCATAATTCTCAATCAGTTGGTTATACCCATCCGGACGCGGTGCTGTGACCGCTTGGCCGCTGTATTGACAGGTAATGGGATCAAACGAGATAATTACCGTGCGCTTGGCAACGGTCAGCGTTCCTTCTCCCAAAAGGCTGCTTGCATACCAATCGGTTGCATCCACCGCTGCGCCAATGCCCTCCTTATGCATGATGCGATACTGCACGCTGTACGTGCTCTCTCCCGCATCGGTACGAGAACCCTGCGTGCTCACGATCTCAATATAATCATTGGAATATAGCTTGCCGCCGACCACATTGAACAGCACGTCCGCACTGTATTGGCTCGGATCCAACGGCTTGGCATCGTAAGTCTTATACAAAGGCTCAAGCTCCAATTGCAAAACCGCGCCTTTTTCAATCGTCAAGGTACCGTAAGACACCTGCAGATCATAGTTTTTGGTCACGTTTTTGCCGTTTGCCGAAACGATCTCGTACTCCACCTCGTTGACGCAGCTGCCGGGAACGGTCAGCGACGCAGCCTTTTTGACCTTGACACTATGTCCGGGGCCCAGACTTCCGCTCATGATCCGATACTCCGAAAAGCTTTGCGCAGCACCATTATATACCAATCCTTGGCTGTCGCGGCTGCGCAGGTGCAGCACTCGCGGCTTGACAACCAAAGAGCCGAAATCATACGTGATGTCATAATTTTTGGTCACGTCCTTGTCCCCTGCCAGAATCTGCAGCTGAACCTTATTCTCCACAGGGCGGTTTGTGACCTCACTGACGCCTGTTTTTGCATTATACACAAGCTTGACCAACTGTCCCGTGGCAATACTGCCGCTTGTGATTTTGTACTGATCGGTATACTGCGTTTGTCCCGAATACTCCAAGGTCACGTCGGGCGTGGTGACAGACAGCGGGCGAGGCTCAATCACGATCTTGCACACGTCAAGCTTGATATCGTAATACGAGGTGCGATCCTGCCCCGCACTTGACTGCACGGTGACGCGCACGTTATTGTTATGTCTGCCCACGTCGCTTGGCGCGTTGACAGCTGTGACAAAGATCCTATCCTGCTCAAGCAGCGAGCCGGACGTGATCTGATACGAGGAGGTACTGATGCTCTTGCCGTCATACGTTTTGGTGATATTGACAGGCTTGCCGTTTTTGATCTCGTTTGCAACCACGACGGTCAACTGCTTTGCCTTGACCTTGACGGTTCCTCCGCCTCCCTGCAGCACGTACCCCGCAGTGACGTCGTTGCCCTTGCGGTCGCGAATGACCACAGAGTTCACATCCACGTACAAGGTCATACCGCCTCTGCCGTCATATTCATATGACAGGGCTCCCGCTGCATCCACCGAATGTCCCTTGGCCAGCACCGAGGATGGGATCTCCCAGTGCTTTCCGTACACGGGTGCTTCCCCATACGGCACGGATGCACCGAACTTGGCGCTTGGCTGCAAGGTCACGTTACGGCGGTAAAGCGTGACGGTTCCTTCCTCGCTATAGATCTGTTTTCCGAAAAAGCCCTTGGTGATGACTGCGCGAACGCGGTACTCACCCGGCGTCGTGGGCTGCACATCCGTCCAGCTGTCACTGCCCGGGCGCGCATACTCACACCGATACGTACCGAACAGCACGAAGCAATCGTATTCCGGCTTGTCGCCAAAGGCGACCGTTTCGCTTTTGAGTGAATATTCTCCGAAGTAAATACCGCGCAACGAGAGATAGCCAAGCAACGCGACCGCTGCCAAGATCAGCAGCACGATCGCGCACTTGACGCATATTTTGAATATTTTGGCCGCAGGGAGATACCCTCTGACCTTTTTCTCATATGCCTCGTAGATCATAAACTTTCTCCGGATGATTTTGTAAAAATTATGGTGCCAGGACGCTCAAGGTTCCGGCTTCTATGGTAATCTGATAATTGGCAGTGGTGTCACGGCCCTGGCTATCCACGATCTGAATAGCGGTGACCATGGCTTCGCTGACGCCCACGTTGGTCTGGCTGCCCAGAATCTGATAGGCAGCAATGCGCTCTCCCTCAATGGGTGCGCCCGCGGTTATGGTAAAGCTTTCCACGTGCAAAGCCGTTCCGTCATAGAGCTTTGATGCGCTGTCCGTGACGATGGTCATGCGAACAGGCTGCACACGCAGCACACCAGCGCTGATACGAATATCGTACAGGGACGTCACATCGTTGCCTTCGCCATCCAGCACGGTGCAGGTGGGCTGATTGGTAATTGCACCCACATTTGTGATCGAGGGCATGGTATATTCCAGCCGATGTCCGCGGTCAGCAAGCGCAGCCTCGTCATACGACAGGTCAGGCGCGCTGAGATAATGCCCATCATAGGTTTTTGTTGCGCTCTCGGTGCTCAATGAAAGCTCGTACATATACACCTTAAGCGTTCCTGTATTCACGTGGATCTGAAAATTACTTGTTACGTCGTTGCCGAATATATCGGTCACGCACACGTCAGTTACGCGATTGGCACTCTGTCCAACCTCAGTCTGCGAGCCTGAAACTGTAGCTGTGACGGTATAAAACGAGCCAAGATCGGTATTTTTGAAAACGTAGGTAAAGCGCGGATCGGTCAGTGCCTCACCGTCATATACCTTTTTTGCCGAAGATGCAGAAACAATCAGCGAGGGGGATCTGACCTCGATCACTCCGTCCTGCAGCACGATATTGTACTGCGCGGTAACATCCTTGCCGTCTGCGTCCTCAATTCTGACCTCGGTAATGGTCGATACGCTCTGCCCGACCTCAATTCTCGAGCCGCTCACCTCCACGTGTGCCAGTACGTGTCCCTCTTGCAGGCTGCCCTGCGAGAGAATGACGTTTTCCTCGGTCACACGGTAAGGCAGACCGGTGTAATATCCCATCACCTTGATCAGGGAGAACACCAGCGCATCATCGTCAATATCGCCGCTTGCTGCGGGTGTGGGATCAATACGAACCCAGCCAAGCCCGGAAATAAACACCTCGACCCATGCGTGCGCATCCGCACCCTTGACCTCGGTCCAGGAATCACCGGCAGCATAGGTGCTGTAACCCACCACGTAACGTGCGGGAATGCCCAGCGTGCGGTAAAGCAGCGTTGCTGCGCTTGCAAAATGACGGCACACACCGCTCTTCGATTCGGTCAGGAAATAGATCACTTCGTCCTTTCCTTCTGGGCAAGCAGAATAATCAAGGTTGTATTCGGCCGCTGTGCGAACGTAGGAAGCCACGTCCTCAATAATCGACAGTCTGTCGGCCTTCAGGCCGTTCTGCGCTGCGATCTCCTCAAGCGCTGCTCTTGTGGAGTCCGGCACGTCCAGATATTGCGCGTATACAAACGCGGTATACGCTTTCATCTGTTCGTCGTTCACTCCTTGCGCAGCATACCGCAACGCATCCGCATACGAATAATTCCATGCATAACCGCCCAACGTGTATTCCGTGGAAATGGGAGAGAGTACCACGTCATTATAAGCGCCCTCGGGCCCGTTGGCGATATAGTTGGGAATCAAAAACTGATTGCCGAGGATCTCAATTTGATACAAGACTTCATCCTTGCCGTCCTTGGCCAAAGCCAAGCCCGTACTGTACAGCATATTGGCATCGGCAGACGGATAAGCCATAGCCTCTCCCCAGCCCCAGTTGCCCGAACCCGGGCGGTAAGCGTAATTGCCGTAACTCTTCCAACGCAGATAGACTCTGCCGCTGCTCTGTGCCCAAACGCGCGCAGCGGTAGCATTTTCATTTTGCACGTCGTTATCAAGGCTGCCGTCGTCTCCGATCTCACCGCCTGTTGAAGGAGCGGTATCGTACACCTCCAGCGTGCCGAATCTATACTCGATATTGTAACGATACGTCACGTCCTCACCGGTTTCCTGATCTATGATGGACACAGAGAAGGTGTTGTCCGAAAAACCGATCTCGGTCTGCGAGCCTGTAAAGAAGGGCTCGATTACATGCCCTGCCGCAAGCACACCCTCAGACAGCACGTATTGCTCACAAGTCAAGGGCTCACCCGTGTATGGAGCGGACTTGGAACCCGACGAGATTACCAAAGATTCCAGCTGATCGCGGTCAATGCCGTGCACCAGTGTGATCTCATAATTATGGGTCACGTCCTTGTGCTCTTGCGCTGAATCGTAAATGTCCACCTGCATATCATAAATCTGCACGTCGTGCAGCAAAAATTCCACTGTTCCCTCTGTGTTCAGCATCGCATCCACCTGCGCGGACAGCTCATGTCCCTCTACAAGGGACCCCTTGGTAATATAATACTTACCCTGCGGCAGCTCGCTACCCGAAAAATGCTTGATACAGGGGCTTGCGGAAACCTCAATGGGACGGGGCTTGACCTCAAGCATACCCACGCGCACGGAAATGTCATAATATTCGGAGGCATCTCCGCCGGTGCTTCCGTCTGCATACCGGTTGCGTACGTATACCGCAATATTATTGGTGATCTCTCCTACGTCGGTAATGCTTGCAGGGAAATTGACTTCCAAAAAGTGATTGTCCATCACGCTGCCCTCCACCACGTAGGATTCATACCGCAGCGGTGTGCCGTCATAGATTTTGGACGCACCGTAAGAGGTTACGGTCAGGGGGCGCTTGGTCACGGTCAAGGTGCCGCAAAGATACGAAATGGAGAAATTGCGGTCCGCCAGATTTCCATCCTGATCGCGGACTGTTACCGTAAAGGTGTTTTGGGACGAGCCGGGAGCCAGCTGTGAACCCGAAAAAGTTGCAGTAATTTTATAGCCGGAGGGGATCTTGCCTACAGCCTCCTCCCAAAACTCATATATCAAGGGGGCACCGTCATATACCTTTTGTGCATCTCCCGATTTCAGCACCAGCTTACGGGGGGAAACGGTCAGCTTACCCGAACGCGTTTCGATATTGTAATGATTGGTCACGTCCGCGCCGATGCTGTCCACGATCTTGATCTTGACCGCGTTTTCGCTCACGCCCGCATTGGTCTGTGCCGCATCAAACTCGGCAACGATCTTGTGTCCCTTTTTCAGCGTACCCTTTTTCAAGGTGTATTCATGGCATACCAAGGGTTCACCGTCAAATTCCTTTTCTGCACTGGCCGCCACGATGACCAGCTCCGAGGGTCTTGTATCGATCACGCCCGTGACGATCAGACCCATATAGATAGCCAACAGCATGACAATGCCGATCACCGCACTGCCAATCAGCACGGTTGAAGATTTTCTGTTCATCTCGGACTCCTTTCATCAAATTTCATGGCATATAGCGGGCGAACACAGTTCGCCCCTACGGATCACTCTACGTTTTTTTGCAGCTACACCGCAGTACAGCTCATGCAAGCGGAAGGGATATGCGATCCGTCCGTCTGTAGGGGGCGACGTCCCCGACGCCCCGTCCTACATAAACAATTCTCTTCGCAATGCAATAAGTTCTTGGTGCCTGCCCGGGGCGTCGAGGACGTCGCCCCCTACACACCACTTGCGCACAGCATCACGCCGCTCTCTCGAATCTGCGCAAATACTCCTTGCAAAGCTTCATGCGGTCATAACCGAACAGCTCATCCAAGGTATTGCAAAGCTCCTCTACGCTGTTGCGCACGTAGATC
>JAFTLD010000071.1 GCA_017452945.1 Clostridia bacterium | reverse complement strand
TCATAGATAAATCCTCCAAATATGTTTTTTTACTTTGACTGGCAGGTCAAACTAATTATACCATATTTGGAGGATTTCCTCTCATCGGCAGAGCCTCTTTTGAACCACGCGACTATCGCGTGGTTTTCTTTTTACAAAAAGCATCCCCGCGGCAAATTGCCGCGGGGATGGATGTGAATTTTACTCTGTTTGTACAGTAGGCTCTGTAATGGGAATGATAAACCATGCTCCATCACCAACCACATCTCCATTCGGATAGGTAATCTTTACACCGACATAGCATTCTAACGCCAAGCTTCCGTCATCCAATCTGACAAGACGGTCGATTCTCTTTTCATGGGACCAATTACATCCTTGGCCTTCTAAAACTCTGTATATACTTTGAGCTCCATTTTCAAGTGATTGATTCACCTTCTCTATGATCTCGTTGGGAATGGGTTGCACATTGCGCATTTCACCAACATTTGAAAGACGATACAGAGGAATTGATCCTGATTGATCAACCTTTACGATAACTTGATCACAAGTACTTATTTCGCCTACCATTCTTGTGAAATACACATACAGTACTCCTGTTGGCGTACGTTCTTGCTTTGTTACTCGGTAATTCTCCGGATCTGATACTTGATTGTTCAGAAATGCTCTTGCAATCTCCAATTGCTTTTCTAGCGTACACCGGTCTTCCTCATTTTCGACAGTCTTGCTCGGGGAAAAATGATATACACAAGCTCCCGTTCTTACATCAAACCATTGTGTTACACTATTGCCCTTATACTTGCGTATTGTATCATGGTACAACGGCCCGTCTACTGTCTGATCGTATAACAACTCATATTCAATCTCTGATATCACAGCAGTTATTTTTGTCAACGCATCTTCTTGATACTCAATATCCTCGTATGAATAATTGATATGATGATTTACTGACACTCCATTAGATTCTGCCTTACCATATTGAAAAGCCTTAATATCATCCAAAAAAGCACCAATCGACACCCGATCTGTTGACAAAGAAGGCGCAGAATCTTCTCCGGATAAACTCTCTTCAGAAAAGCTATCCAAAATCTCGTTGTCCAACATATTGTTGCTAGCGGCGCTTTGCTTACATGAAATAAAACTAGTAAGACACAATAAAAGCACTATTACCGTTCTGCTTTTTTTCATGGATAACATACCTCCTTATAAAAATTCAATGAAATAATAACAATTTAATCAACTATAATAGCGGTATTCATATTACCACCACTTTCTGAAGTCAGCGCATCTTCTTTTGCTTGATAGACATCATGTGAATTGATGTAATATGACTCCAAAAACGCTTTCATCCATATGTCCGCTTCGGGATCATTAATAGTGGCACCAAAACCAATAGCCATAGTCGCACCCGCCTCTACTGCAGCATGGGTTATACTTTCTTGATTTGCATCTGCTGCCGTTGAGCAGCCAATAAACATGACCAATTCACATCCGCTTAAATCCACTAATGCTGTTTTGGTTTCATAATTATAAATATCCTGTACTTCGAGGAACTTTGAATCACGTCCCATGCTATCATCGTTAATTTGGATGCACGTAGGAGCTCCGTGGCTTCGTGAAACAAAAACCTCAGAAGTTTCCATCCCTCTTATAACCGATTCTTTGTTTATCTTATACGTAACTATCGCATTGCTACTCACATAGCGAGATTCAGCGAGATTTGCTGCTTGAATAGCATCCGCACCGCGCGTTCGATCAGGATCAGCAATAGCCAAAATCGTTAATTCATCTCCAGAGATATCCAAATACCATTCGTCATTATAATTAGTATCGTCTACGTATCCGCATAAGTAGAGATTGCCAATAGTGGAGGAAAAAATCGCCAAAACATAGTTTGAAGTTTCATACGCTTTACTTATTGTTTTATATCTATTCCTGATGTTTTCTCAATCTTCCACAAGGAATTGTCATTAAGCAAGGACTCTTGCATAACTGGACTTATGGTACTACTCGGCGCAGTGAGATACAAACCGGTCGCCTTAGATATAATACGAAAGTAGTTTTCAGTAACATGCTCGAATTCCCATTCCATTGTCGCGTGGTCATTAAAGGATGTCTGAACCATGGAACTGCCCAAATTCGTTTGTCCATTTGTGGAGGCATATTGCCCGGACGACACATTTCCCATAAACCAATCTCCTTCAGAAGGAGTAGGGTATCCAACCAAAACTCTCTGTGTTACTGGAGCAAGACCATTGATAGGGTTGCCTGCATTAGTAACGGTAAATCTCAATGTTGCTTCCCCGGGAATCAAAGTATTAAAGGAATATGTTGTCGAACCGCGTTCTATGACAACCTCATTCTGCTCAATTTCCCAACTAATAACAGCAGAACCATTGATGTTTGGATCGCTGGTAATATACCACGCATCAAAGCTGTAATTATTTTGAGCGGTTATCTCATCAAAAGTCTCCGACATCATGAGTTGACTATAACTGTAAGTAACTGGGGTAATCGTCCAGACTTGATTAGAACCACCGGTATAAGACTGCACTACCAAATCCGTACTACTTTCTGCATTCAAAGGAACCGTAATCGTTTTTGATGTACCCGTTTTAGCGCTGAGATAATATCCGTTAGAATTTTTATTCAAGTACCATTTCCCCGTGTCCGGAACACTTGTATTGCTTGTACCAATATCCTTAATGGTCGCGGATTGATTGGTAGACGACCATGAAACACCCATGTTATTTTTTCTCATGGAACGAATACTGTACAAACCATTACCCAGATAATTAAACTTATATAATTGACTATAATTGGTCGGTTCACCGGAACCACCGTCATAAACTTGAATTGGAGTACCATCTGAAATATGATCCTTGTCCAAGTCCAACAGCATTCCTGTAGAATTACTTCTGAGGTAATAAACCCCATCAGGCAATTTTACATATACTTGTGAGGTCACAGTTCCCATTTGATTATCCTTGATAATTCTCATAGATATCGTAGATCGTCCCGGTGCCTCTGCAGTTGCCCTACCCAAACTTGTTGGAGTAGACACAGAGTAAGTGTTGGAAGATAGCCAAGTTAAGCTTTCGTTAAAACGGTATGGAATATAGAAAAATTTTATAGTTTCTCCCTCGTTCAATTCATATGAACGATTCTCTGTAATGTCGTTGGATTCGATATCCATTGGCATACCATCTGCACAAATTTGCCAAAGCATACTTGCGGAGGGTTCATTAACACCGTTATAAGTAGTAACAAATACATTTCCGATATCGTTTATTCCTGTTCCATTGGCGCTCCCCTCCCCGGGCTGCGCAGTTAAAACATATCTTGATCCGGAGTCGTACGGCCTGCTTGCCAAATGAATCAAATAATAATCATCCTCGTAATGCTCAATCTGCCACCTGTCAGTCATTTCAGTCGGCATAAAACCTTGTAAACTTACATTAGCAGTACCTGTACTTTCACTGATCGGAGCAGATTTCACTCGCGTTGATGCCACATTTCCGGATGAATCCACAGGATAGATAGTAAAATAAGCCAAATTCTTATCCGGAGTATACGTATAATTCAAATAAAACTCCTGTGCGTTCACAATCGTGTTCGCACTCTGCTGACATACATTTGTACCGGATACTGTAGAGCCTGCAGGGATTGTCAGATATTTTCCCGATGCTTTGTTTTTGAACCCAACATAGCCACTGTGAAGAATCACGCCCTCATACGGTTCAATATCTTTCCAAAAATCAGTGGAGGTCACCGATATCTCTTGCGAAGCAAGCGCATCGTCAACAATCTCGTCCTGTTCGCTCGAAGCTGCGCTTTCTGCTGCAGACTCCGAGCCCGTGTCTTGTGTGACCGTGGGCGTTTCGGTCACCTCGGTTTTCTGCTCACCTGCATAAACAGGCAGCGAGGTAAGCACAAGCAAAAGTGCCAGTACCGGGCATAGCAGCCACTTTTTCCATGCTTTGCGGTCAACGGTCGTGGGAATCTTCTTCATAATATCACTCCTTTTTTTAGATTTTTTGGTTCCACGCGGCCTATGGCCAAGAATATTATACCATATATTCTATGACTTGTCAATGAATTTTGTGCATCATGTCAATGGTGCAATAGTCTTGATTCCCTTTCACTATATAGATGTCAAAAAATGCAATTTTTTTACACTTTTTCGAAAAGTTTTTTGTAAACGATTTGTGAACGGGATTCCTTTTTCATCCCCTATTTATATAAAGTCATTCTTTGAGCAAAATTCTTCAAAAATGCAAAAATAATTTCGTAAACAGTTTGTGAATAAAAACCACACCGAGTCATTCATTACTTATACATACGATGAAAACGTAAAAATGTTCCCGATTTTTTTGAAATTCCAAAATCAAAAGAAAAAATTGCAAAGATTTGCCAAAGATTTCCCGCTTTCTGTTAAGACTTTGCTTGACAAGTCCCCCGATGCGTGATATACTGACCAAAGAAAGCACAAAATGGAGGTTGTCATGGCACGCTTTGGCATCATTTGCGAATACAATCCCCTGCACCGAGGACACGTCTACCATCTGGACAGCGCACGCGCTGCAGGTGCGGACAGCGTTGTTTGCATCATGAGCGGCAACTTTACGCAGCGCGCGGAGCCTGCCATGGCGCATAAATACACGAGGGCGCGCGCTGCCGTTGGGTGCGGTGCGGATCTTGTGATCGAGCTGCCCTTCCCTTACTGTGCCTCAAGTGCCGAAATTTTCGCTTCTGCGGGCGTTGCCACTGCGGATGCGCTGACGGCTGATACGCTGTTCTTTGGCAGCGAGTGCAACGATATTGCGCTTCTTGGGCAATGCGCGCGCATACTTTGCTCGGATGCCTTCAAACAAGAGTATCAGGCACTTATCAAAACCAACGTCGGCACGGCTGCTGCTTATTCCAAGGCCTTTGAGCGTGTATCGGGACATCCCCTGCCCACGCTCTCCAACGATCTTTTGGGAATCGCCTATTGCAAGGCGATCCTTTCGGGAGAATACGACATCTCCCCTCTTTGCATAGGCCGCAGGGGGGCAAATTACAACGACCAAGCCGTGACCGATGCATACCCCAGCGCAACAGCCTTGCGCAGGCTTTGGCACGAGCGTGGACTTGACGCACTGGGGACGCATCTGCCGGATGCATCCTACGACGCGCTTTGCCTTGCAAGATCGCAAGCAGAGCTTGCGGGAGCATCGGGCGCATACGGTATCGCCCTCCTGTCCATCTTGCGCATGTTGAGTCCTGCGCAGATACAAAGCTGCGCACTCTGCGGAGGAGGGCTGGGGGATCGCATTCTGCACGCCGCGCACCAAGCAACCGATCTTGACGGGCTTTACGCGCTTTGCGCACACAAATCCCTGCCCGATTCTCACGTGCGCCGTGCCGTTTTATATGCAGCCCTTGGCGTCACAGAGCAGGATCTGCGCTGCACGCCCGCATACCTGAACGTTTTGGCGGCAAACGCACGCGGCCGCGAAATTCTGTCCGAGCTGCGCCGCACCTGTCCCGTACCGCTGGTCACCAAGCCCGCAGACGCGCCCGATTGCAGACAGCGCGAGCTTTCCGACCGTGCCGACGCGCTGTACACGCTGGCTATGGAAAAACCGCAAAACAGCGGATTTTTCAAGCGGCAGTCCCCTTTTATGGCACTTTGAGTGAATTTTTTATGAATATCCTTGACTGAACGGTTATTGTATGCTATAATAATGTGATTGTATATTGTTTTTCTATAATATAGATGTTTAAGGAGGTCACATCATGGCAAACGAAACACGCGCTCAGGTTGGAGGCGAATACCTTTACTATAAAGACAAGCCCTTGGTTCGCGAGGGCAACACCATTTGCTACGGCGATATGAACGAATCCTGCATTCTGATCTTAGAGATCATGTCCTACGTCAAAAACGACAAGAGCGAAGAGGTTCCCGGTAAGATCCTGATTCAGATCATTGACTCCAAGGATCCCACCAAGATCATCAAGCAAGGCCAGAAGGACGGCCTGCACGATGCTTTCAGCATGGGGCTGATCTGGCTGGAACGCGCTCTGCTGGCATAAATTGCGCACAAATCAAATGCTTCTACCCCGTGTAGGAGCATTTTTTTGCAAAAAAACACACAAAATACTGGCACAGATCAAAAAAGTGTGCTATAATAAGACATTACAGCATGGAGGTAGCATCCGTGAAACCACAAACGAGATACAATATCATCTGGCGGCTTTTGCGCGGCCCCGTTGCCCTGTTTTGTAAGCTGAAATTCGGCTATACTTATAAGCCCGCAAAAAATCTGCCCGATCACTACATCGTGCTCTCCAACCACACCACCGATTATGACTGCGTGCTCGTGGCTTGCTCGTTCAAGCGGCAGATGTACTACGTAGCCAGCGAACATATCGCGCGATGGAAACACGGTTTTGGTCTGCTCAACTGGGCGCTCGCTCCCATTCTGCGCAAAAAAGGAACCACGGCAGCAGCCACCATCATTGATATTCTGCGCAAGGTCCGCAAGGGCGCAAACGTTTGTATGTTTGCCGAGGGTGTGCGCTCCTGGGATGGCAAGACCTGCGACATCGCCCCCACCACGGGCGGCCTTGTCAAGGCTGCGCGTTGCGGTCTTGTGACCTACCGACTCTCGGGCGGCTATTTTGCAAGCCCCATGTGGAGCACCAAAAACACGCGCAGAGGTTATTTGCACGGTGAGCCTGTTCACGTATTCACAGCCGAACAAATCGCGGCTATGAGTGAGGACGAGGTCAACCGCATCATCCGCGAGGATCTTTACGAGGATGCATATGCACGTCAGACTCAGAATCCCCGTAAATATAAAGGCAAAAATCCTGCCGAAAGCTTAGAAAACCTGCTTTACATATGCCCTGTCTGCGGCAAGATAGACACGGTTCGCTCCAAGGGAGATCGCGTATTCTGCACAGCCTGTGACATGTCCTTTACATACGACGCATTCGGCATGCTGCACGGCGCGCCCGATACAACGGTGACCGAGCTGGCAGCCCGTCAGCGCAGAATGGCAGAGCAATTGATGATAAACGGCACCGCCATCAGCGCTGAAAACGCAAGAGTTTATACCGTAGAAAATCACGAGGAGCAGACCGTTGCCGAAGGCCGCTTCACCATGGATGCGGAAGGCATTTCATGCAATGAACTGCACGTGCCCATGTCCGAGATCAACGAGCTTGCCATGCGCGGCAGACGCTTCCTGCTCTTCAGCTTTGGCAAAACCTATTGCGAAATGACCGCTCCCGCAGGCAACAATATTTATAAGTTCTTTGAGTATTATCAGCTTGTGCAGGCCATGCAAAAGCAAAAACAAGGATAAAAACAAAAAAAACGCTCGATCGCGTTGTGTCCTTAAGGGCATAACGTTATCGAGTGTTTTTTGTTTATCATTATCGCGGTATACGGCTCATCAGCACCGAACCGTTTTTCTTAAGCCACGCGTGACGCGTGTGATAATCGGGCATGACGCGCCAGATCTCAGCGTAAAACTCCTTTGAATGATTCATATGTTTATGCTTCTCATATTAATCGAGCTTTTTGAGTTTCAATATTGCTTTGAACATATCACCATCTGCCACAATCTCAAAGGTACCGCCGCATAGCTCGGTATAGCTCTTGGCAATCGCAAGCCCCAGTCCGTTTCCCTCTTCGGTTCTGGACTCATCACCGCGCACAAACCTTTGCGTAATTTCCTCTGTGTCAAAATCCAACGGATATGCGGAGATATTCTTAAACTCCATGGCAATATCCCCGTCCTTTTCTGCCACGGTCACAAACACTCTTGTGTTTTTCATGGAGTATTTCAGCACGTTATCGATCAGATTACCGATCACGCGCGACATTTTCCGTCCATCGGCACAAACGTACAGTTCCTTGGACACATCCACACAGAAGGTCAAATCGGAGCGCTGTATTTCGTTATCATGCTCGCCCAGCGCCTGATTGATCAGCAGCGCCACGTCAAGCCTTTCCATGACGACGTTCTCATTCCCGCTCTGCACCTTGGAAATATCAAACAGATCCTGCGTCAGAGTTTTGAGCCTGTCCCCCTTTTTCGCAATAACAGCCACGTAATCCTTGGCCTGCTCGGGCAGTTCCTCCATATTCGAGAGCAGCTCGGTATAGCTGATAATGGAGGTAATGGGCGTCTTGAGATCGTGAGAGACGTTGGTAATCAACTCACTCTTCATCCTTTCCGCCTTAACCTGCGCAGATACGGATTGTTCAAGCCCCTGCGCGATCTCATTGACGTTTGTGCCCAATTCCTTCATATCAGGCCACCACAGCCGCGGGATCTTATACGACACGTTCCCGCTCCGCACCTCGCGAGCACCTTTTTTGATCTTGTCAAGCTCACCCGACCGAAACGCCACAATAGCACATACCACCAAAAACAGCAGCACGCCCACGAACGCATACACCACCAAATACAACAGCACACCCTCAAGCATCCAGTACCGCGTGAGCGCCGTACCGATACCCAAAAGACCGATCACTGCGGTATAAAGGAACAGTAAGACCACCAGCAGCACGCCCGATTTTTTGCACAGTAATCCAAGCGTTGCCGAAAGTAAGGCCTTGATTGCTCTGTACGTCCACTTGACGATAGCAATCAACAAACGCCAAATCCATATCAATATCTGCAAAACAAGGCTGGATTTGATGAATTTTTTGGTTTTGATATTTCTGACCATACTAAGAAATACAGTGATAAAAATCAGCGAAGCAAACGCGCACACAAGCCCGATCACGAGATAAAGCAGCTTGGTTGGAAAGTCTCCCGACGCGTTCTCATCAAGCAAACAAGCCAACAGCACTGCTGATCCAACACCCGTTCCCGCTGCGAAAGCCAACTGCAATTCCAAGGGGATGCTGTCAAGCCACATATTCTGATATTCGCCCTTGGAATTTTTCCCGCAAACACAAAGCAAATAAATCAGCAAAAGCAGCGCGCCGACAGCATAAGCCAAGACCAGTCCGACTGTGTCCAGAACCATGCTCTCCTGTCTTTCCCATATTTCGCGAAGCTCTGCTGCCACCTCCTCCTTGACACTGCAGCAGATGACCATGGTGCTTGTGCGGTCATACTCATTGATATTCTCAATCAACACTCTGCCTGCCTTGGTGGCATCGGTTCTGCGAGAAAAATATCCATCGGCATCACGTTCTATATAAGAATAATACTCCCTTTGCATCAGCGAATCTGCATCGACAGCACCGCAGTTGGTAAATACCTTGTCGTTCCACTTGACAAAGTAATCAATTTGCTCGGCGCAATACAGTGCTTCCAAACGCTGCTTGATCTGCTCCTCCACACTCAGATCGGCTTCATCCGTCACGGGAAGATCTGTCGTGGCGATCTCCTCATTATCTTCACGATACGTCACGTAATAAGCATTATATACGGCATTTTCGGGGGCATTGAGCAGAGATGCAAGATACCAGGAGCTTGCAAAATCACTTTCGAAGGAATAGATCTCGATTTTCTCCTCAACGTAACGCAAAGCACCGTCAAACGCTGTCAGAACGCTCAATACCACGCACGCGATCAGCAGCACCACGGCAACAAATTTCAGAAATCCGGAATAAACAAGCTTTTTCATGATTCCCTCCTTTAATCCACCTTATAGCCAACACCCCAAACGATTTTGAGGTATTTCGGCTCTCTGGGATTGATCTCGATTTTTTCTCTGATATGGCGCACGTGCACCGCAATCGTTCCATCTCCCACAATTGCCTGCTCGTTCCATACGTTGGTATAAATGTCGTTTGCCGAGAACACCCGCCCTCGGTTCCTGACCAACAATTCCAAGATCTTGTATTCCACGGGCGTCAGGCGGACGGGCTCACCGTCCACCTTGACCGTTTTGCTCTCGGTATCGACGCAAAGCCCGTTTATGACAATCTCCCCGTTCTGCTTTCCGATAGAGCCCAGCGTGGTATATCTGCGCAGCTGCGATTTCACTCTCGCCATCAGCTCGGATGGGTTAAAGGGCTTGGTCACGTAATCATCTGCGCCTGCGGTCAGCCCAAAAATCTTGTCCGTATCCTCGGATTTGGCCGAAAGCAATATCACGGGAATATTTCTCGATTCGCGCAGCTTCATCAGCGTTTTTATACCATTCAGTTTGGGCATCATAATATCAAGAATCATCAGATGTACTTCATTTTCGGAAAGGATCTCAAGCGCCTCTATTCCGTCATAGGCCTTGAGCGCCTTATAGCCCTCACCCGAAAGAAAAATGCTGATGCTCTCCACGATCTCTCGATCGTCATCCACAACCAATACGTTCATTATTTTCACCTCCGTATATATCATATAACAAAAATCTTAACAAAAAGCGTTGGAATTTCTTAAGATCTCTTAAGAATTAACAAAATTCGGCTCTTTTGACTATACCAAAAAGCAGCAGGAATCTGTTCGCGTGTGAACAAATTCCTGCCGCTTTCCTGTAAATTCGCTGAGTGATGAAACACTTCTTGCTTATTATGATCCGTGCGCTCTTGCCATCAGCACCGCACCGTTTTTCTTAAGCCACGCGTGACGCGTGTGATAATCGGGCATGACGCGCGTGATCTCGGCATAAAACGCCTTGGAGTGATTCATATGCTTGCGATGGCAAAGCTCGTGTACTACAACGCTGTCCAGCACCTCGGACGGTGCTAAGAGCAACAGACAGTTAAAATTGAGGTTTCCTGCAGCCGAGCAGCTGCCCCACTTGGTTTTTTGTGCTCGGATGGTGATCCTGCCATACGTCACGCCAAGCAATGCGGCATAATGTGCTACGCGTGCAGGAATGATTTGTACTGCTTTTTCAGCCAGCATGCGGAGCTCTTGTTCGGTTAGCTTGGGCAAGCCTTGCGCTGCCTTTGATGCAGCAAGGTGCTTTTCTGCCCATTCCTGATGCTCCTGCACAAACGCATCAATAGCAGCCTTGGACAATCTGCGCGGTGCGCGCACAATCACTTGGCCATCCTTGATTTGCATGCCAACCGTCTTACGGTCCGAGCGTATGAGCGTGTATTGTATCATTTCTTCAGTTTCACCGCCAGGGCGCACCAGCCGTTTTCCTCAGCACGCTCCACGATTTCAAAGCCGTGGGATTCGAAGCAGGAAACCACGTCCTGACTTCTCTCCATAATGATGCCCGAAGCCAGCAGCACGCCGTCATCTGCGATGTACTTATGTACGTCCGGTGTCATGCGGATGATGATGTCCGCCACAATATTGGCACACACAAGGCCGTATTTGCCGCCCTCCAGGTCGACCGAGCGAAGCAGGTCGGACTGGTCGCAGGTAATGTTGGTAAGTCCCGAATCCTTGATATTCTCGCGTGCCACACGAACCGACATGGGATCAATGTCATATGCCTTGCACTCCCCTGCGCCAAGCTTGGAGGCGCAGATTGCCAAAATACCGCTGCCCGTACCCACGTCCAGCATGCGCACGCCGGGTGTCGTATATTTCTCAAGCAGACCGATGACCAATCTGGTGGTCTCGTGCGTACCCGTACCGAACGCCATGCCGGGATCCATGCGCACGATCAGCTCGCCCTTGGCAGCCTCGTACTTTTCCCATGCGGGAACGATGACGATCTTGGAGCCGATCTTGATCGGTTTATAATAAGCCTTCCAGGCATTCGCCCAGTCCTCTTCATTAAGGCCGATCATCTTGATCTCACCCTCAATGCCGTCCTTGGCAAGCATTTCGCGCAAGAACTCAACGTCCTCGCGGATGTCGCGTTCTACGGGCAGATAGACCGACACGGACGCGATGGTCTTGTCCGCATTGAGAATGCTTTCGTCGATCAGATCGCCATAACAGGTTTTGAGATCGATATCGCTGTAATCCTCGATCATCAGATTGTTGTTGATCATGCTCATGACCGCAACCAGTGCATCCAGTTGCTCCAGCTTAACCGTTACACGGATCTGCGTCCACTGCGTGGTCTCGCCCCAGTCCTCGCAAACGTAATCCTTATCTACCATACTTTATTTCCCCTTCTTGAAGAAATTCTTTTTCTTTTTATAATTGCTCTCACCGCAAGCCTCGGCAAACGCGCGCATTGCCTCCTTTTGCTTGGAGGAAAGGCCTGTAGGAATCTCAACCCCCACAGTAAAGATCAGATCTCCTCTGCGAGAGCTGTTGTTGAGATTGGGAATGCCCTTTCCTCGTAAGGTAAAGGACGTACCCGTCTGCGTCCCCTCGGGAAGCTCAAATTTCTGAGAACCCTCCAGCGTAGGCACGTCGATCTCGGCACCCAGCACAGCCTCGGAGATGGTCACGGGAATATCGCAATAAATATTGGCACCGTCACGCTTGAAGATCTTATGCGGCTGCACGCTGATCTGCATGATCAGATCACCCGCGGGACCACCGTTCTTGCCATCACTGCCCTGCGAACGCAACGCAATCTTTTCGCCATGGTCAATGCCTGCGGGAATATCCACCGTCAAATTCTTGTTCTCGCGCTCCATGCCTGCACCGCGACAGCGCGAGCAAGGATTCTTGATGATCTTACCCGTGCCTCGGCACCGCTCACAAGTGCCCGTGGATTGGAACTGCATGCCGCCCATGTTATGCACGGTGCGCACCTGACCCGTACCGCGGCAAGCCGAGCATGTCTCGGGAGCCTGTCCGCCCTCACTGCCGTTACCTCCGCAATCAGGGCATTTGCGCAGTCTTGTATAGGTAATGGTCTTCTTGGCACCGAATGCCGCTTCCTCAAAGGAAAGCGAAACGCGCAGCTGGATGTCGTCCCCGCGCTGCGGGCCGTTGCGACGACGCTGACCGCCACCGCCGAATGCACCGCCAAAGAAAGAACCGAAGATATCGCCCAGATCGCCAAAATCGGTGCTGTAACCGCCACCGTAGCCACCGCCAAAGCCGGAGCTCTGGTCAAATGCTGCGTGGCCGAACTGATCGTACTTAGCCTTCTTGTCGCTGTCGGACAGCACCTCGTACGCCTCGTTGACTTCCTTGAACTTTGCCTCGGCCTCAGCGTTTCCGGGGTTCATATCCGGATGGTATTTCTTTGCCAGTACTCGGTACGCCTTTTTAATATCCGCGTCGGACGCGCTTTTGTCAACGCCAAGTACCTCGTAATAATCTCTTTTATCTGCCATGTCAAATTCCTTTATAACCTGCTGTAGGCTGCCGCACTATGTGCGACAGCCCGTAGCTTTTTTGAATTACTTATTGGAGTTATCCTCGTAGTTTGCATCGTAGTAGGTGCCGTCGCCTGCGTCGTAATTGCCGCCCTGCTGGCCACCTTCTGCGCCGCCCTGTGCGCCCTGCTGACGGTACAGCTCCTCGGATACCTTGTAGAATGCCTTCTCGGCAGCCTCGGTATCAGCCTTGATGGCCTCGGTATCACTGCCCTTCAGGGTTTCCTTGAGCTTTTCAATGCCGGCCTTTGCCTCATTGATCGCATCGGGACTTACCTTGCCCTCAACCTCGCCAAGGGTCTTTTCCATCTGGAATACCATGGATTCAGCACGGTTGCGAACGTCAACTGCTTCCTTCTGCTTCTTGTCCTCTTCAGCAAACTTTTCAGCCTCGCGAACAGCCTTGTCGATATCCTCCTGGGACATGTTGGTCGAGGAGGTGATCACGATGTGCTGCTCCTTACCGGTGCCCTTGTCCTTTGCGGTGACGTTTACGATACCGTTTGCGTCGATATCAAAGGTAACCTCGATCTGAGGTACGCCACGGGGAGCGGGAGCGATGCCGTCCAGAATGAATCTGCCAAGCGTGGTGTTATACTGTGCCATTTCGCGCTCACCCTGCAGCACGTGGATCTCAACAGAGGTCTGACCGTCAGCTGCGGTGGAGTAGATCTGGCTCTTCTTTACGGGGATGGTGGTGTTTCTGTCAATGATTCTGTTGAATACACCGCCCATGGTTTCAATACCCAAGGACAAAGGAGTAACGTCGAGCAGCAGCAGATCCTTGACCTCGCCGCCCAGTACGCCGCCCTGAATAGCAGCACCGATGGCTACGCATTCGTCGGGGTTGATACCCTTGAAGGGCTCTTTGCCGATGAACTTCTTAACTGCTTCCTGTACAGCGGGGATTCTGGTGGAACCGCCGACCAACAGGCACTTATCGATCTGAGAAACGCTCAGGCCTGCATCAGCCAGAGCCTTCTTGGTGGGAACCATAGCGCGGTCAACCAGATCAGCCGTGATGCGGTCGAACTCGGCTCTGGTCAGGGTTGCCTCAAAGTGCAGAGGACCTGCGCTGGTTGCGGTAATGAAGGGCAGGTTGATGTCTGCGCTCATCATGCCGGAAAGCTCGATCTTTGCCTTCTCAGCTGCGTCCTTGAGTCTTTGCAGCACCATCTTGTCGCGGCGAAGGTCAACACCGTTTTCCTTCTGGAACTTGTCTGCCATCCAGTCGATGATTCTCTGGTCAAAGTCGTCACCGCCCAGCTTGGTGTCACCGTTGGTTGCGAGAACCTCGAAAACACCGTCGGAAATTTCCAAAATGGATACGTCGAAGGTACCGCCGCCAAGGTCGAATACCATGATCTTCTGCTCGATTTCCTTGTCCATACCGTATGCAAGTGCTGCAGCGGTGGGCTCGTTGATAATTCTCTTGACGTCAAGGCCTGCGATCTTACCTGCATCCTTGGTTGCCTGACGCTGTGCGTCGGAGAAGTATGCGGGAACCGTGATAACTGCCTCGGTCACAGTAGTGCCGAGATAGCTCTCTGCGTCGGCCTTGAGCTTCTGCAGGATCATTGCGGAGATCTCCTGAGGTGTGTAAGATTTGCCGTCAATATTGGTCTTCTTTGCAGAGCCCATTTCTCTCTTGATCGAAATAACGGTTCTGTCGGGGTTGGTGATCGCCTGACGCTTTGCAACCTGGCCGACCATTCTTTCGCCGGTCTTGGAGAACGCGACGACGGAGGGAGTGGTTCTGCTTCCCTCGGGATTGGGGATAACGATGGGCTCAGAGCCCTCGAATACTGCTACGCAAGAGTTTGTTGTACCTAAATCTATACCGATGATCTTTCCCATAATTGTTTTTCCTCCTTAAATATATGGTTTGTAAATAGATTTCAAATGTTAGTTTGCGACGATGACCATGGCAAAGCGCAAAATCTTATCGCCCTTTGCATAGCCCTTTTGGTAAACCTCGGTGATCTCGCCTTCACCGTACGCTTCATCTTCAATGTGCATGACAGCATTGTGCTTTTCGGGATCAAAGGTCTCTCCCTTTTCACCAAAGGATGTCACGCCCATCTTGGCAAGTGCGTCCTCTGCGCCCTTGAGCGTCATGGAGAGTCCCTTCTGGAGTGCCTCTGCTTCGCTGACACCGACTGCTCTTTCGAGATTGTCGATGATGGGAAGAATACCCTTGAGCGCATCCGCATAAGCGTCTGCGTAAATGCCGTCCTTTTCCTTGGCGGTGCGGCGGCGGTAGTTGTCGTATTCAGCGATCATGCGCATATACTTGTCATTTGCCGCTGCAAGCTCCGTATTGGCGGCTTCCAGCTTTTTGTTCAGCTCTGCGATCTCCGCCTCGGCTTTTTTCAACTTCTTTTTATCTGCGCGGCCCGGCTTTTCCTCAGGCTCGCTCTGTACCTCGGGTGCCTCGGGCTCTTGTGTTACCTGCTCTGCGGCCTCATCCGTCGGTCTTTTTGTTTCCTCCATTATGTTCTCCTCCATTCAACAATTTGTTTTCCTCTGTCAGCATATCCGCAATGTTGCCGCTCAGGCTTTCCAAGGTGGCCAGCACCTTTGCGTAGTCCATACGGCGCGGACCGATAATGCCGATGGCACCTACCGTCTTACCGTCCTTGATGATATGCTTATATACCATGGCCGAATTATTCATAGGGCCTGTCATGCCGCCCGATCCGAACACCACATTGACGTCCTCTCGGTCACCTGCGGATACAAGATCCAGGATCTCGTCCTGTCCCTCCAAAGCGCCCAACACGTGCTTGAGCGTATCTCTGTCCTCGAATTCGGGATACTGCAGCAGCTGATCAATGCCGCTCCAATGCACCTCACCGTCGTCCAGCTCGTTGAGCGTTTCGTAAACCGCCTTGATCACGGGTCCGACAAAGTTTGCATGCTGTCCCATTTCGCTCTCCATATTCATGATAATGGGAAGATTGATCTGATGCGAGGTCAGTCCTGCAATGTTCTCGTTGAGCACACGCGAAAGCTGCGCGGTGACGTCAGCGGTGATCTCGGTCTCGGTATGAACGCTCTTTGTCTTGACGTCGCTTGAAGCGGCGACCATGACCACGATGAACTCGGTGGGCTTGATATAAATGATCTCGAAGCGGTTAATACGTGCCGCGCTTGCACGGGGCTTGATGGCAATGCCCGTATAATTGGTCAGGTTTGACGCTACGCGCGAGGCCGCCAGCAGCACCTCATCCAGCTCGTGCATTTTGGATTTGAGCAAGCCGCCGATCTCCTTGATGTCGTGCGCCGTCATGGCGTAATGCTCGATCAGCGAATCCACGTAAAAGCGGTAGCCAAGCTCACTTGGCACTCTGCCTGCCGAGGTGTGAGGCTGCACCAGGTAGCCCATCTCCTCAAGCTCGGCCATTTCGTTACGAATGGTAGCAGACGAGCAGACGATCTGCTGATTTGCCATCAGAGATTTGGATCCGACCGGCTCACCCTCGGCAATATGTGCCTCGACGATGGCCTTCAATATTAATTTTTTACGTTCGCTCAAGCCCTCATGCTTTGCTCCCATGTCGAATCTCCTCTCTTTGTGACATCTTTTTGACGATTTTAGCACTCTTTTTGCTCAAGTGCTAACCGCTGACATAAATTTAGCACTTTTTCAGCCGTTTGTCAACCCCTTTTGCCCCATTTTCTTTGTTAATATTTTATGAACATTGCTAATTTTGCGTCGGGAGTGCTAAAATGCAACCAAGGATTCCACGAGATTAGTATGAAATATTCATGAAGAAATATACCCAAGCGAACGTCAAATTCGCGGACCGTCGAGGACGTAATCCATCCGTCGATAGGGGGCGACGTCCCCTACCACCTTGTTTCACTTAAAAATAGACAAGATACTCACCACAGCGGATGTTTGCGCGCATCCGTATTTCTCAGACATCCGTTATGGGTTGCTTCATTTGCAACGTTCTTCCGGATAGAAACACCAAAAATGTATGGTTTTAAGTGAAACAAAGCACTACAATACACGTATTGTCCTCGCATCCGTGGCACAATTGACTTACCGATTTTACCACGTAAATCGTAGGGGCCGGAGCCTCTCGACAGCCCGCACTGTATAACACAGAAAACCACCGCCTGCAAAAAGCAAGCGGTGGGGTTCGGTATTCAGATTATGTATGCTCTTGATCGGCATGTAATACCTTGCGTTCTTTCTCTCTCTTTTTACGAGCAGCCAAACAGCCACAAAGCACACCGAGCGACGGGATCGCAGTGACGATCAACGATGCAATCAGCACCGACCAAACGGATTGTTCGGTAATATCTTTTGCACCGGGCGAAAGCAAGCGCGCAAGCGCATATCCCTCGCTCAGGAAAATGTACACGTATTTGCTCCAACAGAGCACGACGCACAAAGCCAGATGTACAGCGGTTGGGATCCATAGCAAAGAAATCAGACCTTTTTTATCCAGCTTAGCCGCCTCGTCACTCCCTCTGTATACGAAAAACAGGATCACGACCGCCGTGGCAAGCAGGACGAGCAGCGTCACCAGATTCTCTGCGGCATCCTTTACCGAAATGTCCAAGTTCATACCGCGAACGATATAAAGTGGGATCATTGAAACGAGAAATCCGCACCATAAAGCACCGATTCTGTATAGGGTTGCGACTATGTATTGGGAAATTTTGTGTTTCATTTGACGAATCCTTTCAGGCATCATGCATTTTGTGGCATTCACAAAAGCAATGACACGCAAATCATGTTACATCCCGTATACTCTTGATCAAGGTATGTCCGCAGGAGTGGCAACGGCCAAGCTCGACGCGGTTATCGTCACCGCAGACCGGGCATTCCACGTGGTCGCCCGAAAGCTCGGGCAGGATCAAGGTGTGTTTAGCACCGTACAGGTGAAAAACGGTCTGACCGGGCTTGAATTCTTCAATAAATCCACCCCCCTGCGCTGCTTTGAGACGCTTTTCCGTACCATCAGGCAGTTCTACCGTCAGATATACAAAAGTTGCAAGCGTTCGGGAATTGAAGCGAGGAGAACCGGATAATCCCTTGACCGCTACGTATTCATTCTGAACGTGCACGTGCTCGACCTTCGCAACAAAGGTTCGGTCAAACAAGCAAAACGGCACACGCGTGACAGCAAACGGAATCAGCATCACGACAACGTAAGTGCCGACACGCACTGCGGGCGGTACTAACGCGAAAATGCGATCTCCTAAGAAAAGAATCACAAGTCCGAACACGATCAAAAGCAGCACACAGGGGGCAAGCTTTTTGATCACCGTTTTGCGCACGTGACCCTGAAGGTCACGTGGCAAACGGAGTTTTTGTTTGCTCATGCGGGATTATTCTGCGTTGTCGCTACCTGCAGCAGCCTTACCGCCTACAAAGCCTGCAAGCATGCTCTTGAGGTCAATGCCTACAGACTCTTCAAGGCTCTCGGTGATCTGGTTTGCGGACGTCATAACGTCCTTAACAAGCTTTGCGGAGTTGCCCTCGCCGTACATGACGATCTTGTCGGTCTGAGCCAAGGGAGCGGCTGCGTTCTTGACAACCTCGGGCAGTGCAGTCAGGTACATATCCAGTACGGATGCCTCGCCCATCTTCTTCTGTGCTTCTGCCTTCTTCTCGATGGCTTCTGCCTCTGCAAGACCAACGGCACGGATACCTTCTGCTTCCTTCATCTTGGAGTAAGCAAGTGCGTCTGCGGTAGCCTTCTGAGCCAGAGCCTGCTGCTCCTGCTCGAACTTCTCTGCTTCTGCCATCTTCATCTTAGCAAGAGCGGCCTGCTCTTCCTCAAAGCGACGAGCCTCTGCCTCTCTCTGACGCTTGATCAGCTCAGCCTCAGCCTTCTTTTCAGCCTCGTACTTGAGCGCGTCTGCCTTTTTGCGGATCTCTGCGTCCAGTCTTCTTTCCTGCAGCGCGATTTCCTTTTCAGCCAGCTCTGCATCCTTTTCTCTTCTTGCAATGTCAGCGTCTGCAGCGGTGACCTCGATGGTCTTTCTCTGCTGCTCCGTCTGAATTGCGTACGCAGCGTCAGCTTCTGCCTGCTTGATGTCGGCATCCTTCTTCAGCTCTGCCTGACGAATCGCCAGCGAGGTGTTCTGCTCGGAGATGCGCAGGTTGGTGTTAACGGCAACCTTGTTTGCCTCTTCCTTAGCGTTTGCTTCTGCGATGCTGATGTCTCTTGCAGCCTCAGCCTTCGCGATCTGAGCAGCCTTACGGATCTGCTCAACGTTGTCAATACCCATGTTCTCGATCGTGCCTGCGCCATCCTTGAAGTTCTGGATGTTGAAGTTTACGATCTCGATACCCAGCTTGCGCATGTCGGGTACTGCGTTTTCCTTGATCTTCTCCGCAACGATCTGGCGCTCCTGCACCATTTCCTTCAGACCCACGGAGCCCACGATCTCACGCATGTTACCTTCCAGCACCTGGGTGCAAAGGAAGATCAGCTGACGCTGATCCATGGAGAGCAGTGCTTCTGCTGCCTTGTTGATCAGCTCGGGGTCAGAGGAGATCTTGATGTTCGCAACGCCGTCAACGCTGACGTTGATGAACTCGTTGGTGGGAACTGCTTCGCTGGTCTTTACGTCAACCTGCATGACGTCCAGAGAAAGCTTATCAAGTCTTTCAAAGAACGGCCAGCGGAAGCCGGCTTTACCGATCAGAACCTTTTTCTTCGAGCGGATACCCGAGATAATATAGGCTTTGTTCGGGGGGGCTTTGACGTAGCCGGCGGCAAAGAGCAGCACCAAGAGCAGTACTACGACGATCGCTGCGATAATAATGATGGTAATGGGATCAGGCATTTGTATGTCCTCCTTTAATAATTTTTTGACTTTTTAAGCCTGTGATTATATTCTATCACGCGGTCACTTGATTGTCAAGTGCTTTCGCGTATTATGAATACGGATTTACAGTTTATTCATGCGATGGTTATATTTAACTTTCCAACAGCATATCCCCTGCCTTGATCCAGCCCAGTTTTCGCATGATCTCGGAGAAAAGCAGCGAAAGGACGGCAGGAAGAACGATGCAGCAAAGCACAAGACCGACCCACAGCATCGGACCTTTCTCGGTTGCGTTGATCACACCGATGGGGCCAACCATACCGCAAGTTCCCATGCCTGCGGCAACGCCTGCACATTTGAGCTTGAAGATCACGGTAGAGATCGGGCCTATGATGGCAGACGCCAGCGTGGGTGGGATCCAGATCTGCGGACGCCTTATGATATTGCCCATCTGCAGCATAGAGGTGCCAAGTCCCTGTGACACGATGCCACCCCATTTGTTTTCACGGAAGCTGGACACGGCAAAGCCGACCATTTGCGCACAGCAGCCAACCGCTGCCGCACCGCCTGCCAACAAAAGTCCCTCGTCCGTGCCGCTTGCGGCAGCAGCATCGATTGCCGCCTGCGAAAAGATCATGGCACAAATGGCAGCCGAGGAAATGGGCAGCGTCAGAATGATACCGACCACAACCGAGATCACAATGCCCATAAGTAGCGGCTGCAGCGTCGTAGCCGTGGCGATAAACACGCCAAGGTAATACATCACGTAAGAAACCAAAGGACACAATAACCACGATGCAGCAAAGCCGCACAAAATGGTCACCACCGGAGTGACCAGCACGTCCACCTTGGTCTTTTTGGAAACCAACATACCGATCTCGCAAGCAACGATGACG
This sequence comes from Clostridia bacterium, assembly GCA_017452945.1. Next base: position 16,663 of record JAFTLD010000071.1, on the reverse strand, counting down.
GCAAAGAATGCCCCCGCAGGCCCTGCTGAATAAAACACGCCCTGCCCTGTCCCTTGCGTTGCAGCCCATGAGGTGATCGCACCGTCAAGAATAACCGCACCCATGGCATTTGCCATGGCGCCCACGGCCGCGGCCGAGAACATAACCAACGGATGCGCGCCAAGCGCGTGTGCAATCGCAACGCCGATAGCCATACCGGTTGCACTTTTGGCATAGGCAGCTACCGTGTTCAAAAACGGCAGGTTTGCGTACGTCCCGACCGTGTCGAAAATAGTGCCGATCAAAAGTGACGCAAAAAGTCCGAGTGCCATAGCACCCATTGCCTTGATGAAATATCTGTGCGCGTACTGCTTGACCGTTTGGGTAAATTGGGTTTGCCTCAAAGCAATCGCCTTCTTTCGATATTATATTGCTTTCAGTATAACATATATAACAACAGAATGCAAGAAAAATTTGCTTTAATTAAGTAAATTCTTTAAAAATAAGAAACAGCATCCTTCATAAGCAACTCCATGTAAGGACAGGCATCCCCGACTGTCCGCCCTGCAGCAAAGCAACAATGCTACAAGCGGACAGTCGAGGACGCCTGTCCCTTCAATCCTAATTATTTCATTTGTAAGAATTTGAATCGCTTGCGCAGCGTTACACGGTATGCCCGAATAAAGCGGCCTATCACAAAATCGTACAGCACGAATGCGAGGTTGGCCGTGATCCAGACCGCCAGCGAGTAGGCCCAATGCGCACCCTCTCCGCCCAAGAAAATGCCGAGCGCGGCAGGATAGCTTTGCGCCGTGGGAAACAACAGCTGCCAGAGCACCAACACGCCAAGCGCGATCACACCGTTGAACAGCACCTGCTTGATCAGAATGCGCAGAAATACCGGGATTTTTTCCAAAAGCACACGCAACATGGGATACACGCCCGCAAAAAGCAGATACTCCCACGCAGCGGTATTATACGGCATCAGCAGCAAAGCCAGCAATGAGGTGACAAGCCAGATCAGCCAAGGGTAAGACCCACCCAGTTCCTCTGCCGCCCATACCGCAATCAGCGAGGCAAGCGCTGCCATGGAAAGGTCCAAGCTACCGTCAAACAGCCGACCTGCGCAAAGCATGACCGCCCCCAGCGCACAAAGCAGTGCACTGACTGTCAGCCGCCTTGTTTTTTGGATCGATGACACGCGTTTCGGTTTTGACTCTTTCATCATAACCCCCGTCGCATACAACTGCAACACAGATTTGCACAAGCCATGGCTGCACAAACGTTGCAGCAATTACAGCCTGTGTGCACGCTTGTTTGCTGCGTGCGGAAAGGATCAGCCTGTGCGTCAAACCGATCGCGTGCTGCGCGGTATTCCGCATTGTGCGGATCCATTCCGCAGGCAATATCGAATTCTCGGCACGCATCCACGCGTCTGCCCATACGAACGTATACGCATCCGGTCAGGAAATGCCACTCCCCTCCGCGCTTCTGCTCCGGCACCGATTGCAGCAGCGTATATGCTCTCTCAATGGCACCGTTATTGATCAGATGGCGAATATCGGTATACAAAGCGTCCCCTGTGGGACTTCCCTGCGCGTAGAATCCGCCCGCATCGTATCCAAAGCCGTTATTCTGCTTTTTGCCGCTGCGAATGGCTTGAACCTCCTCGTATGCGGCATTGATCTCTTTCATTTTTTGTTCTGCACCGGCCTGCAGCTCGGGCTTGCCCGCATATCTGTCGGGGTGATATTTTCGCGCCAGGGCGCGATAGGCCTTTTTTATCTCATCCTCATCGGCATCCGGACTGACGCCGAGGATCTTATACGGATCATTCATGCTCCGCGCTCTCCTTTACGTTTCTTACAATTTTCACATTCATCCTGCGCAAACAGCACCGCTCTCGCCTGTGCCGGCATTCCCAAGCACAATATATTATAGACCACAGCTTGCAAATCGTCACGGCCGTTCCAATCGATCAGATCCGCAGCTGCCACTGCGTCACTAAGCTCCACGGTCAGCATCGTATCCAGCGTACGCTTTTGCTGCTCGGTCAACGTATCCGTACCGTACAGCTCGTACAGCGCGTTAAACCGTCCCTTTTTGAAGTCGTCATCCAAATCCTGCGCAGCATCCAACAAATAGACCCATCTGCCAAGCGTTTTGCCAAGCTCTTGCAGGATCGCATGCGCTTGCCCTTCTGTTCTAAAGGATAGCAGATCTCCCATCAAATTGCCGAAAGCATTGGCGGGAATATCGGCAGATCCGTTGGTCTCCGCCTCTGCTAGGGCAAAGGCTTTCATACCCTGACAGGCAATGCGGTCAATCTCGGGCATGCGCCGTTTGGCACGGCTGCGCAGATAGGCAAAATACGGATAAGTCAACATGCTCTGCAAGCGTTTGAGCCCCTTTTCATCATGCAGATCATCCTTGCATTTGTGATAAGCCAATGCCGCCATGATACAGGATACCACCTCGGTTTCCTCGCAAGGCGCAAGCACAGGGGCTTTTGTCAACGGATGCAAAAAGCAACGCTTTTGCACAAACTGCGGCTCTGTGCCGCGTGCTGCCATACGCAAGAGCACCATTGCAGCTGCATCGTAGCGCAAGGTCAGGCGGGAGCATTGCCCCGTGCATTTGCCCATCTGACGGCAAAGCCCGCAATATGCACCGCGATAGCATTCGTATTCACGAATCTTCAGTTCCGGCTGCAATATCTGAATATATCCGAACATAGCGCTCTCCTTTCGCTGCAAAATACGGTTTCTCTTTCTAATCATATCGCATTTTTATGCCCAAAGCAAGACCAATTTGTAAATATTCCCATAACAACCGATCGACAGATTGTGACGATATGATGGCGATTATAAGAATAATTTCCTCATCTGTCTACCCAGAAGCGCCTGTTCAAGTGCTTGCGGCACAAGCGAAAATTCCGCCACAAGGGAGTGCGGCTTGCTGGTGGGATCATCCTGCCGCACGGGTACGAAAAATACGTTTTTGCGGTTAAGCAGCGTAGCTATATTCTGTAGGTTCGCAGACATGGCGTCGTTGGAGGCCAGTGCCAGAAGCAGCGGTCTATCCCCTCGCAGATGCGCTTTGGCTGCCATGCAAACGGCTGAATCGGTCACGCCCGCGGCAAGCTTGGCAAGTGTGTTGCCCGTGCAGGGACAAATCACAAGTGCCGAGAGCGGCTTTGCCGGCCCCAGGGGCTCTGCTTCCTTAATGGTATGAATGATCTCTTTTCCGCACTTGGCGGCAATGCTTTTGCAAAGAGCCTCGGCAGTACCGAAGCGCGTGTCTGTTTCCCATACGCGCTCGCTGACAATGGGGACTACGTCATAGCCCTTTTGCAGCAGCGCATCCAACTGTGCAAGTGCTGCTGCATGCGTGCAATACGAGCCGCACAGTGCAAAGCCGACAGTTTGTCTGATCTCGCCCTTCATGTGATCTCTCCTCTCAGAACGTCAAGCGTATACGCCGCAATCAACTCGCCCGCTGTACGCGGCGCGTATTTACCGGGCAAGCCTTGCCCGTTGATCAGCTGCAAGCCATAATGCTTGGCAGCGCATCTGTCAAAACCGCCCGGTGTGGATGCAAGCTCCAGCAGCAACACATCTCGCCTTGCGTGCGAAAGCAGTACATCATCAAACAGTACGTGCGGCACGGTATTGCATACCGCTTGGTGAGCCGTCACAACGTCCATGGACAACACCCCCGAAAAACACACGGTTTCCGCTCCCATGGCACGGGCACGGGCAAGCACCTCCTGCCTTCTGGCATACACGGTCACCCGTGCTCCCAGCGCATGCAGCACAAGGCATAGACACTCGGCGATCCTGCCCATGCCGATTACTGCAATATCGGTACCGTACAGCGTACCGCTCAAGTGCCCTGCCAACAATACTGCTGCGCCTTCAGCGGTGATACGGGCATTTTCGTACAAAAATGCCTCGTTTTTCATGTAATCAAACACACGCTCCCCATGGACGGGCAGCATACCGCCTATCACGCAGCTCCCCTCTGCCATCATCGCTTTGATCCGCTCCTGCGTGATCCGGGTGCCGCTGACGTAAGCACCGTCCGTGTCTTTGTGAATGGGAAGCACCAGTGCGTCCGTCCCATCAGGCAGCATTTCTGCCGCCCTTATTACCTCAAATCCCTCTTTTTGCAAAGCCCGGGCGGCATGGTCCATCCGACCGTCGCCGCCCGCTACACATATTCGCGTCATATTCTCGCCTCCCTTGCATACCTCGGCCGAACGAATTTCAAGATCCGGTTTGCCCTTCCTTTGTGCCGTCGGCATCATTTTCATAATATGCCATAATACCCCGACAGAGTGCATGCGCAAGCTCCTGCCTGTACTCAAAATCCTCCAAGGCACGGCATTCGGTTGGGTTGGAGAGAAAGCCGCATTCCACCAATACCGCAGGAATTTGTAAATGATAAAGGAGATAGATGTTGCTGCCGGCCTTTTTGCTTTGCCTATGATTTTCGGGCTGCAGCGTGCCGACCACCTCTGCGCGCAGCGACTCGGCCAAGGCAAGGCTTTGCGGATGATTGCCGCTGTACCAGACCTGCAGGCCGTGATAGATCTGCTGCGAAAAGGTATTTGCATGAATGCTGACAAAAATGCCGTCCGGGTTTTGGTCACCGATCGCCTGCCGCGCTGCCAGATCCAACGCTTTTTTGCGTCCCTGATAGTCCGTGTTTCGGTCGTACAGCAGCACGTCCTCACTCCGCGTCATGACCACGCGCACGCCCTCTTTCTCAAGCAAAGCGGCAAGACGTTTGGCTATATCCAGATTGAGATCCTTTTCCACAAGCCCTGTCACGCCCACGGCACCGCCGTCCTCTCCGCCATGCCCCGCATCGATCACCACCACGCGCAAAGGCTCCTCGGGCTGCGGCTTTTGCACCTCGGGGCTCTGCTCCTGCCCGGGGGAAAGATCGCCTCCCGAAAGGAAAAACAGCCCCACGATAGCCGCTCCGATCACGGCAACCAAGATAAGAAACACCGCCGCCATCCAAAATTGCCTAAGCTTCATAAGCACCTCCAAGGACAAACTCTATTATTATGTATGCAAAAAGAGGCGCTTTCATGCAAAAAAGGAACGCGCCGAACTTGGGCGCGTTCCTTTTTTATTCGTTTTTCTTGATCAGCGTTTTTCCAGGTAGTTGACAACGTCGCCAACGGTCACGAACTTGTGAATGTCCTCGTCGTCGATCTCAATGTCAAACTTCTCCTCGCAAAGCATAACCAGGTCGGCAAGCTCGATGGAGTTGATGCCCAGGTCCTTGATCAGTTCTGCATCCATGGTGATATCGGCAGCATCGATCTGCAGCTCTTCCACGAACAGATTCTTCAGTTTTTCAAACATGATATATTCCTCCGAATATAGATTTCTGATTTTTAAGACGCGATTTTTCGCGTGACGCATGTATCATTATAAACGATTTGCCTTTATTTGTCAAGTTGAATTTTGAAATTCATTGTTTTGCATTGACTTTATTACCAATTTGGGGTAAAATTAAGGTGAAATTTACATAAAAAGTGAGATTTTTATGGCCATTTTGAAAAATCGACCGTTATTTTCTGCTTGTTTGCTCTATATTATATGCGTTTTCTGTGCATATTTTTCCACTCCTGCGGTGAAAATTTGCGTGTGCTGTGCAGGTATTGCTTTTTTGAGCGTGACTTGCGTGCTTTCCCTTTTGCGCAAGATCCCAAAAAAAGCAGCAATATGTCTTGCCGTTTGCTTAACTTGTGCCGTCACGGCCTTTGCAAGCTCGTATATCGGCTTTGATCAAAGCGAGAAAAAATACGAACGCCTTGCACAAAACGACACTTGCACGCTGACCGCCACGGTCACCGAACGCTCGGTATCCGACGTCATGACCGTTTATCGCATTCGCGTACATGAAGCAAACGGACAGGCACAGAGCTTTGACGCAAGGTTGGTCTGCGCATTTTCTGCTTCTTTACAGGTAGGAGATCAATTCACAGCCACAGCCGTTCCATCCACGCTCAGCGATAATCAAACCCTGTATTACGACCAAAGCCAAGCCCGCGCAGCAGGCATTCGCATGCAGTTTGATTGCACCGAGGAACAAGCGATCACAGAAGTCACCAAGGGGAGATTTTTGCCCTCGGTTGCGCTTGCGCAGTTCAACGATGCATGCTGCCGCATAATACGCGAGGTTTGCGGCCGGGAGTGCGGCAGCATAGTATGCGCCCTGCTGCTTGGAAACAAAAGCTTTTTGTCAGATACGCTCTCCCGCGATTTTGAACGCATAGGCGCTTCGCACATGCTGGCACTCTCGGGCATGCACGTTTCGATTCTGATCGGCGCCATGGGTTGGCTGCTGGGCAAGCTGCGCGTGCACCGAAAGGTGCGTGCCGTCCTGCTGGCCTTCACTTCGGTGGGATATCTTTTGCTGACAGGCGTTTCGATCTCCGCTGTCCGCGCGGTCGTCATGGTGTGTATCCTGCAGCTTTCCTATCTGTTGGCATCCGATAACGATACGCTGACCACGCTGGGACTTGTGGGAGCGGGCATTTTGCTGATTGATCCCTTCTCCGTGTGTGATACGGGCTTTATACTATCCTTCCTTGCCACCTTTGGCATCGTGGTACTTGTGCCGCCGCTTCACGCCTATCTGACAGAACGAAAAGAAGCCGTCTGCAAGCCTCCGCACGCAGCTCTCAAGCGACGCACCTCGGATGCTGCGGCAGCCGTGTTGGAAACGCTGATGATCGGTGTGATCGCCTGCACCGCGATCCTGATCCCCTCCTGTTATCTGATCGGACACGTTTCAATACTCTCCCCTCTGACTACGCTGCTGCTCTCTCCAATCGTTGCTGCCATATTGGTACTGGGGGCTGCTGTACTGCTGCTCTCACCCATCCCGCCTCTGGCAAACATTTTTGCCACGCTGACACGCTTGCTGTATACCATCATGCTGCAGTACACCGAGCTTGCCGCACAAGCAGACGGTATACTGATCCCGCTGACTCATACAACCGTTCGCCTCTTTTCCATTCTTTTCTGCTGCTGTTTGCTGATCCTTTTGATCCTGCCGCTCAAAAAGAAGCGGCTGTTAGCTCTTCCGCCTATTCTGCTTGCCGCTTCGTTATGCATCTTCTTCCCCATTCACGCGCAAACCGAGTCACAAACGCTGCGTGCTGCTTACACGCATCCCTCCTCGATCTCGGAAGCGTTGGTCAGTGCGCACGGCTATCAGGCATATATCTGCGACCTCTCCTCGGGCTCCGGCACGGCCATGCGCTCTGCCACCTATGCCGCTGAGCAGATGCATGCCACAGAGATCGGAGCAATTTTACTGACCGATTATCACACGATGCAAGGATCCATGCTGACCGAGCTTTTCTCCGATTATAAAACAGATCTGATCTACATGCCCGTCACGCAAGATCAAGAGGATCTGGACACACAGGCCTATTTGACGGAAATTGCCAAAAGGTACGGCGTCGAGGTCAGATCATATCCTTACGGTGAACCGATTGCCTGGTACGAGGGCGCAACACTCACGGTGCATCGCACTGATCTTTCCCGCTCCGAGCAGCCCGTACTGGTGATCACGCTGCAAAAGGGTGACGCACAGCTGAGCGTGATCAGTGCATCGGGTGCGTACAGTAAGCTCTCTGACACCATGGCCACGGCTATCACGAATGCGGACGCCATCGTGATCCCCGAACGAGGCCCCAAGCCCCGTCTGACCTTCAGTCTTTCGGGAGCGACGGACGCGGACGTGGTGTTTGCCTCACGCGAGCTGGCTTCTTATTGCGACCCCGATTCACTTGACGGTGTGCGCAGCATGACACTTGGCCCGGAAATCGTGTATTTCGGTCTTGCAACAGAGAACGATCCGTGATATAATGTAGATATCATCATGAAAGGTAAGTAAACATGAAAGGCTTGAAAACCGTTTATATATGTGAAGAATGTACCTACCGCTCCCCAAAATGGATGGGCAAATGCCCCTCTTGCGGTGCGTGGAATACTTTTATCGAAGACGTGATCGACACCTCGGGCGGTGATGCTGCTGCGGCAGCAAAGCGCAACAGCGCGCTGACCATGTCGGGAGATCACCATGCAGTGCGCTTTGACCAGCTGGAGCTGCCCACACACTTGCGCTATAATACAGGCCTTGACGAGCTTGACCGCGTACTGGGCGGTGGACTTGTGCTTGGCGAGGTGGTGCTGCTCTCGGGTGAGCCGGGCATTGGCAAATCCACGCTTCTTTTGCAGATCTCACAGGCACTGGGGCAAAACAAAAAGGTGCTTTACGTGTCCGGTGAGGAATCGGGCGGACAACTCAAGCTGCGTGCCGACCGCCTTGGTGTCAACTGCGACAATCTCTACGTGCTGACTGAAACCAATATTGACAGCATCCTGCGCGAATCGGACAAGCTCTCGCCCGACATTCTGATCGTGGACTCAATCCAGACCGTCTGGTCGGAAAAGATCAGCTCCGCCCCCGGCAGCATCGCACAGGTACGCGAGAATGCCATGGCATTTATCGGCAAGGCAAAGGGACAGGGCGTGTCGGTGTTCTTGGTCGGTCACGTCAACAAGGAAGGCAGCATTGCAGGCCCCAAGATTTTGGAGCACATGGTGGACGCCGTGCTTTGCTTTGAGGGCGAGAAGCAGCAATCCTACCGCATCATCCGCGCCACTAAGAACAGATACGGCTCGACCAACGAGATCGGCGTATTTGAAATGACCGACAAGGGACTTGAAGAGGTCACCAATCCCTCGGAGATGCTGCTTTCGGGCAGACCTAAGGGCGTTTCGGGCAGCGCAGCCGTTTGCACCGTGCAAGGCACGCGCCCCTTAATCGCGGAGGTACAGGCGCTGGTATCGCAGACCTACTTCCCCTCTCCGCGCCGCGTGGCAAACGGCATTGACTACAACCGCCTTTGCCTGATCATCGACGTGCTGGAAAAGCGCATGGGACTCAAATTCTATCAGAACGACGTGTACACCAACGTGGTAGGCGGACTGCGCCTTGACGAAACCGCCACCGACCTTTCGGTCGCGCTTGCGCTGATCTCCTCTCTTGTTGACCGCGTTGTACCCGAGGGTATGATCGCTGTGGGCGAGATCGGGCTATCCGGTGAGGTACGTGCAGTTTCGCACGTGGAAAACCGTGTCAAGGAGGCAGCGCGTTTGGGCTTTACCACCGCGGTCATCCCCTACCGTAACGTGGAGAAGCGCCCGTTTGAATGCCCCGGCATCAAGATCCACGCCATTCGCTCCATCTTTGAGCTGCCGAGTTTGCTTGCGGATATGAATGAGGATGGGCAAAAGTTCTAAATCGAATATTTGGAATAAGCTTTAGTTGATGTTAAACCGCGGGCGATTCCTGAATCGCCCCTACAGCTGTTTGCGTTGTGGCTTTGGTATCATAAAGTCGCGACACTATATTCGTAGGGGCGATTCAGGAATCGCCCGCGGTTTTTCCATCCGTAATCCAACCCACGGTTGATTTTTATTTCTCAAAACTGTCCTTTTGATATGTTGTAAACCTTTATCTTTCATGCTACAATCAATATGCCGGCGAAAATAATGAAAGGTTGGATCCCCCTCAATTCCATGAATTTGGAAGAAATATATCAAAAGATTCCTCGGTCAACGTGTAAACAAGGCTGCTTTGCGTGCTGCACCAACAGCGTACAGTGCACTCCATCAGAAAGTAATGCAATGGGCGGCTATTCGTATGATACCGAACGTGCGATATGTTCCCATTTGATTGATGGAAAATGCTCCGTGTACGAAAACCGTCCTTTTATTTGCAGACTGTACGGTTCAAGCGAGCTGCTGCAATGCGAACATTGCGTGCCTGAACGGTATCTTTCCGAGCAGGAAACAAACGAACTGGTACACGCATACGTGATGATCAAGACCGAGGAAGAAACACAAAAAAAGATGACAGGAGAACCTATATGAGCATTGGAAACAACATTTATACACTCCGCAAGGAGAAAAAGATCACACAGGCACAGCTTGCCGAAAAGCTTGGCGTTTCGGATCAGGCGGTGTCCAAATGGGAGAACGATCTGTGCGCACCCGACGTCAGTATGTTCCCCATCCTTGCCGAATATTTCGGCGTTTCGATCGACCGTCTGTTCGGTTATTATCTGAATAGCCACGAGCAGGAGATCAGCGCCATTATCAAGGCAGCCGACGAGAGCATGGATACCTATAAGGAAATTGAGATTTTGAGCGAAGGACTTAAAAAGTTTCCCAACAGCCCCGATCTCAAGATCAATCTTGCCTTTTCGCTTTCCATGATAAACCGTATCTCACAGGATGAAACCGAGAAATCTGAAGCAATCAAAAAGGCGATCAAGGTGTGCACCGAGGTAGTGGATCATTGCGGTGACGTCAAGCAGGCAGATCGCGCACTCAACATGCTCAACCGCATCTATGCCGAAATCGGCGAATATGGCAAGGCAATGGATGTCATTGACAAAATGAGCGGTGAGAGCTATTATTTCCGCGTCGTAGGCATTGCCCGTACGCTCGCGCACAAGCACGATGATAAAGAACTCGAAAGATTCGTAGAAAAGAATCTGTTTGATTGCTGGCTTGCCATGGATCTGAATTTAGATATGCTGACTTCGCGCTACGGCGAAACCGAGCAATTCGACAAGTGCATTGCGTTTTGCAAAGCCAGACTCAATCTGCTTGCCGTATTTGATGACGGTTGCCCCGATTTTTACGCTACGCATAAGTTCTTTACCATGCTTTCGCTTGCGCACACATACAGAAAGACAGGCGACAAGGCAGCGTGTCTTGAAACCCTTTACAGCCTTGCAGCATTGTTTGAGCAGGTGGAAAAGGTTGCACAGGTTGACGACCACCGCGTCAGCGCACGCAACACCCTGTATTTCTCGCACATCCATAATGATGAGATGATGGAGGAATACTCATGCGGCTTCAAAATGGAGCATATGCTGGGTGCGTTCGATGCCTTCTTTGGAGAGGACGAGGAATACAAAACATTTAAGCAGACCTTATAAGAATACGAAAAACGCCTCACGGTTGTGGGGCGTTTTTGCGTAGAATCTTGTTTATGTGAAACTGCGGGCGATTCAGGAATCGCCCGCGAAATCGGATATACTCAATTTCCTTTGATCAAAGAAATCGTCTTGGACAGCCACTTGGCCACGTCGCCGCGCGTCATGCTGCCGTCGGCATTGACCTCTCCCGTGGGCGTTTGCAAAACACCCAGCGAATACAGCGACACCACGGCATTCTCGGCAAAGGTAGGAACGGTGTCCGTAAAGTTGGTAGGGATCTTTTGGTTGGCGTAACCGATCAGATTTGACAGAATGACCGCTGCCTCACCGCGCGAGATGCTCTCGTTCGGCTCAAAATACAGCCCACCGTTTTTACTCGTTGCACTTACGTAGCCCTTTTCATAGGCGGTCTTAACGTAGCCCTTCATAGCGTCCGGGATTTCAGCATCATCCGCAAAACCGGTACCGGCTACGGGCGCGCAGGTCATGCCCACCGCGTTCATAGCGGTGACCAAAAAATCCGCACGGCTGATCTCGCGGTTCGGCTCAAAGCAATACAGGCTGCCCTTTTGCGTGCCGCTCATCAAGCCAAGCTCTGTCATATTCAAGGCATCGGTCTGACAAGCATTGCCATCCAAATCGTCATAGCTGCGGCTGACCGTGCATGCCTGCACGCTGACGCTGACAGTTCCGGCTGCACTGTAGTTGCCATAGCAATCGCGCAGCACGTATGAGAAGCTGTCCTGCCCCACAAAGTCCTTGCCGGGTGTGTAGGTGTACGCACCTGTCGCTGTATCGGTCAAGCAAAGCAACCCGCTTTTCGGATAGCTGACTACCTCAAAAGTCAAAGCGTCGCCCTCGGGGTCATAGCCGCCCAACACTCCGTGCGCGGTGGTGTTTGCGTAGGCTTTCAGTGACATTGCACCGGAAGGCACCGCGGCAGTTGTGGGCGAAGCATTGATGCTTGCCAGCGTGCAGATCACACACGCAATCTCATACGCACTGCCGTTGACCGTAAAGGTAAAGCTGCTCTGCCCCACCGTATCCGATACCGCCTCATAGGTCAGCAAGGACAGATCCCCCGCGCGGATGGTCTGCCCCGTCACCACACCGTCCGAGCCCATATACAAGGCACCCTTTTCGGGATCGGGCAATTCGGTCACGGTAATATACTCCAAGGATGACAAATTCATAGCCCTGGCAAAATCATCCTTGCTAAAGGCGTATTCATTGCCTACAAGTGCTGCTACTCGCATGTCCGTCCCTGCTGCCAATACGTGTAAGGCAGGACTGAGCGGTGTCGGCTTTTGAGGGGCGGCCGACGTGCCCACGCAGCACAACGCCGTCAATGCGCATACGCATAACACAACGGCAATCAGAATTTTGCATACAGATTTCATATTCACTCTCCCATTTCAAGAATTTCGATACATTCTATGCAAAAGAAGCGTGCGGTATGTTTTATTCACACAATACACATTGTAAAATTCACAAATGCATGGTATAATACTAAAAACGGTCAAAAAGGAGGGGCTATGGAATTTATCATTGATGCAGAACACCACGGCAAAACCGTGCGCTCATACGTTCAGCACACGCTTTCTATCTCCTCACGTATGCTGACCGTGCTCAAGCAGACAGAAAACGGCATCACGGTGAACGGGGAGCACGTCACGGTGCGACGCGTGCTGTGCGAGGGTGACGTACTGGGGCTTGCCATTGACGATACGCCCGAGCGTGCTTCACAAAATATCCCACCCGCCAATATCCCCCTTGACGTGCTGTACGAGGACGATCATATCATCGTCATGAACAAGCCGCCTCACATGCCCACACATCCTTCCCACAATCACCACGATGATACACTGGCTAATGCACTGGCATACAGATATGCCAAGGACGGCATTCCTTTTGTATTTCGTCCCATGGGCAGATTGGACCGCAACACCTCCGGCATCGTGCTTGCCGCCAAAGACAAGGTGGCATCAGGCCAGCTGACCGCTGCCATCAAGGCAGGAGAGGTACAAAAAACCTATCTTGCCATTGTCACGGGTGAGCTGCCCGTGGACGGCCTTGTACATACCATTGATTGCGGTATTCGCAGACAGGCGGAAAGCGTGATCATGCGCGTCACCTGCCCCGACTCGCAAGACCCAAGCGAAGCGTCGGTCACCGACTACGAGGTTCTGGACGCGCAGGACGGACTCTCTATTGTGCGCGTTCGCCCGCGCACGGGACGCACGCATCAGATCCGCGTACACTTTGCATACATAGGACATCCGCTTCTGGGCGACGATCTGTATGGCACGCTTGACGGGCGCATTGACCGCCATGCGCTTCACGCGCTCTCGCTGGAGTTTCCTCTCCCCTTTTCAGATCGCCGCATATGCATGACAGCACCTGTGGCCGAAGATATGCAAAAACTCATCCAACAATATTTTCCGAGGTACTCATGAAAAATAAAAAACAAATACAAGCCGGCCCATCCGTGATCACCGCCAAGGAATGGGCAGCCCTTTCGCCCGAAGAGCGGGAGGAGTGGCGCGCGGTTGACCCCAAGCATGAACGACTGCCCATCTGGTGTCTTGTGTGCTACGGCATCGGTGCTTTGGCACTGCTCATTTATCTGACCGCACGACTTTGGCCCGGCTTTGCGGATTTCTTCAACCAGAACGTCAGTGAGCTGTTCCGACGCGTGCTGGCCGCCTTGACCAATCCGATCCCCTTTTCGCTGGGTGAGGCGTGCTTGTTGCTTTTGCCCGTCGTCTTTGGTCTTGCCGTTTGGTACGCTGCCAAGTACCGCTGCGACACCTGGCGCAGCACCTGGAGCTTTGTGGGCATTCTGCTGGCTGTGCTCAGCCTTGCGCTTTCCATGTTCGTCTTCACCTTCGCCACCGGCTATCACGGCAGCTCGCTTGACAAAAAGTTAGAGCTTGACCGCCAAGACGTCAGCGCAGATGAGCTTTATCAGACCGCGCTTTTACTGGCGGAAAAGGTCAATGAGGAAAAAGAGAACGTGAGCTATGATGCCGAAAATTTCTCGGTCATGCCCTACTCGCTCTCTGAAATGAATGACAAGCTGCTGGACGCCTACGACACCTTTTGCGCAAAGCACGGCTTTATCGATCACTACAACTCCCGACTCAAGCCCGTCATGCTCAGTGAGCTGATGAACTACACGCACATCACGGGCGTATATTCCTACTTCACGGGCGAAGCCAACATTGATATCGCCTTCCCCGATTACACCATTCCCTATACCGCAGCGCATGAGCTGGCACACCAGCGCGGCATTGCCAAGGAGGATGAGGCCAACATGGTTGCCTTTCTTGTGTGCATCGAATCCGATGATGCATATATCCGCTACTGCGCTTACCTGAACATGTACGAGTACGTGGCCAACGCGCTGTACCGCGCAAACCCCGAGCTTTACGCCAAGGCAAGGGACACACTGGACATGCAGGTTCGCCGCGAAATGATCGCCTACAACGACTTCTTTTCCAAGTATCAAAACAGCAAAGCAAGCTCGGTTTCGGGCGCTGTCAACGACACGTTTCTGAAATTCCAAGGCACCGAGGGTACTGCCAGCTACGGCATGGTGGTTGACCTGACCGTCGCCTATTACAAGCATCTCGGCAAAATTTCCAATTGAATGAACACCCGCCCTCAAGGCCGCATATAGTGGCTTTGAGGGTGTTTTTTGCATGAGCCGACAGCGGTCGTCCCAAGGTGTAATTGCCCCTGTTTCCGGGGCTTTTTTTGCGCTTTTTTTGCGCCCTCTAACGCAGGTGTAATGTCGTGGTGCGTCGTATAATGTCGTAGTACGACATTTGTTATGAACAATGTATTTACCTTTTATTCGTATTTTCGACATTATTATATCTTTTTCGTTATGATTTATTCTTATCGCGATAATGATTAAGCGCAAATAGAACTGTTGTTCTGTCGCTTTAGTACGACATGATATGACGATATTCGATTTTAGATTGGAATTAATTTGTTAATATTTTGTAAATTGTAATAATAATATATTTACGGATATTATAATATATGGTATAATATATTCACGCTCACCCAGGTGACAGATTACGACCGAAAACCCCGTTTTTCGGCACGGATGCGAACACGACACCCTCTCACCAATCCAAGCTTTTCTGGAGATCATTATGGAAAAAATCATCATCAACGGCGGACTTCCTCTGAACGGCGACGTATATATTGACGGCATGAAAAACGCAGCGCTTCCCATCATTGCGGCAACTCTGCTTTGTGGGGATACCTGTATCATTGACAACGTTCCTGCAGTCAATGATATTGCTATGCTGCTGGACATTATTGCAGGCATGGGTGCAGAGGTGGAGTATCTGGATAAGTGTCGCATCCGCATCAATACAAAGAACGTCAAGCCCGGCTGCTCTCCTTACGATCTTGTCTGCAAGATCAGAGGCTCGGCTTATATCATCGGCGCCGAGATCGGCCGTTTCGGAACAGCACACGTTGGCTATCCCGGCGGTTGTGATTTCGGTGTTCGTCCGCTCGATTTGCACCTGATGGGCTTTGAAGCACTCGGCGCACATATCTCTGTTGAAAGCGGCTACATCAATGCCGTATCCCCCATGGGTCTGCACGGCAACGCGATCTACTTCCGTCTTCCCTCCGTCGGTGCTACCGTCAACTGCATTTTGGCATCCGTATTTGCCGAGGGCGTGACCACCATCGAGGGCGCAGCACAGGAGCCCCACATTGTGGACATGGCCAATTTCCTGAATGCTTGCGGTGCGGACATCAGCGGTGCGGGTACGCCCAGCATCAAGGTGCGCGGTGTCAAGTCCCTGCACGGCTGCAACTATACCATCATTCCCGACATGATCGAGGCGGGTACTTATATGGCTGCGGCTGCTATTACAGGCGGCTGCGTACGCGTACACAACGTCATTCCCAAGCACATGGAATCGGTTTGTTCGGTGCTTTCAAGAATGGGTGTCAAGCTGGAAATCGGCACCGATACCATCACGGTAAACGGTGACGGCAAGCTGATCGCAACCGACGTTGTAACACAGCCCTACCCCGGCTTCCCGACCGACATGCACCCGCAGATCAGCGCGCTGATGTGCGTGGCAGACGGTGTTTCCCGCATGAGCGAAATGGTTTGGGATAATCGCTTCAGATACATCAACGAATTCCAAAAAATGGGAACTAATATTTCGGTTGCGGACAGAACCGCATCCTTCACAGGCAGCCAAAAGCTGTCCGGTGCGCCCGTGGTTTCCACCGACCTGCGTGCAGGCGCGGCCATGATCATTCTGGCGCTTCGCGCAAGCGGCACCTCGCAGATTTCCAAGATCTCGCTGATCGAACGCGGCTATGACAACATCGTCGGCAAGCTGGCAGCCCTTGGTGCGGATATCAAAAAGGTAGACGAATAATTGGAAATAATATACAAATAAATCCTCCCCTTCCGTGATGGTTGGGGAGGATTTTTTCACATACTGCAAATAAATATCCACCCGCATAGCGGGTGGTATTTCAGTTTCGGGCATAGCCCTAATAATACTGGCTGCGCACAAGTGCGCCGTCAATTGGCCTGCCAGCCATGCAACTGTTACTTACTACCCATAAATGGGTCCCGTGGGT
>JAFTLD010000070.1 GCA_017452945.1 Clostridia bacterium | reverse complement strand
CTCATAGATAAATCCTCCAAATATGTTTTTTTACTTTGACTGGCAGGTCAAACTAATTATACCATATTTGGAGGATTTCCTCTCATCGGCAGAGCCTCTTTTGAACCACGCGACTATCGCGTGGTTTTCTTTTTACAAAAAATCCCCGCGGCATTTTGCCGCGGGGAACGGATTGCATTCTGGTTTTTTGTAAGCTATTTAGATTTTTTGCTCTAAAGCATATATTTTTTTATAACAACCTCCAACAATCAGTCAATTTTATTGTATCTCGAACTTCCTTTTGATGAATCATAATTATTGATAACCAAAATTTCTCCTATCTCCATCTCTGAATATTTCGTACTTACTTCTATCGTAACAAGAGAATACTTTATTACTGCGTTTAGATCCTCTTGAGACTCAATGGTAATAACAGGGCAAAACATTTCATCTTTTACAATCACACCGGTTATTTCTTGAACTTTTTCTCCACCCGCATGTTCAAATTGAATCATAACAAGAAAATTCTCTTCAAAATATGCGTCATCATAATTTGAAACCAAGTCCACATCCAACATTTCAAGTTCATCAAGCGATTTTACAAAAAGAATATCATCCGATATGCAACTCCCGGGTGCATCAACCCTTTGAAGTATGGGAGTGCTAAAAGGAACCGTAACATATCCATCTAATTTAGTGTGATTCATCATATTCGATTGGTTAGTAGATTCACTATTTGGGCTTTCAATATTATTATGATCACACGACAACACTCCTCCTAACAAAAGCGACATACATAAACAAAGAAAAAATATTTTTTTTACTCGTATACCCATGTAAATGCCCCCCAGTCCGCATCGGAAGTCTTTCGTTCTAAATATTGTTCGATTTGCAATATTACGCTGCTATTTGCTCCACAATCACAACTTGCTACTTCAAGATTTTTCAAACTATATGAGCCTGTAATCCAATCTTCATGAACATCTGTAATGCTTAAATCATAGTCTGTGTGATTATTTAATAATATATTGTCATTCGAACTCGTCGTTGTTGAATTCACCAACCAAAAAGCCGCTACTTTTATGGTTTTATATGCGACTCCGGAAATTGTTCTTTCGATTCTCACATCATCGACTGAATCATCAGAAAATGAAAACCATACACAATTGGCAACTGCCTCTCGTGCTCTTTGATAATCAATTCTTCCCGCTCCCGCATGAATATCCCAATCACCAGTTTGACCATTTACTGGTGTCGCAGATGCAATAATAGATGCAATAACAACCTCGGGATATACTTTTAGTAATGGGTATTCGTCCATTAATTTAGCGATTACTCCAGCCACAACAGGAGCAGAATAACTTGTTCCACTTCCAATGTTATCGCCTCCAATAATGATATTTGTTCCTGGAGCAGATATAGTTGGCTTCCTCGTATGGATACCAGAATCTACACCATATGACGAATATGTGCTTATATTGTTTGAAACATCTGTCGCACCTACTGCTATAACATTGTATCCCATTCCATAGTTACACGTATCACTATCACTCTCCGTCCCATCATTTCCTGCTGAATTTACGTATGTAATAAATTCATATCTTACATAGTAGTCTAACAGGGCGCTCGTCCAATGATATTGACCATTTAAGCCAACTGTCGACTTACTGGTGTTAATCACATCAACAGCATTTTCTACCATCCAATCCATGGCACTTATCATTGAGGAAGAACCCGGTGAGTGATATATGTATACTTTATCCACACCACGCGCTAAACCATTAGAACCACAAAAAACTCTGGTGACATCTATTGCATGTTCGTCAGAAGATGTACCCATAGTATGTATGTCCAATTCTCCCAGTTCAGAATCACTATTGGCATATGCAACTCCGTATGCTTCAATGACACCAACAATTACACCACTTCCATCGTATGTTTGAGAAGAAGCATTAATATCATCAATTGCATCTTGCATTTGATATGTTCCAACCGAAGATCCAGCCACCCTTGTCGCATCTGTGCCGCTAGCAAGTGGAACACCAATGTTAATTCCTAATACTGAATCCAACTCAGCTAAACCTATAATTTGTAAGTTATATGTTTGATAATCGTTGTAATCATCAAAAAGAATTTGAACAAATGGTGAATACTTCGACATAGTAATTGTATATGAATCGGATGTAAGCGATAGACCACTGTCCAGCAAAAAATCATAGTTGTCTTGTGTGTGAATTTCCTGCATCCTATCTCGATGCTCCATTTTTACCTTCTCAACCTCAAGATCTGTTGAATTTACGTCTAAAGACTTTTTACAATCACAATCATCAATATCATACTCAAGTTCGAATACCACTTCTATCAGTTCATCTGTGGAAACATTATTGCAAAATTCTTGCGCACTATTTGTCATTACAATGTCGTTACAATCATTGGTATAATAATATCTAATCTTCGGCAAAGTGTTTTCTATTAATTCAGAACCTTGTTTAGACGTAACTATACTTTCTTCTGCAAATGTTATCATCGAAAATCCTGACATTATTATTGATATCATCAACAACATAGATACTAATTTTTTCATAACAATCTCCTTCTTCGTACAATTTTTCTAATTTAATGAACAATAGATAAAGTTGTTCATGCAACAGGGATGGCTCTCTGTTACATTAAAAATCCTTATAGTATAAGTGTTTTTCGTGTTGCGCGTAACGGAGGGCAAGTCCGTGTTACACCGCAATATCAGTTTTTGTGTCGGTTTTGCGTATCTGGCGGCGTAACAATGCCCCGTCCCCGGTTATACGCGATCCCCGAACGCACGGTTTATTTTTTTGTTTTTTGGACGTAGGGTAGGGGCTTGCTCCCGCACACGATTCCCGTGCGCACGCCCAATAGTCATTCTTTGTGTGTCTTTAAGCGGTCAAGAGTCGTGAGAATCTTCATCGTTTTTTTAGCTTTTTGGTTCCACGCGGTCCTTAGCCAAGAATATTATACCATATATTCCACGGCTTGTCAAGAAATTTTGTGCATTGTGCGCATGACACGCATATGGCATCACTCCCTTCTTTATATAAATGTCAATTTCGGGCGATTTATTACAAAAATTTGCATATTTCACGTAAAATAAATACACATTCTATATAACGACGAATTTTTCGAAATTTTACTCAAATTTGTGAAAACAATTTTGTAAACGAGTTGCGAACAACCAAGGCTTGATGGCTTGCTTGTCTGTATTAACAATCAAAACGGCAAAACATTACCGTGATTTTAAAAAATTGCGCAAAAAAATACCCGCGCGTCTTGCGACACGCGGATATCATTGCTTATGTAATAAGATTACTCGGCGTCAGCAGCTTCTGCAGCCTCTGCGACCTCTTCAACTGCTTCCTCAGCGGGAGCAGCCTCAAGCAGAGCCTTAGCCTCTTCCAAGAGAGCGCGGATGGACAGGTTGACCTTCTGCTTCTCGTTGTCAATGCCAACGATCTTAGCGTCAACGATCTGGCCGATCTCAAGCACGTCTGCGGGCTTTGCGATCTTGGTCATAGCGATCTGAGAAATGTGGATCAGGCCGTCAACGCCGTCAACGATCTCTGCGAATGCGCCAAAGGGCATCATGCTGACGATCTTAACGGATGCAACGTCACCCTCAGCATAGGTGTGGGTGAATACGTACCAGGGATTGGTTTCCTCGGTCTTGTAGCCCAGAGAAATTCTCTTCTTCTCCTTGTCGAAGCTCTTGACAAATACAGTCAGGGTATCGCCAATTGCAACAACAGCAGCGGGAGACTTGATTCTCTTCCAGGACAGCTCGGATGCGTGAACCATACCGTCAACGCCGCCCAGGTCGATGAATGCACCGTAAGAGGTCATGCTCTTAACGGTACCGGTGTAAACCTTGCCTTCCTCGATCTCGTTCCAGAAAGCTTCCTGCTGAGCGCGGCGCTCGTCTCTCTGTACAAGACGAATGGAGCCCTTAGCCTTCTTGCCCTCACGGATCTCGATGATTCTCAGCTTAACGGTGGTGTTCAGAATGGAAGCCAGGTCGCCATCCTTGGGAACACCGGTCTGAGATGCGTGTACGAACACACGGTTGCCGTCAATGGAAACGATAACGCCACCCTTAACAACCTCGATGACAATGCCCTCCAGCACTTCCTCGGTGTCCTTTGCTGCGACGATTCTGTACCAGTTCTTGTCAGAATCAACGCGCTTCTTGGAAAGTTCAGCAACTCCCTCGATGTCGCTGACGCGAATGACAAAGGCATCTACCTTGTCACCTTTGTGGAATCTGTCAGTCAACTTTTCGGGAGAATCATCAACTTGCTCGGCCTTGATGTAACCCGTAACGCCTGCGCCGAGGTCCAACTGGATCTCTGCATCGGTAACGTATTCAACGGTTCCGGTAACGACATCTCCTGTATTTAAAGTTTTGAGTGATGATTCCAACAGCTCTTCAAAGTTTTCAATAACTTCGCTCATGGTTTTTTCTACCTCCTCAATTATATCGCGCGGCGTTGAGGCGCCTGCAGCGATCCCCACCCTTTGGTGAGTAAACGGTCCATACGCAGAAAGCTGTGCAGCATTTTCTACCAGATAAGTATCGGGACACGCACTCTTGCTGATATGGTACAGTTTTGTCGAATTTGAACTGCTCCGACTTCCGATCACAATCATGCAATCACACGCGCCCGCAAGGCTTGCAACCTCTTTCTGGCGAATTTCCGTGATACTACATATTGTATCAAAAATTATCGGATTTGTATATAGTTTTTTGATAAATTCTTTCGTTTTTAACCATTCGCCCAATTTTTGTGTTGTTTGAGCCACCATTATTGGTACTTTTGCGCATACTTTTTCCCACTTTTCAGGGGTCAGAATGCGTTCAAGCTCCGCAAGGTCGGAAAAAACGATGATTTCACCATCAAAACGCGAAAGAAAGCCTACCACCTCGGGGTGGTCTGCCGTGCCCAATACGTAAAGCACGTGATCGGGACTGTTATGATCGGATACGATCTTATGGATCTTTTGCACGAACGAACAGGTGCAATCCACAAAATCAAAATATGGATTTTTTGCATGGCACTGCTCCAGCAATGCCTGTGTTTCCTTGGTCATACCGTGCGCGCGGACAAAAACCTTGACCGGTGCTGCCATGCACGCCCGGGCACAAAGTTGCTCCAGATCTTCCTCATGCGCAATGCCCACGCCCTGCTCTGCAAGCCTGGCAACGTACGTATCGTTGTGGATCAGTCTGCCCAACGTGAAAATGCGCGTACCGGGAGCGTGCGACGCGATCTCTCGCTCCACGGCTTCAGCCGCTCTGCCCACGCCAAAGCAAAAGCCTGCGTGCTTGGCTACCAAAACCTCTCTGCTCATACGCTCTTCTCTCCGTCCCTGAACTGCTCTCCCAGCGTACAGATACGGTCAAACACCTTTTCGGTAATGGCAGTATATTCAGCCGTACCGCTCAGCCCGCCCGCATATTCCTCATAAGACATAGGCTTGCCGATCACAATATCCAATCGGCGGCCAAGCTTATATTCGTAATCCTTCATGCAGAGGTAACACGGCAGGATGGTTGCATGCGTACGGCTTGCGATCATACCGATACCGTGATGTATCTCGGTTTCGCGAGGGTTTACGCCAACGTTGCGGTGTCCCTGCGGAAAGATGCCCACGCACTTTCCTTCCTTGAGCATGGCAATGCTCTTTTTGATGGCTGATACGTCACCGCCCTTGCGATCAACCGGAAACGCTCCCAAAGACTTGATCAGCAGATTCAGAAGCGGGATACGGAACAGCTCCTTTTTGGCCATGAAATGCGGCTGCTGCCGATTGGTCGCAGCACACAGAAAAATGGGATCGGCGAATACGGTATGGTTTGCGCAGATGATATAAGGCCCGTCGGATGCGGCAGGCTCATTCTCTGCACCGTGCACGTGCACGCGGAGCAGCCACATAAAGGGCCCTCGCAGTGTTCCATGGAACACCTTATAAAAACCGCTCTTCATATCACAGATCACTCAACTTGTCGCCAAGCTTTTCCTTGATGAACGCAAGCAGACTCTCCAGACTCTCGTCAAAGGTCAGCCCGGAGTTGTCGTACATGATCGCATCGTCTGCGGGAATAGCGGGCGCGATCTCTCGACCTGCATCCTGTGCGTCACGCGCTACCATTTCCTCCATGACCTGCTCAAGTGTAACGTCCTGTCCTTTTTCAATCAGCTCCAGATAACGGCGCTTTGCGCGAGTCTCGGGAGATGCGGTCATGAAAAGCTTAAGATCGGCATCCGGCAAAATCACCGTACCGATATCTCTGCCGTCCATGATCACGCTGTTCTTGCGCGCGATCTCCTTTTGGGTTTCCAACAAGAAGGCTCTGACCTCGGGGATCTTGGAAACGCCCGAAGCGTACATGGAGATCTCGGGCTCACGGATGCGGTCACCGGGATTTGTGCCGTTGAGATAAATATTCTGCACGCCGTCCTCAAATTTGACCTCGATCTTAATTTCGGGCAAAAGTGAAATCACAGCAGCGGTATCCTCGAAAGGATAGCCGTGATCACGCACGTAAAGGCCTACGGTGCGGTACATCGCACCCGTATCCACGTATACAATACCAAGTTTTTTTGCAATCGCTTTGGAAAGCGTGGTCTTACCGGCTCCGCCCGGTCCGTCAATCGCAATCTGAATCATATGAATCTCCTCAAAAATTATTAATCGGTTGCGGCGCTCTCTCCTGCCAAATGCCCCGTAGAAAAGGCGATCTGCAAATTAAAGCCGCCCGTGTATGCGTCCACGTCCAGCACCTCACCCGCAAAGTAAAGTCCCGAAACAAGGCGGGATTCCATGCTGGCAGGCTTGATCTGCCGCGTATCCACACCGCCCTTGGTCACGATGGCCTCGTCTATTGGGCGAAATCCGCTCAGACGCACGGGAAAGGCCTTGAGCTGTGTAACCAGCGCGTGTCGTTCGGCAGCAGTGATCGAATTGACCTTCTTGCGGGGATCGATCCCCGAACGTTCCACTACGGTTTCGATCATTTTCTGCGGCAAGAGGTCGCCAAGGCTATTGACAAAGTCTTTATTCTGATACTTGGAAAAATCCGAAAGCAAGCGCGCATCCAGCGTTTTTTCGTCCAGCGCGGGCTTGAGATCGATATAGGCTGTGTATTTTCCGGGTGTAATATCCGACAAATGTGCAGATGCGCTCAAAATCATGGGTCCCGTCAGGCCGAAATGTGTGAACATCATTTCCCCGAAATCACGGTAAACGAGCTTGTCCGAAGCGTTCTCCTTGATCGAAAGACCCACGTTGCGCAAGGAAAGGCCTTGCATCGCACGGCACGCACGCCCCTCACAGGTGATAGGAACCAACGATGGCAAAAGGCGGGTAACGGTATGCCCTGCATCGGCTGCCAGGCGGTATCCGTCACCGTCCGAGCCCGTCAGAGGGTAAGATTTACCGCCCGTGCATACGATCACGCGGTCAAATTCATAAGGTCTTGTCGTGCGCAGACCGCACACACGCCCGTCTGCAATATGCAAGGCAGTCACACGCTCGTTGATGATCCTGACACCCGCATCCTGCACGGCACGCTTCATGGCGTTGACAATATCAATGGCTTTGTCCGACATGGGAAAGACGCGGTTGCCTCTCTCGGTTTTGAGCGGCACACCCAGATCCTCAAAGAAAGCCTTAGTATCGGCCGTTGTAAACGCAGCCAGTGCGCTATACAAAAATCTGGGATTGGTGGGTACGTTGGCAAGGAAGGTATCCCTGTCGCAATCGTTTGTGACGTTGCATCTTCCCTTGCCCGTGATGCGCAGCTTTTTGCCAAGGCGGTCGTTGCGTTCAAACAACGTGACTGCTGCACCCATATTGGCGGCAGCAACTGCAGCTATCATGCCCGCTGCACCGCCGCCTACGACAGCGACGCGCACAGGGGAGAAATCGTTATAATCCATACTCATTGCTGGGTCTTGTCGTAAATGTCGTATTCGTCCCACAGCACCTCAAGGTGGCGAAGTCTTTCGGTCACCTGTTCCTGGCAAACACGCGAAACGGCAACGACAAGCGCGTTGATCACGCTCAGAGGCGCAACAAGCGAATCCACAAAGGACGCCATATCACTCTGTGCAACCAGCAGCTGGTCTGCACTTGCGGCAAGCGGAGATTCCACGCTGTCGGTCAGACAGATCACGTCCGCACCGTTCTTGTGCGCGTATTCGGTTGCCTTGATGATTCTCTTGGAGTATCTGGGGAAGCTGATGGCGATGACTACGTCACCCTCTCCCACGCCCAGCATCTGCTCGAACACCTCTGCGCCCGAAGCAGTTTGTACGCGGCGCACGTTATCAAAGATCATGCGCAGGCTGTGATCAAGAAAGGATGCCAGCGAGGACGAGGAGCGGACACCCAGAATATAAATGCTCTTTGCGCCCACGATGCTGCTCACCGCTGCTTCAAACGCCTCGCGGTCAATGCCCTCCAGCGTCTTGCGGATCTTCTCGGCATCCGACTCCAGCACCTTGGAAAGCACGTCACCCTTACCGATCAGGTTATTGGTAACCTCGATACGCTGGAAGGAGGTCAGCTTGGTGCGGATCAGCTCCTGCAGCGATTTCTGGAACTCGGGATAGCCCTCGTAGCCCAGCTCGATAACAAAACGCACAACGGTGGATTCGGAAACGCCCACAGCGCGGCCGAGCTTGGATGCGGTCATGTAAGCTGCCTTGTCGTATTCCTGCAAAATATATTTTGCGATCAGCTTTTGCCCCTTGGAAAAGCCGGTCATATTCTCTTCAAGAAGTCTTAAAATGTCTCTTTTCATAACAGATTCCTTTCTGCCATCAAGATTGGTGCTCATAGCACACCAACTTTAATTATACACCCATTTCCCTTTTGTGTCAAGGCTTTTTGCAAGTTTTCGAAAGCACAATTGCATTTTCTCATTTCACAATTCTGATATTGGCACCACATCTTATAAAAAAGTTTTCGCCCGCCTTTTTCAAAAGGCGGCGCAGGTCGAGGGCGCGCAGCCCTCGTCGCCTCCGCAGAGGCGCCCCTCCCAACGCCGTTTTTGGTTCTTTTTGCGGCCGCTTGCTCAAAAAGAACGGAGAAGGTTTTCTCAAAGCAACAAAAAACACCCACCGCAAACGCGGCGGGCATTTATACTAACTACCCCGGCAGTGCCGGCAACACAGGGAGCGATTGCATGGGTGCTTTGCCAATTATTAAAGTCACGCTTATCACGAGCACTATAGCAGCAAATAACAATGCCAAAACTCCGACAACGCACAACACGATGATCAGTACCGTTAACCAAGGTTTTCTCGTTTTGGCGACAGATTTTCCCACTGAAGTATCGGGAATCTCATTCTTCCGCACCTCCCCGGACTGCACATTCAGATCTTCCACTGTCACACAGAAATAATCGGCGATCAGCTGTACAGAGTCATCATTCGGTATGCCCAATCCGTTTTCCCATTTTGCAACGGCAGAGCGGCTTATATGAATATCGGCAGCAAGCTTGGCTTGCGAGATGCCCTTTTCGCTGCGTAATTGTTTTAGCTTTTCGGAAAATTCCATATAACGCCTCCTTTCTCTTTGCCTATCATTTTAGCATAGTTGGAAGCAAAAAGCCATACTTGTGACTGTTACTTTGGCTGTTACTTTGAAGAAAACGCCCGGCAAACACGCCGTACGCATCATTCACAAGTAATCAGAACGGCGGAAGCAAGCCCCCGCCCTACGGTTGATATACAGGATTTCGAATTCCTGCGGGCGATTCGTGAATCGCCCCTACGGTGATGCGGCGGGAGCAAGCCCCTACGTTATTGTTTCCTTTGATACTCACTTGTCAGAATGGAATACGTCCCCACGGTGCGATACGCGCCCTTGACAAGCATTGCCTCGCGTCTCTCGCCCTCAAAGCGCATGGCAAGACGCTCCATGAGTCTGCAGGAGCGATCGTTGCCTTTTAAGTACCTTGCCTCGATACGATGCAATTTGAGCGCAACAAAGCCAAAGCGCACCACCTCGCCCACAGCCTCGGTCGCATATCCTTGGCCACCGAAATCCGGGTGGAACACGTACCCGATCTCACCTGCGTCATTGGGGTAATCAAAGCGCGTAAAGCCGCAGGAGCCGATCACTCTGCCGCTCTTTTTCTCGACCACCGCCCAATCAAAATAGTCCCCCACGCTGTACCTCTGCCCGATATAACGCAAATAATCCTGTGTATAGGCAATGCTCGTATGAGGAGCCCAGGTCAGATATTCGGTCACGTCCTCGCGGCAGGAATAGGCGTATATGTCCTCCTTGTCCGAAACCAGCATCTTGCGCAAAATCAGCCGCTCGGTTTCCAAGGTGGGAATTTTTGAAAAGATGCGATATATGCTTTCCTTTTTCATCAGCATAACACTCCTTTTTTCGTCATATCCCCATTATAGCGGATACGGTAAGCTTTTGCAAGCACCCCTGCAAAAATATTTGGGAAATATTGCGCACAGCAGTGACAAGACACGACTTTTGTGATATAATAAAATGGATTATACACAGATAGGAGAACGTACCATGAAAGAGCAGCTCAACCGCGTGATGGTGCCCGTGCTTTTGGGCAGCAACACGCAAGCATTGACCACGGCTCGCAGGCTATACCGACGCTATGGCGTGATCTCACACGTGTACTGTGCGCATCCCCGCTGGTATACCTATCTGCTGTCCTACATACGCGTGGTACGTGCGCCGGAGTACATGCAGGGGGAGCTTTTGCTGCAGGATCTGTGCACCTTTGCCATGGAATACCCCGATCTTTTGTTTTGCCTGATCCCCTGCACCGAGCAATACAAATCTTTTTGCATGGCACACACCCCCGGATTGGAACCTTATTACGTAATCGTTGAGCCCGAGCAGCTTGCGTGTGGCACACTGCCGTATCTCTCCAAGGAGGAGCTTACCGTATGAAACTGAGCAAATTGATCCAAAATCTGCAATATACCTGCACCCATCCCATCCCTGATGCAGATATCACCTATATCTGCCACGACTCGCGCAAGGCAGGCCCGGATGCCCTGTTTGTGTGCATTTGCGGCTATATCAGTGACGGCCATAACTACGCCATGTCCGCTTACACAAACGGTGCGCGCGTATTTGTAGCCCAAAAGCCGCTCTCGCTCCCGTCCGATGCACTGGTGCTGACCGTCCCCGACACAAGAATTGCGCTTGCTGAGTTGGCTGCCACCATACACGACC
This sequence comes from Clostridia bacterium, assembly GCA_017452945.1. Next base: position 41,915 of record JAFTLD010000070.1, on the reverse strand, counting down.
GCCCTGCGGACAAGCTGCACGTGATCGGCATTACAGGCACCAAGGGAAAGACCACGACCGCACTGATGATTCACGGTATGCTGGAGAAATTAGATATTCCCTCGGCTTACATAGGCACCAACGGCATTGATTTTGCGGGCCGACACTACGCCACCGTCAATTCCACCCCCGAAAGCCTTGACCTGCACGAATACATGGCGCAGATGGTGGAATGCGGCATCAGATACGTGGTCATGGAGGTGTCCTCACAAGCACTCAAGCTGCATCGCGTACACGGTATTTGCTTTGACACCTGCGTCTTTACCAATCTTTATCCCGATCACATCGGCGGCGTGGAGCATGCCGACATGGACGAATATAAGGCCTGCAAGCGCATGCTGTTCGATTTTCCCGGAATCCGCGATATTCTATGCAATGCGGACGATCCCGAATCGGCTTATATGACCGAAGGTGCAGCCGCTCCCGTAACCACGTTCGGTACCGGCAAAAAATGCGTATGGCGCGGCAGCAATGCAAAGCCGCAGATCTGCCACCGCGTGCCGGGGATCGCGTTCACCTGCCACACGCCCGACGGCCTGACCCTACCCGTGCAGATCCCCTTCCCCGGTGATTACAGCGTTTACAACGCGCTGTGCGCCCTGACGGTTTGCGACAAGCTGGGCATTCCGCTCAGGGAAAGTATTGCCGCCCTTGCGCACGTGCGCGTGAAAGGCCGTTTTGAGCCGGTCTTTCTGCCAAGCAGACCGGACAGCACGTTTATCATTGATTACGCGCACAACGGGGCTTCCCTGCGCGCTGTGCTGACCTCACTGCGCGCTTATAAGCCAAGACGGTTGATCTGTCTGTTCGGCTCTGTTGGCGACCGCACGCAAATGCGCCGCGGTGAGCTTGGTGCGGTGGCAAGCGAGCTTTGCGACCTGTCCATTCTGACCTCGGACAACCCCGGCAACGAATCTCCCGACAAGATCATTGCCGATATTGCAGCAGCGTTCACACACGATCGCTACGTGTGCATCCCCGACCGTGCCGATGCCATTGCATATGCCGTCCAACACGCGCGTCCCGGTGACGTGGTGGTACTCGCGGGCAAGGGCCATGAGAACTACCAATACGTGCGCGGCAAGTACCTGCCCTTCTCGGAGAGAGAGATTTTGATAGAAGCTGACAAGGTGCTGTAAACAGGAGGAATACCATGAACATCCACCCCATTGATAAAGCCATGATCGATGAAATCATCGGCTTATTGCCTTCTGCCGATCTGAAGGCCAAGATCAAAGAAACAAACCATCAGTTCAAAGAAAGTGAGCTGTTGGAGATCATATATACTTACGCGCCAACATTCGACGCGCGGTTGGATTTGTTGGGTCGGTTCGCACAGATTGCTTCTCCCGACATTTCGGCATTGGCAAAGGCGTACATCGAACATGAGCAGAATAACTTTGCGCGATTTGTTGAAGCTCCCGAAAATGTTGTTTACGAGCTTCATATCAAAACCACTCCCGATGCTTGGGAGGAAAACTACCTCTGCGCATCTTATAATGCAGCACTTGTTTGTATTGACCGATTCTACGAGGAATACGCAGATATAAACGTAAAAGAAACCGAACAGACCCGATACAAGGTTTTGAAGCGAAAGATATTTTCCGAGAGCGATAGATTCAATGATGATGCCCCGGCAGAATGTGTGCTCGGACCAAACAAGACGGTTTTAGAGGTGTCGGATTTTCAAAACTATTTTGAGAACTTTTGTGAGAAAAGAGGAATTTGTCCTCCGGATAGCGATGATGTGATGTATCCGTGCTTCGCGAAAGATCTTGCGTTGGTAAAATATACCGAAAGTGATGGAGAGGAACATTTCGGCGTATGCCTGTGCTGTGAATCTTGTAAAAAGAGCTGTGGTCTGATAGACTATTTATATGTGCTACCGTTGGATGGCGCAACGATCCGAGATCATCGTTTTAAGGATGATTTCTATGACCACGATCATATTGCACTGCCCAAAGTAACACTTGCATCCCCCGATGATTTGGATGAAATCATGAGGAAGAACTATTTGGATTTTGTGGCATATTGGGGTTCACAATCCCAATCAAGTGACGAAAAAAAGATTGCAAAATGTGACGAGTGCGGTAGCGAATATCTCGCATCTAAATCCAAGATGGCTTCGCTTTGCCCCGAATGTGCGCACGTTCTGTACGGATACGAAAACTGCGACCACGTATTCAAGGACGGCAAATGTACGCTGTGCCTTTGGGACGGTAGTCGGAGCGATTATATTAAGTCATTAAAACAAGACAAAGAAGATAACTGAAACAATATGAACTATTACAGAATTTCAAAATACGATCCCCAATATCGAGTGAACGGGATTTATCAAAAAGACGAATGGACGGCAATATGCGACATCGGAAAAGTATATGACGGTAAGGTATTCGCCGAGGATGAATATTACAAAGTAGAGCAATCCTACGTCGATTTTGTGCTTGGAGTGTGTAAGCTTCAAGGAATCGACCGTTTGGCGATAACCGGTCTTGAAAATTACAAAAAGTTGCATTGGATAAACGGTCAGCAGCTTATCACTTACCAAAGCGGAGAATTTATAAAACTGTGTCTGCGTGAAGAAATATGGGGACGGTTGGTTTCAAAAGGCTTTGTATTTGAAACGGGATATGATTACTATATTCATATCGGCTGTGAGCTTGGTTTCGATGAAATAGAACAACTTGCCCGGCACAACAATCTGTTCGTTGAAGAATGGGAGCAAATATTGACAAAACAATGAGCAAAAAAGGAGAAATGAATATGAGTTTTACAAATGGCGAGCTTTTTCGAATTGAAATGAGAAGTGGTATATATCAAGTATTGGCAAAGTGCGAGGCAAACGGTGCAGAAAATCAGTATTATTTCAGAAAGGTTTTTGACGATAAACTTAACTTGAAGGTGTCAAAGGCTGACTTAGTACATGAGAGTTGGATGAGACCTCTTGGCCAAAGTGTTCAAGATAAATTGGCAGAGGTTATCAAGGATCCTGCGATTAAGCAAGTCCTTGACGATCTGACTATCGAACGCGCGATGCAGTACGGAACAAGAGGAACAGAACGTTTTTCGAGCATGATTTGGTTCTCAATGAATCCCAAAAGCAAGAAAAGCATGGAAAAACAGATCAATGGCGCAATTCAAGGATTTATTGATTTTGATTGGTTGAGGGCAACTGTTAAAGAATTGGAAGATCGCGGAGACTTAATTCCCAATGAATCGTGTTCTGCCCCCTCGGGCGATCTGCGTTTGTATCGACTTGAGCTTGGCAGATATGTTGATGATTTCGATGATGCCGGAAATGAATGTTACAGAGAAATCCGCTTCTATGAAATGAAGCTCTAAAAAAGGAATCGTATAATGAAAAAATCCATTCTCCAAAAGCCCATCAAGCAAGTATTGATAAGCAAGGGCTTTGAACACGTAAAGAACAATGATTACGCCATGATTGGCGGTGACAAGAAAACCAAGCTGATACTGCGCATCCCCGACGGCAAAAACGGTCACGGCTTTGTTTTGGCAGCGCAGTTTGCCAATTTCGGTGCGTTTGACGGTAATTTCTCAAACACTGTAATGAAGCAATATGATTTTGCCTATGAGCTGGCGTATGGTGAGTTGCAAGAGTACAGCGAAAGCGAGATCATCGAGGCAACCGAGAGAGTTATGAGCGCGTATGCGTGTTATATTGCCGACGGGGCAAATGCCATCAAGGAGCGTCTGAACGAATGGACGTTCGGAGATCTTGACGAGCAGGTTAAGGATGCCGTGCAACGCTATTTCGGCTTGCCCTGTGTCGATCCGTATTCGGAAGATTATCAGAAGGATACTGCTGAACAACTGAAGCAGCACGGTGGCGCAATCACCTTGTCCATGCAAGAATACACCGAGCACAAGGCTTTTTATGACGCATACGAGCAGTATGGCGCGCAGATCCTTGCGGACGAAAAGAACGATTCTGTGATGATCTCGTTCGCACCGGAGCGCAAATGGTGGCAGAAATAAACAGGAATATAAAGAAAAATGACCTATTTAAGATTGATTTGCAGAACCGACAGATTGAACAGTGTGGATAATCAAATCACATTGAGCTGTCAAGCGTTCGGTGTTGAATTGTTAAACCAAAATACCCAAGCATATTGGAAGGACGAACGATGCACAGAGGTGAATGATAAATTCTCGGCTAGTATTAGCAATGAACAGTGGTATCAGTTCTTTTGCGCGGTGTTCGGATCTGAAAACAATACGGTTGAAGAAAATGGCAGAGCAATCACACACAACGGCAGTCCTATCTTGAACGATACGGAAGTATTTGCGTATCTGTTTATAGCGGACTCATTATGATGAGCATTCCCCAAAGGAGACATTTGTATGGAAATTGCTAAGATTGATCCCAATTTTACCCTGCCCGGTGCGGTGCAATTAGAGGATATTGAATGGTTGGATGCAGCAAGTGCCCCATTGGTCATTTACGGTGCAACCGAGACCAACCCTTATGCACGCATGCCCTTGGAGGTTGCCAAAACGGTCAGTGAGGGCGTGCAGATACTCTCAACCAATACAGCAGGTATTCGCGCCCGCTTTTGCACCGATTCGCCCTATATAGCCATCCGCGCCGAATGGGACGGACAATGCCGCATGCCGCACATGCCGTTTACGGGGATCAGCGGCTTTGATCTGTATCGCGTATCTCCCACCGACCGTAGGCAGACCTTTGTCAAGACCTTTGCCCCTTCCGTTTTTTGCGACAGCGGATTTGAATCCTTTGTCTGCCTTTGGGGCAATATGACCGAATACGTACTCAACTTCCCTCTTTACAACAACGTGACAAGGTTACTGATCGGTGTCCGCAAAGGCAGCAAATGGGAAGCACCGCAAAAATACATCAATGATCTGCCCGTGGTGTTTTACGGCTCGTCAATCACACAGGGCGGATGCGCTTCAAGACCCGGCACGTGCTACCAGAATTTCTTATCGCGTGCGTTGGATATGGATTACGTTAACCTGGGCTTTTCGGGTAACTGCCGTGCCGAGGACAGCATGATCGAGTATCTTTCGGGTCTATCCATGTCGGTATTCGTTTCGGATTACGACCACAACGCACCCTCTCCCGCGCATCTTGCCGCCACGCATGAAAAGCTTTACCGCGCCATACGCAAGGCGCATCCGGAACTTCCCTATATTATGATCACCAAGCCGGATTTTCATAGCAGCTCCGACGACATCGCGCGCAGGGCTATCGTCATGACCACCTATCAAAAAGCAACCTCAGAGGGCGATTCAAACGTATACTTTGTAGACGGTGCTGCCCTGTTCGCGGGCGACGAGAGCGACGCCTGCACGGTTGACGGCTGCCACCCCAATGATCTTGGATTTTACCGCTTTGCAAAGGCACTGCTGCCTGTTTTTGAGCATGTTTATGCAAAAAAATAAACAAGGGGCTGATTCGATTCAGCCCCTTTTGTTAGATTCTTAGGTATTCTTCATGATGATCGAGCCGACGCACTCGCTGACGTTCTCGCAGGAATCTGCGCACGCTTCAAAGCGGTCGTAAATTTTGTACCAGGAAACCGTGGTCAGCGCATCGGTGGATTTCTTGGTCATCTCTCGCATAGAGGCAAGATAGAGCTTGTCGCACTCCTCCTCCACGTCGTTGCATTCGATGATCAGCGCACGAAGCTTCTTGGATTTCTTGAAGTTTTCAAACTCACTCATGATCGCGCCCAGCAAATCGCAAGCATGCACCAGCTTCTTGGCAAATTCAATTGCTGCGGGCTCGATGGTTTTGATGTCATAAATATAGATCTTTTGCAAAATCTCTTCAATGCGGTCGGTCACGTTATCCAGCTGATGGCTGAGCATATCCAGATCCTCGCGGTCAACGGGGGTGACGAACGCCTTTGCCAGCGTTTCATTCATCTCGTGCTTCTTTTTATCGGCGTTGTGCTCATACTCGTGCATCTTGACAAGCATTTCTTCGATTTTTTCGGAATCGTAGTTTTCCAAGCATTCAACCAAATGTGCTGCTGCATCCTTTGCAAGTGCTGCGCACGCTACGTAATTTTCAAAATAGAATTTATCGCCCTTAGCCATGATATTTTTTCCTTTCTGTTAGTTAAAGATAAACAGGAACAGCTTTGTTACCAAAAATGCAAGCAATCCGCAGCCGGGGAAAGTCAGTATCCAGGTCATGACCATCTCCTTGACTACACCGAAATTGATTGCCGACACGCGCTTGACAGCGCCCACACCCATGATCGAGGTGGTCTTGACGTGCGTAGTAGATACGGGAAGCCCGAATACAGAGCAGAAGATCAGAGAGAGTGTGGATGCTATGTCTGCGGAGAAGCCTTGATACTTTTCCAGCTTGACCATATCCATACCAACCGATTTGATGATCTTTTTACCGCCGATTGCCGTACCCGCAGCCATGACAAGCGAGCAAACGATCATCAGCCACGTGGGGATCACAAAGGTAGAACCCGCGCCTGCCCCCGTACCCTGCAGGGTAAATACGCAAAGCAAAATAATAGCCATGAATTTTTGACCGTCCTGCGCACCGTGCATGAACGCCATAGCAGCCGCACCCACGATCTGCGCCCCTTTGAAAAAGGGCTCGGTTTTGGGTCGGTTCATCTTATAGCAGATCATGGTCACCAGCTTGCCGATCAGCCACGAAAAGCCAAAGCCAAGCACAACTGAGATCACGATACCGATCAGCACCTTGCTCCATTGGCTCCAAACGATTGCGCCAAAGCCGTTGAGTGCCATAGCACCGCCCGTAAGCCCTGCGATCAGAGCATGGCTTTCACTCGTCGGAATGCCGAACGCCCAGGCAAGCGTTGCCCATATAACGATAGACAGCATGGCCGCGCACAGCACGATGATAACGGTTTTGCCGTCATTGTCACCGAAATTGACCATTTTCGTAACGGTTTCGGTCACCTGACTGCTGATCTGCGTCATGACGAAAACGCCAAGAAAATTGAATACCGCTGCCATCAGTATTGCTGCTTTCGGCGGCATACACCTTGTTACCACGCAGGTGGCAATGGCGTTGGGCGCGTCCGTCCAACCGTTAACCAATATCACGCCCAGTGTAAGCGTGACTGCGGTAAACAACAGCGGATTTGCCGTCATTTGTCCCCAGAATTCTAAAATTCCCATAGGTTTTGTCCTTTCTCAAGCGCTGTGCGCCCGATTTCTTGTCACGTTGGCCATGACACACAGCCACATACCAACCCATTTTACGACATTATATCATTTTTTTAGTAAAGATACGGTAAAGAAAAGTAACTTTATTTATCACCGTTCATGCGATATCCCACGCCAAGCTCGTTGACGATATAGCTGCTCTGACCGGGCTGCGCTCCAAATTTTTTACGGATATTCGCCATATTGACCTGCAGCTTTTTGATGCTTCCCTCGTCCGGTGATTCACGCCATACTGCTTTGATAATGGCGGAATAGGTCATGACCTTGTCACAATGCTCGGACAAAAACGCGACGATATTATATTCGGTCAAGGTCAGCTTGATCTCCGAGCCGCTCAGCCAAACCCTGCGTGCATCATAGTCGATCACAAGCTCGCCCAGCGTAAATTTACCGCCCGGAAATCTTCCCTCCATAGCACTGTGCCTGTGTGAGCGCAGCGCGGAACGAATACGCGCCAGCAGCTCTGCCGAACCAAATGGCTTGGTGATATAGTCGTTTGCCCCCAGATCCAAAGCCCTGACCTTTTCGCCCTCGTCGCTGCGTGCAGACAGCACGATCACAGGCGTCAGCTCCTTTTGGCGGATCTGCGAAAGCAGCACGCTGCCGTCACGGTCAGGAAGTCCCAAGTCCAGGATGACAAGATCCGGGATGTGCGAAAAATACATGGTCTTGGCCTCGGTATAGCTTTGCGCACTCACCACTCTGTATTCGTTGGCCTCCAGCAAAGCCGTGACAAAGTCCAGAATATTGGCCTCATCCTCCACGACAAGGATCTTATATTTATTATTCGTCATACGATCCCTCCTCCGTATCCAATGCAAAGCTGAAAGCCGTACCGCGCTTATGATCCGAACGTACCTCGATAGTACCACCGTGCGCTTTGACGATGGTGGCGCAAACCGAAAGCCCTATACCTGCGTTACGCGGTTGGGAATCCATGGGTTGCTCCGTTCCTCCCCTGTATCCGTCAAATATTCTATCCAATCTGTCCTTTTCAATGCCGCAACCGTTATCCTCAACCTCAAAAACGGCCTTTCCCTCGATCAGACGCACGCGCAGCACAAGCCTTGTCATGCCCTTGGCATGCTGTACGGCATTTTCCAAAAGATTGCTAAGTACCTGCTCGATCAGCAAAGGATCCATGGGAACGATCACCACCTGTTCGGGCAGCTCGATCTCCAGCTGCTGTTCGGGATATCGCTTTTTGAATTTGATCACGACCGCGTCGATCAGCTCGTCCGGTACGGTCGGAGTTTTGATCAGCTTGACGTTTCCGCTGTCAATTCTGGTAATAGACAGCAAGTTTTCCACCATGCGGATCAGCCATTGCGAATCTTCCCTGATCCCCGTGACCATGCGGATCTTTTGCGTGTCGTTGATGGTGTCGTAATTCTCTAAGATTGCCGAGCTTGCTCCGTAAATGGTGGTCAACGGTGTGCGCAGATCGTGCGACACAGCGCGAAGCAAATTGGCACGCATGATCTCGTGCTCACTTTGAATTTTGATCTGCCGCCACTCCTTGAGCCTTGTGGTCAAAGCCCCGGTCATCAGCGCAATCACGATCATGATCAGCGCTGACACAAAATTCTCCGGCACACTGTAACTGAAGGCAAAATACGGAAAAGTGAACGCATAATTGACGGCCAGCACGCCAAGGAAGGCCGACACGATGCCGTACGCATATCCATCCGTGAGCAGTGAGATCAGAAATACGGCAAACACGAATACGGTCGTGACGTGCTCCCGCACCGCCAACACCTCATGCAAAAGCAAGCCAACGAAAAAAGAAGCGGTCAGGATCAGTGCCGTGATTGCAATATTTTTCAAGTATTTTTTGGCGTTGATCTTCATAATATCTCCTGTTTGGGTATATTAAGCATTCTTACCTGCTTACGAATTCTTTTATACTGAGATCTTTCCACAAAGGAAATTCTATGGAATTTATACGCAAAATTTTCATGACGACCGTATTTATAATGGATCACAAAGGTCATCCCACACTTCCCGTTCAGTTCGACGTCTATGGACTCAAGCCCACTCAAAACGATCTCTTTTTTATCTGCTTGAAAAAGTCCCGTCACAATAGTCAGCTTGTTGCGCTTTCCATCGATAAATATCCCCGTGGAATACAACCAAAAGATCATCAGAATGGCAAAGCCGACAACCAATATCAGCAACGCCAGATTCTGAATGCTATAATCACTTTGTATGTACATATCAACAAAAGCACAGATGGCAAAGGCCAAGGATATCAAAATCGGAATTCTGATCATTCTTCCATGCAGGTATATTCTTTTCATCCCCTACACCCTCTCCTCTTTTTCGGCTTGCGTTACCGGCGTGTTGCAAACTCGATCATCTTTTGAATTTGACGATTCGAATAATTCCCCACGTATACATGTTCCTGCCACGGGCAGCACAAAGGAGATGGCAAATACAACCACCAAATGCCAATTCTCATAAATCCATTCGGGTGTTCCCTTTGTTATCAGCACAAACAGCAATACAGCTGCCACCGCAATCAATGGAGTGCAAATCACCGTGTAGAGCAACAAATCGTAAAACGCTATGATTCTTTTCTTCATATTCCTCTCCTGTAAGAATTATTATAGCACAGACAAATTTAATTGTCAACCAAGCCCCTGTTTCGCACGAAATATGCGAGCAAAAAAGGACTCCTGCGCGGCAGGAGTCCTTTATTTCTGCAAGATTATCTTCTGGTGCCTCTCTTGAACATGGACAGCATATCGTCCAGATCATCGTCAGCAGAGGGTGCCTGGGATTCCTTGACTTCCTTTACGGGAATTGCCTTTGCAGGCTCTGCCTTGGGCTGCAGAGAGATCTTTCCGGGATTCTGGTTGTCATCCTTCTTATCAAAGCCGGTTGCAATGATGGTGATCTTCATCTCATCTTCCAGCTCAGGATCGAAGCCTACGCCCCAAATGACGCTCGCATCGGGATGCGCCTCGTTGGCGATCATGGTGGATGCCAGATCCACGTCCTCCAGACCTACGTCGGGAGATACCATAATGCTGATCAGAACGCCGCGAGCGCCCTTGATAGAGGACTCGAGCAGCGGGCTGGAGATAGCAGCGCGAGCTGCCTGCTCTGCCTTATCCTTACCGGTTGCAGAGCCGATACCCATATGTGCATAGCCTGCGCCCTTCATGATAGAAGTAACGTCAGCAAAGTCGAGGTTGATGAACAGAGATTCGTTGACCAGGTCGGAAACGCTCTTAACACCGCGGTGCAGCACGTTGTCTGCGATCTCAAATGCGTTTGCAAGCGTGATTCTGGTATCGGTGACCTGCTTGAGCTTTTCGTTGGGGATCACGATCAGAGAGTCTACGTACTGGCTCAGCTCGGCAATACCTGCCTCAGCCTGAGCAGCTCTGCGAGAGCCTTCAAATGCAAAGGGCTTGGTTACGATACCGATGGTCAGAATATCCATCTCGTGTGCTACGCGAGCAACAACGGGAGCCGCACCGGTACCGGTACCGCCGCCCATACCTGCGGTTACGAACACCATCTCGGTGCCCTGCAGGAACTTTTTGATATCATCCAGGGACTCCTCTGCTGCGCGTGCGCCAATCTGAGGGTTGGAGCCTGCGCCAAAGCCCTTGGTCAGCTTTTCACCGATCACCAGCTGCGTAGCTGCCTCGGATCTGCGAAGTGCCTGTCTGTCAGTGTTAATGGACACGAATTCTACACCGCGGATGTGGCTGCTGATCATTCTGTTCACAGCGTTGTTTCCGCCGCCGCCAACACCGATTACCTTAATATTCACACCACAATCATAGGTATCATCATGTTCAAAAGTCATTTTGCTATCCTCCCGAATATTTATATCTGAATTTTTATTTTCATCACTTCAAAGCACAAGACCTTGTGTCTTATGGGCATAACTATCCCAACATATGCTTTATTATATAATATAACAAAGTTGAAAATAATTCAAGAGGTTTCGCAAAAATAATTGTAATAATTTATGAAAAATTCACAATTTACCACGACAATGTCATATATCGGGCATGTGTGACAGCTTTAATCGACAGCATCCGGATCTCCGTCATACAAAGGATACATGGAAATTTCATCGGTTCCAACCAAAATCGCGTATTTTTGATCGGGATCGATCGCAGCCTCTGCCAGAATTTGCTCGGCTAAGGCCAGCTTTTGCGCAAAATCTCGCTCGTCCCTGACGCGTCCAAGCTCGATGCGGTATTTGCTGTCCAGCGTGATCTTGACGTCAAATTTTTCGGCAAGGTCCACGCTTGTCAGCCGCTCTGCTACCGAAGAGGATTCAAGATATGACAAAAACTCCGCAATATAGGCAAAATCCTGCTCGGTTTTGGCGCCCTCTCCCGTTTCATCCTCCCGGGTAAATCGCAGCTTGCTGGCTCTGCCCGGCTCCGTTTCGTCCAAAACGGGAGCAGGCAATGCAAGCTTAGTCAGCCCACGTTCAGCAAAAGCGGTTTCATCCCGTGCAGCATCCACTACGCGCAGATCGGGACCGACAGCAAGCCAACCCGTATGGCGCTTACCGCCAATTTGCGTTTCGTAATAAAAATAATACAGAGGCTGCTGCTCGGTCACGCTGATACACAGCGTGCTTGGGAACTGATACGTTACCTCGGCACTCTCTAAGTATAAAAGCTTGTCCATCAGCCGCTGTTCTGCCCGACGCGGGGTAAGATTGAGCAAGGGTGTCCATGCGGACTTATCCAAAGCCTCCATGATCTGTTGCTCGGTATACTGCGATTGATTGGATACGATCTCCACTCCGGTCACGGGAAACAGCGCCACAATCAAAAGCACAAGGATCAAAGCCCCCACAGCACCGCTCACCAGCGCCGTTTTTTTGGTCATGGCCGCCTTTTGCTCCGGCGTATAGTTCTTTTGCGGCACGCGCTCCAAAAGCGCGTCACGCAATTTCTGCAAGCGCTCCTTCATGCCCCCGTCTCCTTCCCTGCAAGCAGCTGCTCGATCTCTGCAAGGATCTGCCCGTTTGCGTCGGGTGAGGCGAATTTTCCGATGTTGACGCGCAGGCTTATCAAAGCCTTTTCATCACGCAGCAAAGACTCCACGCGGCTTTGCAGTCCACCGCCCGCAAACTCACTTTCGCGTGCGTACACGGCTGCTCCTGCGTCCCCGAGCGCTTTTGCGTTCTTGTACTGGTGATCGTTTGCCACGTTGGGTGACGGAATCAAAACGGCTGCTTTATGCATCAGCGCAAGCTCGGACACGGTCATCGCACCGGCACGGGAAATGACGATATCAGCCGCTGCCATTTGCACAGGCATATCGTAAATATATTCCGAAACGCGCACGTTCGGCAGCGTATCCAGCCCTGCTTTTGCGTATTTTTCCTTATATTCCGCATAATAATCCTTGCCCGTAGCCGTCACGAACAACACGTCGGGACGTGCCTTGGCCATGCTCTCAATCATTTCAAACACGTAGCGGTTGACCATCATGGCGCCGCGGCTGCCGCCAACGGCCAAAACCATATAGCGGTAGCTGCCATCCACACCGATGGCGCGTCTTGCCTCCTTGGAATCGCACGTCGTAAAGCCTCCCAGCAGCGGGTTTCCCACCACGCGCGTCTTATCGGGCAGACCGAAGCGCTCGGCTGCCTCGGGGAAATTGACAAGAATGCGATCCACCTTGCCGCGCACCTGCATCAGTGCCTTGCCGGGCAGCGCATTGGACTCATGTACCAGCGTAGGCACGCCCATGCCTGCGCCTGTTGCAAGCAAAGGCCAACTGGCATATCCGCCCGTTCCGATGATGATATCGGGCTTGAAGTCACGGATCAATTTCTTGGCCTGCCCTTGGGATTTGACCATCAGATAAGCCGTGCGGACGTTGCCCGGATGGAAGGCGGGCGAACGCATGCCGCAGATATCAATGCTGTAAAACTCACCGTACTGCGTGCGCGACAAAAGCTCCCTTGCCTTATCCGAGGGCTCGGTAGAAGCGGCAAAAGCGATGCGTGCATCCGGATATTTCTTTTGAATAGTATCAGCTATGGCGATGGCAGGGTTTACATGCCCTGCCGTACCGCCACCGGTCATAAGTATGTTCATAATTCTCTCCGACTACTTTTTTTGATAGGAGTAGCGCGATATCGAAAGGATAATGCCCATTTCAAAGATCTGCAGGGCAAGCGCCGTGCCGCCCGATGAGAAGAAAGGCAGCGAAATACCCGTATTGGGCATGGAATTGGTCACCACCGCGATATTGAGCATAGTCTGCAGCGCGACCTTGGTGGTCAGACCGTAAACAGTCAGCGCGCAGAATTTATCCGGTGCGTTGGCTGCGATCTTATAGCCGCGCCAAACAAGTAAAATCACTAGTCCGATCAGGATCAGCGCACCGAGCATGCCCAGCTCCTCGCAGATGATGGTAAAGATAAAGTCGTTCTGCGGCTGCGAAACGTAGCCGTATTTCTGTTGGCTCATGCCAAGACCTCTACCGAAAAATCCGCCCGAACCGATGGCATAAAGGCCTTGCAGGGTCTGCCAGGCTTCCCCCAGCGGGTCTACCTTATCTATGTTGATCCAGGTATCAATTCTTTTTCTTGCATATTCCGAGAACAAAAGCACACCGCTGACTACGCTCACGCCTGCAACGCCAAGTGCTGCGAACCACTTGAGCTTTGTGCCGCCCAGATACATGACCACGATGCCGAGAATGCCCAGTATGATCAGACCGGACAAATGCTTTTCCAACATGACAAGGCCGCAAATGATGCCGATGATCACGGCAGGACCGATCACACCGTAAGAAAAATGTCCGCCGAACTTTTGCACCGTATTGATCTGCTTTTGATATTTGGACATATACAAAGCCAAAAACATGATCAGCGCCATTTTTGCGATCTCGGAGGGCTGGATGGTAATGCTGCCGATGGCGATCCAACGGTTTGCACCGCCAAATACGGTTCCGTTGATCAATACCGCAATCAGCAGAAGAACCGACCCGCCATACGCGCAGATGGCAAAGAATTTCCAGAACCAAGGGCGCGCCATCAGCACAAAGGGCGTGGTTGCTGCCACGGCCAAGGCCAGGTACATCAGGTGTCGCTTGATAAAGTAGGTGGAGTCGTCGTGATATTGTGCCGCGTAGATCGAGCTTGCGCTGTAGGCCATGATAATGCCGTACAGGATCAGTCCCAGCACGATCAGCAAAAACCATACGTCAATGCCGCCTCGCATCAGCGTGCCCGGCTCAGCCGGAGGTTCACCGTGGATCTTTTTTTGATAGATAGGGTCTTCAGGCTCAAGAAGAGCATCCTGCTTTTGATTGAAGCGGTCGGTCAATTCCCCGCCCTTGACGCGCAGAGCGCGCTTGATGCGCTCCCAGTATACCCGATGCTTTTTCACGGCTTCACCTCCTTTTGGAATAACGGATACTCAGAATTTATACAACGGTAAAATATGCGATCACGCACAAAAGCGCTGTTGCGATGCTGAATACAAGCACGATCTTTTTCTCACCCCAGCCGCACTTTTCAAAGTGATGGTGCAAAGGAGCCATTTTGAACAGCCTTTTGCCGTGCGTCAGCTTGAAATACAAAATTTGGAACAGGCTGGACAGCATTTCGATGATATACACAAAGCCCGCAATGATCACCGCGACCTCCATGTGTGCCATAAACGCGCAGCCCATCAGCACGCCGCCGATAAAGAGCGAACCCGTGTCACCCATAAACACACGTGCGGGGTGATGATTATAGATCAGAAATGCGCACATAGCACCGAGCAGCGCAGCAGAAACCGCGCCCAGCATGCCGTTACCACCGATGACTGCCATAATGGCCAAAAAAAGCGACACAACGACAGTGATGCTGCCTGCAAGACCGTCGATACCGTCAGTCAGATTGGTAGCGTTGATAAAGCCCGCGATCACGATGATATAGATGGGATATGCAAGCCATCCCAAAGGGATCGCGATATCGAACAGATCAAAAAACGGGAGCACAATCTCGGTAGAGAGATTGCCCGTGATGGCCATCATGGCAACATACGCACCTGCAAACACCAGCTGCAACAGAAGCTTTTGCCAAGCGGTCAAGCCCTGGTTCTGCTTTTTGAGCAGCTTGCAGTAGTCATCCACAAAGCCAATGGCGGCATTGGCCACGCCCAAAAGCAGCGTCAGCGCCATAGGAATCAGAGCGGACGCAGAGGCCGCTCCCGCTTTGATCAGAAAGAGCACCGAAAAAACAGCCAAAACAAGCAAGAACGGCGGAATAAATCCGATGCCACCCATGGTAGGCGTACCTTGCTTGTTTCCATGCCAGGCAGGCCCCAGCTCATAAATGGTCTGCCCGATCTTTTTGGCACGCAGTACGGGGATCAGAAAATACAGCACGACAGCGCTGATTGCAAACACGGCCACAGCCACGATCAAAGCCTCGATCGCGATGCAAGCCTGCACATTCATAGGTAAGCCAAACAATCTCAAAAGCATTTCTCTCTCCCTCGTTTTATCCGTTCAAATGATTTTTTACAATTTCATAAGCCTGCTCCAGCTTGACGCCTCTGCTGGCCTTGAGCAACAGCGCATCCCCCTTAGCAAGCAGTGCGCACAGCTGTGCCGCAGCCTGCTCCTTTGCTTGCTCGCCCGTATATGCGAACACCTCGCAGCCGCCCGCAGCCTTGGCAATATGCGCACCAAGATCACCTACCGTGATCAGCACGTCCAAAGCCTCTGCCGCCCGCGCACCGACCTTTTCATGCAAGGAAACGGTATTTTCGCCAAGCTCCAGCATATCGCCCAGCACCGCCACGCGTCGGCCGTCCACGGGCAAAGCGCACAGCGCATCCATTGCAGCACGCATGGATTCGGGGCTTGCATTATAACAATCACACAGCAGCGTCACGCCGCCCACCTGCTCAATCTGCTGACGCATGGGCATACCCGTATAATCCAGAATGCCCGCTCTGATCTGCGCATCGGAAAGATGGAAGATCTTGCCCGTCACAGCTGCAAACATGGCAGCCATAACCATATGCTTGCCAAGCGCGGGGACGCGGATGTCGGCACGCACCTCCTGCTTGGTATGCAGATCAAACAAGGTACAGCCATCCTCGGTATAGCGGATGTTTTCGGCACGAACGTCCGCATCGGGGTTATCAATGCCAATATAGATGGTACGTCTGCCCTGAGCGTATTTTCCTGCCAGCAGCGGCTCGTCTGCATTAAGCAGCAGGTATCCGCCATGCTTGAGGCCGTCCGTGATCTCCAGCTTGGCTGCAGCGATGTTCTCGCGCGTGCCAAGATGCTCCAGATGCGAGGTGCCCACGTTTGTGATCATGGCAACCGTCGGCTGAGCCGTACGGCTCATGCGGGAGATCTCCCCTCTTGCGCTCATACCCATTTCAAGCACTGCCGCGCGATGGTGTGCCCCCGCCTGCATCAGCGACATGGGCATGCCGATCTCACTGTTGAAATTGCCTTTGGCGGCATACAGGTTGAGCTCCCGACGCAGCACTGCCGCCACCATTTCCTTGGTCGTAGTCTTTCCCACGCTGCCGGTTATGGCAACTGTTCTCATAGGATCTTTATCCCCGAATTTTTCTATTCTGTAGCTTTGAGCCAGTTGGCAAAAGGCAGCCACGCTGTTTTCCACCACAGCAGCCCCC
Organism: Clostridia bacterium; assembly: GCA_017452945.1. Next base: position 25,017 of record JAFTLD010000070.1, on the reverse strand, counting down.
ACAGCGCGTGCATAAATATCCTGCGGCACGTACTCGCATAAAATACATCTGCAGCCTGCCTCGATCACCTGGCCGATGTAATCGTGTCCGTCCACACGCTCACCGCGAACGGCGACGAACATAGTGTCCTTATCCGCTTCCCTGGAGTCAGTGCAAATATATGAAAATTCCACGCCTGCAGTCCCCGTAAAATCATATAGCTCACCACCGCAATACGCAGCAGCCTGCGCCAGAGTCATGGGGTGCATTCCAAGCTTGATCTTCATAATTGCTCACTCTCCTTCTTTTATATCCTCACAAGCGCTCTTCCAATACTCAGCCACCGCCTGCCGTACAATGGCTTTCTCGTCAAACGCCTTCCTTGTATTCTGTACGATCTCATAATCCTCGTGTCCTTTGCCGACAAGCAGGATCACGTCGTTCGCCCTTGCATGTGCGATCACGTGTCGTATCGCACTGTATCTGTCCTGTATGACACGGTAATGTGCGCGTCTGTCCACACCTCGCACGATATCCGCAATGATATTTGCCACAGGCTCGGTGCGGCTGTTATCCGCAGTAATGACAAAATAATCTGCCATGCGCGAGGCGATCTGCCCCATTTGCGCACGCTTGCCCTTATCTCTGTCACCTCCGCAGCCGAATACCAGCACGATCCTTTGCGAGCGCAGTTTGACTCTTTGCACCGCACGCAAAAGGCTCTCCAGCGCGTCGGGAGTATGGGCGTAATCAATATAAACCGAAAATTTCACGTCTGCGCGCAGCTCCACGCGCTCCATTCTGCCGGGGATGGGCGGTACAAGTGCCATCCCGTCCCTGATCTTTTGCGCCTTGATGCCAAGCAACAGCATGGCGGCCGATGCCTGAATGGAATTGATTACGGCAAACTGCCCGAGCAAAGAGCAGGTAAGGCGCACACGTGCGTTGGCTGATACCAGCTTATAGCGCACGCCCGAAAACGACATGCTGACTTCTTCGGGATAAAAATCCGCCTGCGCAGTACGTGCCGAGCATGTATACAATGGGCAAGGGCTGCTTGTGCGCAGTGTAGCCAACTGCGCATCATCAATATTGATCAGTGCTTTTTCGCACTGCAAAAGCAGCTTTTTCTTGGCAGCAAAGTAAGATTCCATGCTGCCGTGAAAATCCAAATGGTCACGCGTGAAGTTGGTAAAAATACCAAGATCAAAATGAATGGGTGCACACCGCTCCATAGCCAGCGCGTGTGAGGTGACCTCCATGACCACGATCTGCGTGCCCTGCTCTGCCATCTTGGCAAGCATGGGATACAGCTGCTCGGGAGCAGGAGTGGTCATATTGGCGCAGCCGCTTACGTCCTTTGGAAACTCTCCCAAAGGCCCCTCGCACTTGACCGTACCGATCAGAGCGCAGGGGATCTGTGCATACCTCAACAGCTCGTACAGCAACCAGGAAACCGAGGTTTTGCCGTTAGTCCCCGTTACACCCACAAATTTCATTTTCCGAGAAGGATTGCCGTACCACGCATCCAGCAGATACGCGACAGCCACGCGCGTATCCGATACGCGCAAGGTAAAGAGACCTTTTGGGATCTCCCCAGCAAAATCCTGCGCAATCACCGCTGCGCACGCCCCTTGCTCTGCCACATCCGCAAGGTATGCATGACTGTCTGTCTGCGTGCCCTTCAAGCAGACAAACAGCTCTCCCTTGCAAAGCTTTGTCGAATCGGTGCAAATGCCGGATACCAAAATCTGCCCCGCACCCGCAGGATACGTCAATCCTGCTTTTTCACATAAAGTCGAAAGAATCATGAAAGCATCCGAAAATCATTCTGTGCATTTGGCTTTCCGTTCTTTTTACATTCCTTTTTTTAGTTTCCCGCCTCGGGAAGTCCTTCGTTTTCCACGTCGTCCGCCACGTTTTCATCACGGAAATAGACCGTGATCGTAGTACCGATCTCTACCTCTGTGCCCGGCTCAACAGATTGCGCATACGCCGTTGCTACCGTACCACTCATATAATTGTAAGTTCCGGAGATCTTGATATTCAGATTGCTGTTCGCAAGCAGCTGACTTGCAGCAACAGCTGTTTTTCCGCTCAGATCCGGCACCTTGACCGTCTTCTTTTCCATGGAGCGCTCGGTGTAAACGATCAACGTTGCGTTGTCCTTTTCCACCTTCACACCCGCTTCGGGAGATTGTGCATATATGGTATCGCCGTTTCCTACGACCTTGAGTTCAAAGCCGACGCTCTGTGCATATTCACGCGCCAATTCCAGCGACCAATAGGTTACACCGGGTGCTTCGATGGCCATTTTTTCAAGCTCAGCATCGGTATATACCGCTTCGACGCCAAGATACGGCAGAATGGTTTCCATTACGTTTGCAACGTATGGCGCAGCCACCACCGAGCCGTACAGCGTACCCTGCGTGGGCTGGTCCACCATAATCATGATGATATACTGCGGATCATCCGCGGGAGCATACGCCACGGTGGAACAAATATATTTTCCGTCAATAAGATTGCCTTGCTCGTCCTTGAGGTCCTTTTTCTCGGAGGTACCTGTCTTTGCTGCGATTCTGTAGCCGGCTACGTACGCATTCTTCGCACCGCCGTTGCCCGACACGCCCTCCTCCAAGATCTTGGAAATGGTCTGACAGGTTTGCTCACTGACGACCTGACGACGGATCTCAGGCTCAAAGCTCTTGATGACGTTTCCGCTTGTATCGCTGATGCTTCTTACCAGTCTGGGAGTAACCAGATCACCGCCGTTGGCAACTGCTGCAATAGCGGTCACGTGGCCAAGCACCGAGATTTTGAAGTTCTGTCCGAAGGAGGCGGTAGCAAGATAAATGTCCGCGCTCTCGAACATGGTCTTATCCCAGAAGGTCACACCCTCCACCGTACTGCCCTCGCCCGGCAGATCGATACCCGTTTTTTCAAAATAACCGAACGCACTGAAATAACTATAAAAATTGGTTGCGCCAATGTCGGCTCCTATGCGCATCAACCAAGGGTTACAGGATTGCTGAATACCCTCGGCAAAGGTCAGCCATCCGTGTCCCTGCACCTTGTGGCACTTGATCTTTCTGCCGTTTACGATATGATAACCGGGACAGTTATGCTTTTGGTTCAGAATAGGCAGATTCTCTTCAACCGCCATAGCAGCAGTAATGATCTTGAAGGTCGAACCGGGCATATATACCTCAGTCACTGCCTTGTTATTCCAGGTAGTCAGCAAAAGCTCCTGAGAAAGCTTTCCGTATTCCTCGCTATCCTCGGCAAAGCCACTCTCCTCCAAAGCCTTGAGGCAATCCTCATTGAGCTCCCAAGGATCGTTAAGATTAAAGGTAGGATATACCGAGATCGCCAGTACGTCACCTGTGTTAACGTCCATCACCACACCGCAAGCGCGGTTTTCACCGCCCGATTCGATATACGCGGCCTTGACCTGCTCGTCAAGCGCAGCCTGTACGAACACGTCAATGGTGGTATTGATCGCGTATCCGGGCACTGCAGGGATCATGCTCTCATAATCGTAAGGCATTTCGTTTCCGTCCGCATCGCGCGCGGTCACGTATTTGCCGTCCGTTCCCTTGAGATATTCCTCGTATGTGTATTCCAGACCGTATATGCCCACACCGTCACTGTTGGTAAAGCCAAGGGTGTGTGCTGCCAGGGAATCGTAAGGATAATAGCGGGTAGCCGTTGCCTCCAGGTGGACCATATCCTCAAGTCCGTTCTCCTTGATCAGCTCACGGATCTGCTTGGCAACGTCCGAGGTGACCTTGCGTGCTATGGTTCTGTCCAGATAATGCGTTTTGGTAGTCTGATAGTGCACGTCCTCATACGTCACATCCTCAAGCAGTTCGGAAAGGCCATGCGAGATCATGTCCGCATAATCCACACCGGTTTCGTTCGTTTGCTCTTTGATGGTACGGGGCGCGATAAAGACGCGGTAGGTAGTCACGTTCCCTGCAAGCAGGATACCGTTAGCATCGTAGATCGCACCGCGATCAGCCTCAATGGTGGTTTCGGTTGTGATCTGACTGATGACCTTAGCCTGATATTTTTCGTATTCGACCGTTTGCAGGATCAGAATACGGAGCAACAAAAACATAAAAACCAGCGATATCCCGAAGCCGAGTGCCGCTGCTCTTTTCAATGTTCCGGTATCCGTTGTATGAAGACTCAACTCCGTATCCTCCTCTTAGTCAATGAAGCAATTTTCATTTTCATGGTATTTTTCAAGAACAATCGCTTGATCTGATAAAACGGCAGCGGACGCCTCTGTGTCCGTCTCCTGCAGAGGCAAGAGTCGGAGCACGCTTCCTTGCCACTTGCAAGGAACTGCGCCCGCCGCCTTTTTGATCCGACTATATCATTATATCGGATGTATCTTGTCCTGTCAATGACAATTTATGAACTGTGCGTATCTTTTATGCAGCAATCGCGAGTTAATCCTCGATAATGCCGATTGCACTGAGCAAATTCGACAAGCCTTGTCCAAATTCGCTTTTTGGTTCATAAACCTCCACTGTGTTCTCACTTTGGGTGGTAAGCACTTGTGTGGAAACAAAGTCGGAACGTACCATGCCGTATTCATCCACGGCGATCCGCTCAATCTCCAGCATATCATTCTTGAGCGAAAGCTCGGTATTCAACGTTGTGTATTGCTTGTTGAGCGCATCCAGTTCGCTCTGCAGGATGCTTGCTTCTCGAATAGACAGGCTTACCATAACCGAGCTGCCAACGATCATGACGCAGGAAAGCGTAACCGCCAGCATAGCACCAAGCACGCCTGCGGGCAACTTTTTCGCATCAGTCTTTTCGCACTTTTCCTCTTTTTCAATCGGGAACCAATCACGGGAAAACTCAGCCAGCCTTGCGGTCGCGGGGCTTTCCAGATACTTGCGCACCGATTGCGGCACTTGCTCGGTCACCGTAAGCCACAGGGCTTTTTTTGGCGATTGCCCTCCCGTGGCACGGCCTTCCTGCTCCGCTGCTGCGGGCTGTACCGTTCTGATATTATAATTGGGCATCTTATAGCTGCGCTGGTCGTGATAGTAGCGCACGAAATCGTCTGCCGTCATATGACGCTCACCCTTATAAAGGCCTGTGCGATACTTATCCGCTTTTCCGTCCGAAACCTTCTCGGCCATAATATACGCACCGGGGGCCATGGCATGTGAGAGTGCCTCCTCGCGCTCCTGTCGCTTTGCGTCCAGGCGCACGTGTGCGGCAATACCTCTTTCCTTGTACCTTTTGCACAAGGCATCCACGTACACAGAGCACGCTGTATATTGTGGTGTTTTTACTTGCATGATGTGCTCCATTTGACTCTCCTATCTTTTCTCAGCCACACGCAACTTTGCACTGCGCGACCGAGGGTTCATTTCAAGTTCTTGCTCGCCGGGCAAGATGGGCTTTTTGCAGACAACGTCCACAAGCGGTTTTTTACCGCACACGCACACGGGAAAATCGCGCGGGCAGGTACAACCGGAAGCCAAGGATGCAAAGGTCTGCTTGACTATGCGATCCTCCAGCGAATGGAAGGTAATAATTGCGATTCTGCCGCCCGGCTTGAGCAGCGAAACCGCATCACGAATGGTAGGCTCAATGACCGAAAGCTCCCCGTTGACCTCTATACGAATGGCCTGAAACGTGCGCTTTGCGGGATGATGCCCGCCCTCTTTTGCAGCAGCCGGCATGGCTGCCTTGATGATATTCACCAACTCACCCGTGGTGCGGATGGGTTGCTTTTCTCTTTCCTGTACGATGCGGGAAGCGATGCGGGGAGCAAAGCGTTCCTCACCGTAATCGTAAATGATCTTTTTCAGCTGCTGCTCTGTATACGTATTGACCACGGTATAAGCATCCAGCTTGTCCTCGCGGTTCATGCGCATATCCAAGGGGGCGTCAGCCATGTAGGAAAAACCGCGATCTGCCGTATCCAACTGATAGGAGGATACGCCCAGATCCAACAGCACACCATCGATCCCCTCAATACCGAGCTCGCGGCAAACCTGCGCCATTTCGGAAAAATTGCTATGCACCACCTGTGCATGCTCGCCAAACTTTTCAAGCCTTGCGCTTGCAGCGGCTACGGCACTCATATCGCGATCCAGCGCGATCAGCTTACCGCCTTCCAAACGCGAGGCAATCTCGTGCGAGTGTCCGCCGCCTCCTGCGGTTCCATCAATATATATACCGTCGGGCTTGATGCAAAGCGCGTCCATGCACTCCTGCAGCAGCACCGAAACGTGAGAAAATACCTGTCCTTCCATCATCACAACCCGTAAAGCTCTAATTTAGCGCACAGTTCCTCGGGATTCTCGGCAGCAAGATCAGCCTCGTACAATTCCTCGGACCATATCTCGGCACAGTCGCAGTTGCCAACCACGACCGCATTCTTTTTGATCTGCGCATAGTCGAGCAAGGCCTGCGGCAAAAGGATTCGTCCCTGTGAATCGGGCGTTAAGGTAACCGCATTGCGATGCAAATAACGCAACGCCGACTCTGCAACCTTTCTTTCCTGCTCTTTGATGGGGGCAATATACGCCTCCCAGCCCTTCACGGAAAAGACCTTGAGTCTGCGGCCGCGGATATCACGCGCCACAACCAGCTCTTCTCCCAGCGCCTCACGGTGCTTTGCGGGGATAAACAGTCTGTTTTTGGCATCAACGCTGTGTCTGTATTCACCTGTTAACGTTACCACGTCTGCAGCCTCCTTTCCGTGGATTTCGGGGTGGTTTTGATGCGAAGGATTTTTCAACATTTCGTGAACCTTTCGCCCCATTCTTCCCCACCTCAGGTATATCTATTATAAACTTAATACCTGAAAAACGCAATAGGGGTATGCACATTTTTTCAAAAAAACGTGCAATATTTTTGTATCTTTTGCGAAAAATAACGGGTGCAATCCTAAAGTTACACCCGCTTTTTTACTAATTCCAGTTATTACTTACATTTTTTACCATTTATTTATTTTTGCGATATTTCCCGCGAAAAGAAATGACGGAAAATCGCGCACAGGGTCTGACTGCGACGTCGAAAATCAGTGCTTTCTCCCCGCACTTTTTGCATGAATATCACTCTGCTTTTTGCGCCGCACAAGCAGTGTCAAAAGTGCTCTGCCGTCAAATGGAAGGAGCGGATAAAGATAATGCCGTTTGCCGTTGACCGTTTTATTGGTTGCCAGCAGCACCGCGATCAGCACCGTACCGATGGCGTAGCCCCACACGCCCGCAACAGCAGTCATGATCAAAAGGCCAATGCGTAAGAATTTGAAGGCGTAACCAAGCTCATACGACCTTTGCGTAAAGGTCGCAATGGCTACAAACGCCATATAGAGTATGACCTCCGGGATCAGCCACCCGATACTGACAGCGAAATCACCAAGGATCAGACCGCCAACAACCGAGAGCGAATTAGACAGCATACTGGGCGTATTGAGCGAAGCCATGCGCAAGCCGTCAATGATAAACTCGGTTAAAAGCAGCTGTGCGATCAAAGGGATACGCCCCGTTTCCTGTGGGACAATAAAAGCCAACCAATCCGGCACGGCAGATGCGTTTTGTACCAGCAGATACCAGGTTGGCACCAAAAACAGCGAAAGTGCGAACACGATATAGCGGATGACGCGGATATACGTGCCTGTCAGCGGGGTAAAATAATAGTCGTTGGTCTCCTGCATGAAGTCGAAAATGCTGACGGGCAGGATCATGACCTGCGGAGAATTGTCACAAAAGATCAGCACACTTCCCTCCAGCACCTGTGCGGCAGCCGTATCGGGACGCTCGGTATAGCGGATCTTGGGAAAGGGATTATACCAACGCGTTTTGACCAAGCACTCGGCCAAGGACTGATGCCCCAGTGTCAACGCCTCGGTATCAATGGCGGCAAGCCTTTTTTGCATCATCTGCACGTAGGTCGGATTGGCTTTGCCCCCAAGATAGCACATGACCACATCGGTTTTGGAGCGTTTTCCGATCGAAAAATACTGCATGGTCAAATCAGGATCGCGCACACGGCGGCGAAGCAGTGCGGTATTGAAGATCAGTGTTTCGACAAAGCCGTCACGCGCACCCACCATCACGCGATCCCCTTCTGGCTCCTCTGTCGAACGCGCGGGATAGGTCCGCGCATCCACAATGATGGCTTGCGGGCCAAAGGTGGAGCCAAGGATCAGCGAAGCACCCGAAAGCACCATTTGCACCATCAGGTCAATATTCCCGGTTGTTTCTGCTTCTACGTGCGGTACGTTGTATTCCATAAACCGCTCGGCCGAGGATTTTTGCCCGTCGGGCGGCGTCTGCATGGAATCCAGCGAGAGAAAATGCATCATCAGCTTTTGCATGGGTGTCCCATTGACAAAGCCGTCAATATAGTAAAGCGTCATTTCGTCCTGCCCGATACGCAGCACCTTGCGAATGACGTCGAAATTATCATCGGGATGCAAAAGGCTGTCCAGCGTTGCCACGTTGACCCGATAGTTTTCACCCAGTTTACCCATAGTATTTCGTCCTTTTTTTGAAATTCTACGGTTAGTTTGAGAGAATTGGGAGAGATTATGACAAACAATATTTGGAGACCTCACACCACACGGACGACCCACTCTTGAAAAGTTTTGATCGAGCTTTTTCAAAAGCTCGCGGGGCGTGGGGCAGAGCCCCGCTTATCGCCGTTTTTGGTTCTTTTTGCGGCAATTTTGCCAAAAAGAACGGAGTAAGTTACTTCAATGTGAAAATAAAGAGCACCGCCGTAGCGGTACTCTTTCATAAACAGTATTTATTTGTTTTGAGAATCATCAACATCCAATGTATTCCAATGGTGGCTTTCGCTCTCCTCAGATTCTGTCGTATTCCTGTATTGTTTCTTTTGATGATCGCGAATTTCTTTTACATATTGCGTAGTTTCTGAATTTTTCTCAATCAATTCTCCAAAGCCAAATAGACAAAAACTCCCAACCCATGAAAACAGGCAACCGAAAACAATCACAAAAATGCCTCGATATAGCAAATCCATTTCACCGGTATAAGCAGGTGAAATAATCAAAATCGCCCCAAAAAGCACAGAGAGAACAATTCCAACCCAACATAATACTTCAGCCAGTATTTTTATCTTTTTTCCAATATTGTCAAACATAACCGCACTCCTTGTTATGATGTTTTTATCTTTTGATCAATCAAAACATTGAGATAATTCTCTCCGTTCTTTCTTTGGAGCAGTAGGCCAAAGAAAGAACCAAAGAAAGGCCGTTTTCGCGGGGCGTTGCCCCGAACCCCAGTCGCTTTTTGAAAAAAGCGACGCAAAAACTTTCATGAGAAGGTCGTCCGTATGGTGTGACCTATCTGTCCAATTTCTGCTGCCGACACCAGATCTTCATGACCATCTTGGTCGGAAGGATCCAAGCCAAAAATCTTGCGCGTCTGATGGCGTGTCCGCAGACCGATACGTCGCGTCCGCGCTTCATATCCTTGAGCGCTCTGGTAACCACCTGCTCCGAGGTGTAATATCTTGCGTAATACTTGATGGTATCATCGGTGACCGCATGGTCAAAAAACTCGGTCTTTACCCAACCGGGGCAGATGGCCATGACGCGGATTCCCCTCTTTTTGAGCTCGACGTTCAAGGATCTGGAAAAGCTGAGCACAAACGCCTTGGTTGCTCCGTAAACACCGATGTACGGCACGGGCTGAAAAGCCGACTGGCTGTCGATCTGATATATCTGACCGCCCTTTTTCATATAGGGCAGTGTCAGGTATGTCATGCTCATCAGCGCGCTTGCGTTGAGCGTGATCATTCTCTGCTGCGCCTCCAGATCAATATCGGTAAACGCACCGAATCTGCCAAAACCGCTGCCGTTGACCAACACGGCTACCTCGGGATTGTGCTCTGCCAGCAGATTCTTGTACGCATCCAATGCCTCCTCTTGGCAAAGATCCAATGCCAAAGGCCTTACTTTAGCACGCGTCTGCTTGCCGATCTCCAAGAGTCTGTCCTCGCGGCGTGCGATCAGCCACAGCTCGTCATATACTTCCTGCGCATCCAGCTGCAAGACGAATTCCTTGCCCATACCGGACGATGCGCCCGTGATGACAGCAATTTTCATATCGCACCTCTCAAAGAATGATCTGCTCAGGCAGACCGTTCACGTATTTGGGATATCTCTCGCCCTCGATCAGCGGACGCAGATATGCAAGGCACTCATTGGTAATACCGTTATGATCTGCATTGATATACGCATCCGGTACACGCTTGATCTTATTGGCGATCTCATGCACGTCTGCGCAATCGATCTCATATGCATAAGGCACGTCCGAAACGCGCTTATACAGCATCATCTTGCCGCTCTCTCCCTGCTCTGCCGCAAGAGCTGCAGCGCGACCGATGGCAACGGATTCTGCAATATCTGTAGCCGACACAAGATGCGCGGCACAGCGCTGGCTGACGTTGAGCTCAACAGAACGCACCTTGCAGCCAATGCGATCACGCACGGCATACTCCAAGGCCTTGCCCGTGCCTGCCAGATACTGGTGGCCGAACACATCCTTGACACCGCTCTGCGCGCCTGCGCCTACGTAAGTGCCGTCGGCAAAGCGAATGCCCTCGGAAACTGCCACCACCACGTTGGGGTGCTTCTCCAGCGCTTTCTTGGTGCTCTCTATAAACTCATCCATGCAGAAGGGCTTTTCGGGCAAATAAACAAGATCCGGCTCCTCGCCGTTTGCCAGTCTGCCAAGAGCCGCAGAGGTGGTCAGCCAGCCCGCATCACGCCCCATGATCTCGACAATGGTGACCGCCTTGGTGGTATACACAGCCGCATCGCGAATGATCTCGGACACGGTTGTTGCCACGTACTTGGCAGCCGAGCCGAAACCGGGGGTGTGGTCTGTTCCCTCCAGGTCGTTGTCAATGGTCTTGGGAACACCCATGATGCGCATGTCATACTCCATCTGTGCCATAGCGGCAGACAGCTTGGACACGGTATCCATGGAATCGTTGCCGCCTATATAAAAGAAATAACGGATGTCATACTTTTTGAAAACGGTCAGCAGCTGCTCGTAAAATGCGCGGTCGTCCTCAAATTTGGGCAATTTTTTGCGGCAGGAGCCAAGAGCCGCTGCGGGCGTCAACTCCAAGGCGCAAAGCTTTTGCTCGTCCTCGGCAAAAATTCCGAGGTCTGTAAGACGTTCCTGCAAGAGTCCCTCGATGCCGTTGCGCATACCGTACAGCTTACCGATCGCACCGCTGTTTTGTCCCTGCTCCATCACACCGCGGATCACACCTGCCAGCGTTGCGTTAATGGCTGCGGTCGGTCCGCCCGACTGTCCAACTACTGCGTTTCCATATAATTTTCTCATATATGCATCCTCTCTTTTTCGTAGATATTATCAAGCATAGTATACCATATTCGATGGTGCTTGTCAATGAAAAACGCTGACTTTGCAGACAAAAAGGAGTACGCATCGGGCTGATGAATTAGCGGTAAAACTGAGAAGAATCATCCCCGTTTCTGTTACCGAGATACGCATCAACACAGTTGTAGAGACAGGCGTCCTCGACTGTCCACATTGACACAAAGTTACTTGATGTCGGGCGGACAGTCGAGGACGCCTGTCCCTACAGAGTGTTTTTTGTTTCCACTCGGACAATCGACGTCGCCCCCTGCGGTCGGGATCTTTTCAGGTGAGAAAAACAAACACGGAGACTGTTTTTGATACAATCTCCGTGTTAAATTTTCGCTAATGCTTCAGCCCCATGGGGCAACATCTTTTGATTTCATTGAGGATCCTTTTCCGCCACAGGCAAAATGATCTGCACGCCAAACATATCGTATTCCTCAAAATAATCTATCATACCGTGATAATCCAACACGATCCTCTCTACGATCTGATGTCCCAATCCGTGTGCATCCCCCGAGGCTTTGGTGGACTTGAGCTTGCGATTATGCTTGAGCACCGATTCCTTGACGGTATTCTTGCAGATAATGACGCGGTTGGCATTCTGTCTGGAAAACAAAAGCTCGATCCGTTTTTCTTCCACCTGTTCGGTAGCCTCAATCGCGTTATCCAAAATATTTCCTATCAGGCAAGCAAGATCCGCGTCCCGAATATCCGACAGATCTCCGATTGAACCCGAAATGATCACGTGCGTATTCTCCAAGGGGCGAAGCTTGGAATTGATCAGATAGTCCAGGATGGTATTCCCCGATCGGATCAGCTGCCCCATTTGATCCACCTGCGGTAAAAGCTCTTGTATATATTCGCGGCACTGCTCATGCTGCTTTTGCTCCAGATAGCCCGACATGACCGTCAAATGCTGCTTCATATCGTGCTGCACCTTGCGCACGTTATCCCAAACGGCAGCAGCGTCGTTGTGTCGCGCTTGCTCAAACGCCATTTTTTCCTCCATCAGCTTGAGCTCATATCTGGTTTTTTGCAGCTTTTGTATCTGATACAAAAGCACGTACAAAAATACGTTGACCAAAATGAACGCCAACACAACGATCAGGATCTGTGTCTGATATCGCGCTGCATCCGGGGAGATTGCCACAGTCATCACAGCGCCAAGGCCGAGAATGGTGGTCAGGGACAAAAGACTGGTCAGGATACCGTTCCATACGTTCATGACCTCTCCCGAGCGGAATATGTGCAAAATCAGGCGCAGGACGGTAAACAAGGAAAGCTTGTGCAAAAAAATATAGATCAGCCGGGCGGCGCCAATCGATCCCAGCAGCAAGGTATCAAAGTCCTTGACCAGCATGGACATGCTCATATACAAAAGACTGCTCAGCAGAATAAATGCGATCTCAAAGACACACCCCGCCATGATGGCGCGGAACGGGTGCTTCCAGGAAATTGACAGCGAAAATGCGATGGCAACCAGAAACAGCGCGACCGAAATAATAGTGAAATTTTCCGTGATCAGATAATCACCGATCAGCGTAATACCAAACATCAGCAAAACCGTGGGAATCGCCCATTTGGCGGCTTTTAGACTGACACGGTTAAAGCGAAGAATGAACCATACCCACAGAACACTGTCGAACAGCGAGGTTCCCAGCTCCAACAAAGAAGAGGCGACTTGTGTCATCTTGCGAACCTCCTTCTGGTATACTGCATATAAGCTTGCTTGAAAGCAACGATTTTTCGCCTGCTGATAGGTATGCGCACACCGTTTTTCATATGCAGCAGTCCTCCATCGTGAATGCTTTGAATGTGCTCCAGATTGACGATGTACGCTGCATGCACGCGGAAAAAGTCATATTCCGAGAGGCCGTCCTCCACAGATGCAACCGTGCCGCGGCAGCGGTAGTCCTTCCCCGACACGGTTCTGACCACGTAATAATTCTTTTCCCCCTCGATGCAGCTGATATCTCGCAAGCGGAGAAGAATTTCTCCGTCCACAGTTTCAAACGGCATGGATTCATGATCAAGCATGCATTTTTCAATGACCTTATCCAAAGTCCCGGGCAATTCCTCATCCAGGTGCGTTTTGCGCAAAAAGCGGAAGGGCGCATATTCAAACGAGCTGTAAACAAATTCGTCGTATGCGGACACGAATACGATCACGGTATCCGGCGATTTCCCCGCAAGCTCAGACGCCAATGCAAATCCGCTCATTCCGGGCATGTCAATATCCAAAAATAACACGGTGATCACGTGCTGCTCGGCATACGCCAGCACGTCGCGGCCGCAGGTGAAGGCAGGAATAATCCTGCACTCGATCCGCTCAGGCACGCGGACCATACACAGCTCATGCAATTTCTGCTCTAACTGCTTGGCAAAGCGTACGTTATCGTCACATACCGCAATATTCAGCATAGCCCTTCTCCTTTTGTCTCATTTTGATTGCCTTTATTATATCATATTCATGCACCGATGTCAAACCCTTACGGCTAGCCGAACGGGAGCCAAACCGAATTGCCCGACGACGATGCATTTTCGCATCTTTCGGTGCGCTTTCACTCGCAAGATTGATATCTTTCTTCGCAAAATCGCACCAAAATCTGTCAAAAATGCATTCGCCGGCGGGTGCGAGCAGTTTTGACGCAGCAGATTTTTTCGAGTCCAAAAGCTTTTCTCGCAGGGCATATAGGCGATATGTCCAAGAGAAAAGATGCAGGAATCGGAGAAATCTGCACGTCAAAACCAACTTGGTTCGGCTCCCGTTCGGCTACCGTTTATCCCAGATTTACTACCACTTATCCCAAAACACGCATCATCAGCAAAACCGTGCTATAATAAAGCCACCCGACACAAGGACGTATGAATTGGCACATGCATCAACACGATTTCTTTGTTCACAAATTGTTTACAAAGCAAGAGGCAAAAATCGCGAACTTTTCTGCCCTTTTTTACGACTATATAGGTAAAGGGGAATTTTTAACAAATGAGGTATATACAATGATGAAACGACAATGCAAAATCAGCGTACTGATACTTACCGTGCTTGCAGCGCTCCTTCTCTTTTCGGCCTGCGGGGCGCTTACTCCAAGCCTTGAAGGCAAGCAGCAGGTGCTGGATCAGTTCATGCAGCAGGTCATAGCCAAGGACAAGGACGCTGCATTTGACGCCATCGGATACACCGGTGGTGCGGAACAAACCGCCATGGATGAATTCTAGGACGAGCTTTTGCGCATCTACGACGGTGCCGAGTCCTACAAGATCGAGTTTGTTTCCTGGAACACGACCTACTCGGCAGGCACGACCGTTACGACCGTACAATACAAGGTGAGTGCCGACAATGACGGTACAGGGCAATTTTCGCTGACCTTTGACGGTGCGGACAATATGACGGGCATTTACGTCACAGACGTGACCGTGCAAAAGGGGCCGCTCATTCTTTGCGCGCAGATCGCGCTGTTTATCTGGTCGATCCTTTCGCTGGCGTTCGGCATCTGGATGATCGTGGATTGCATCAAGCGTCCCATCCGCTTCAAGGTGCTTTGGATTCTTGCCATCTGCATTTCCTTTGCGCTGACGCTTACGGTGGCAGGCACATCGCTCAATACCAATTTCAATATCGGCTGGCTGCTGAGCTTTGCAAGCCTTTACGTAACCGCCTCCTACTTCACGCTCAAGCTGACGCTGCCGCTTGGTGCACTGATCTATTTCGTTGTACGCAAGAAGCTCAAGACCAAGCCCGACAAAAATGCATCTGTTCCACAGCCCGAATTGACAGAATCAACGGAATCGGAAGAATCGGCAGCCCCACAGATGACAGATGAACAAGGCGCAAGCATGATTGCTGCCGACCAAGACCCGCCACAACAAGACGAAACCGACCCCGATATTTCATCAACGTAAAGGAGGATACTCACATGAAAAAGAATCTTGCACTGATCAGCATGCTTTTGGTCTGCGTGATGATGCTGGCATCCTGCAGCAGCATTTTACAGGTGCTGCCTGCTCCCATGACGGCAAAGCAAGTGGAACGCCGTGTCAATATCAAAATGGCAGATGTAAAAAGTTATCGCGTAGACGTGGAAATGACTTACGTGGCCTACTCCGGCACAACCAAGATCACCGGCACCGCCGAGGGAATCATGATCGAGGACCAGGGCGAAAACAACGACGACTACTATTCCTACGTGGAGATGGTCAACAACATGAAAAGCAACTCAAGCTCGTTCAAAATCAGAAACGTGGATGCATACGTTGACGGCCGTGCATTTTCCATGTTCGGTGACGGAGATATCACTCGCAGATTGTATTCCGAAATGACGCTCAAGGAATACAATGCCTACAGGCAGGGCGAAAGTCTGACCGAGATGAACTTAGAGGATTGCGAAAACGCTGAAATGGAAAAGACAGATAGCGGCTATGTGCTCAAATACTCGGGCTACAGTGCAGAGGCGGTCGAGGACTTCGCCAAGCTTTCCGGAATGGAGGAAGACGTATTCGGCAAGGAGCTCAAGGATCTGATCGTAACCATGGAAGTCAGCAAGGACTATCTTCCCCAAAAGATCACATTGGAAATGGTATTTGACGTAGAAGAAGGCTCTTACTATCAGCCCAAGTCCACCATGACCATGACGTATTCCCAATTCAACCAAGCAGAACGCATCACCCGCGGGCTCAACGTTGAGAACTACACCGAAATTGAGAGCCTTTCCCTGCTCAAGGATCTGCAGCAGCTGATCGACGACCGCATTGATGCCAAAAAGGGCAGCTTTACCCACACCGCCTCGCAAAGCGTATCGCTCATGACACAATCCGAAAAATCAAATCAGACAAACAAGGTCTCCTTTGAACGCACCAAGGACGGATTGACCTTTTCGGCAGACGTATCGAGCAATCAGGCGGCATCCTCGCATATTGAATACAGCAACGGTGAACAACACACCGAGATCAACGGTGTTTCCAACACCACAAAAATGAAAGAGGAAAAGGCACAGGCATTTATCGCCGAGTTGATCAACGATCCCGCAACAGGATACAACACCAATTACGTATCCAACATTGAAAAAACCGACACAGGCTATCGGGTCACAATGGCTGTATCCAAAAACAACGCTTTGGGACAAAGTATTACAAGCACAGGCGCAACCTTTGGCAGCGGTACGCACACCATTGAATTCGTGCTCGACGGAGATCAACTGAAGTGCATGAACGTTGAATACGCTGCGCGAGGCGCTGTAACACTCAATTTCGGGTGGGATACCTCCATCGCAACGCTGCATCTGAACGGCAGCTCCTCGGTAACATTCGAATAACCAAGAACTCAGTTTTATAAAAAAACGAAAATATAATACACTGTAATCAGTATCAAGCAGAGGTTGATTCAAATTAGAATCAACCTCTTTGTTCACAAAATAACCGTTGACAAATTCAGCGCGGTGGTGCTATAATGAGATTGGTATGAGGTGGGCGATTTTGCCTCATACTAATATACACGAAAGCGGGGTGACTCTCTTGCGCCAGGACAAGGATAATGAACGCAATGAGCTCGAAGAGCAAACACAACAAAATGCATACCAACAAAAACCACCCGCCCCCCGACAGTGTGACGAAGAAGACGAGCAAGAGAGAGCCGAGCGCGCTTTGGACGAGCAGTTTGAGCGCGAGGAGGAGGAACAGGAGCGAGAGGTTGAGCAGGACGAGCAGGCCTTGGCCGAGGATGAAATGCCCGATTCCTACGAGGAGATCATTGAGGACACCTTCGAGGATCTGGAAACGTTACTTGACAACAAAAAATACGCTGATTTCGTACGCGAGCTGGAAAAGCTTAACCCGATCGACGCTGCGGATTTCTTTGAAAATCTGCCCCCAAAACGAATTCCCGCTGTATTCCGTCTGCTCAAAAAAGACAGCGCAGCAGAGGTTTTTGCCGAGCTTGACGCTCCCATTCAGGAGCGCATCATCTCCGCTATGACCGACCGAGAGATTTCGGTCATCGTGGAAGACTTGTTCCTTGACGATGCGGTTGACATGCTTTCCGAAATGCCTGCCAACATTGTGCGTCGCATCAAGAAAAACACCACGCCCGAAACGCGTGCGCAGATCAACAGGCTTCTTGCCTACCCCGAGGACAGTGCGGGCAGCGTCATGACCTCCGAGTTTGTGGATCTGCGTAAATCCATGACCGTATCCGAAGCCATCAAGCACATCAGGCAAACCGGTATTGACAAGGAAACCGTGTACACCGCCTACGTGATTGACGAAAGCCGCATTCTGGAGGGCATCGTATCCTTCAAGGATCTGCTGTTCTCTCCCCGTGACGCGCTGATCGGGGATATCATGGAGCCCAACATCATTTACGCAAACACTTTGGACGACCAGGAAACGGTTGCCGACATTATTGCAAAGTACAACCTGCTCTCTTTGCCTATTGTAGACCGTGAGTCGCGCCTTGTGGGTATCGTTACGGTCGATGACGCATTGGACGTCATTGAAGAAGAGACCACCGAGGATATCGAAAAAATGGCGGCTATTCTGCCGACCGACAAGCCATATATGCGTACAAGCGTTTGGGAAAACTTCAAAAAGCGTATTCCCTGGCTGCTGCTTCTGATGCTGACCGCCACGTTTACCGGCACCATCATCACAATGCTGGAAGGAAAGATCGACGCTTTGGACTTTCCTTTGGTGCTTTCGCTCTCCGCATTTATTCCCATGCTGATGAGTACGGGCGGTAATGCGGGCGGACAATCGTCGGTTACAGTCATTCGTGCGCTCTCGCTGGGCGAGATTGAAACCAAAGACATTTTACGTGTTGTTTGGAAGGAACTGCGCATTGCCGTGCTGTGCGGTCTGACAGTATTTGTCGCGTGCTTTATCAAGACCTGGGCAATTGACTGCAAATTCCATACCGAGCCGCAGTATTTAATGATTGCAGCAGCGGTCAGCGCGACCGTATTCGTTGCGATCGTACTGGCAAAGCTGATTGGCGCAATGCTGCCCATCGGTGCTAAGGTGATTCGGCTTGACCCGTCGGTCATGGCGTCGCCTTTCATTACGACCATCGTGGACACGTTGACGTTGCTGGTATATTTTTTGATTGTCATTTACCTGCTGGTACCGCAGATGACAGCATTGCTGTAACCCCAACGGACGACCGTCACCAAACGGACGCGCGTCGTCATGATGAAAGTTTTTGATCGACCTTTTTTCAAAAAGGTCGCGGGTCAAGGGCGGTGCCCTTGTCGCCTCCGCAGAGGCGACACTTTCTCGGCGTTTTTGGTTCTTTTTGCGCCAGCGGTGCCAAAAAGAACGGCAAGAATTACCTCAATGTAAAAAGAAAAGGAAGTTACTTACGTAAAGCAACTTCCTTTTTTGTTTATATGAAAAAACTGTTTCCGTTCTTTCTTTGAGCAAAGAGCCACAAAGAAAGAACCAAAGAAATGGCGTTTTTCGGGGCTCTGCCCCGTACCCCGGTCGTTTTTTGAAAAAAGCGACGCAAAAACTTTTAAAAGAGGTCGTCCGTGTGGTGACGGTCGTCCGCTTACGCGTCCACGCTCTTCCCCGTGATCTTATCCGCGACGAAGATGCCCATGGCTCCGCTCTGCGAAAGGCCTCTGGTAATGCCGCTGCCATCACCGATCAGGTATACCCCGTCCATGATCTCAAAATTCTCATTATGTCTGGGTCTGATCGAATAATACTTGTTTTCGCATCCGTACAGAAGCGTATCATCGTTTGCCGTACCGGGTGCGACTTTATCCAGCGCGTAAATGGTTTCAATGATATTGGTCAACGCTCTGTAAGGCAGCACTACGCTCAGGTCGCCCGGGAAGGCCTGCATGGTGGGACGCACCGTACTTTGCGACAGTCTGTGCGCGTTGGTTCTTCTGCCTCTGATCAAGTCACCGAATCTCTGCACCATAATATTTCCCTCTGCAGCAAAGTTGGTGTTTCTTGCAATATTCTCGGCATACTCGGTCGGCTTCTGGAAGTCGCCGTCAAAGTGAATGGACGACAGAATTGCAAAATTGCAGTTCTCGGTCTTCTTCTCGGGCTGTGCGAACGAGTGGCCGTTGGCAGTGATAACACCGTGGTTGTTCTCTGCCGATACCAAACCGCCCTGGTTAAAGCAGAACATTCTGGTTCTGTCCTCGAACGTTTTGGTGCGGTACAAAATCTTGGGCTCGTAGATCTGCGACGAGAATTCACGCCAGATGATATCCTTCATCTCCACACGCACGCCGATATCCACCGAGTTTGCATCCATGCGGATATCAAATTTCTTACAAGTGCGGATCACGAAATCCGAGCCGCTGCGGCCGGTCGAGATCACGATCTTGGACGCAGTCAAAATCTCTGCATCCTGATTCCCTCTTTTATGTGTAACGGCATACATACCGTCCTGTTTGTCGATTTCAAGCACCTCTGTCAGGTCTCGCATCTCCACACCTTTGCTTTCCAGCGCGTCGATCAGACTCTGCATAGTTGCAAAGTTCTTATCCGTACCCAAGTGACGGACGTTCATATCCAAGAGTCGCAGATTATTCTGCAGACACTTGAGCTTAAGCTCCTCGTTGGAATGGTACATGGGCGGATAATCATCGGCAAACTGCTCCAGAATGCTATCCACCTGGTTAATATAATACATGGCAAGGTCTTCGCCAAGCTCTTCGCCCATCGTACCGCCATATGCGGTGCCAAGATTGAATTTTCCGTCCGAAAATGCGCCTGCGCCTGCATATCCGCTGGTGATGCTGCACACCTTGCAGTGAATACACTTTTGATTCTTTCCTGCAGGGCAATGACGCTTGGACAGAGAGAGTCCCTTCTCCAAGATCACAATTTTCAGTTCCGGGTTGTTGACTATGGCGCGGTAGGCTGCCATCAAGCCGCCGATACCGCCACCGATAATGGCTATATCATACATCATAATAATCTCCAAATTTTAATAGATAGGGCGCAAAAATACGGGACGGTCATTGACCGTCCCGTGTGTTGATTAATGGATTAGTCCTTAATCAGGCTGATGATCGCCATCTCTGCTGCGTCACCGCGGCGAGGGCCGGTCTTCAGAATTCTGGTGTAACCACCGTTACGATCTGCATACGCAGGAGCGATTTCGCTGAACAGCTTGGTTACAACGTCCTCCTTGGTAATGTATGCCAGAGCCGCACGACGGCTTGCAAGGGTATTCTTCTTTCCCAGTGTGATCATCTTTTCTGCAACGGAACGGACTTCCTTAGCTCTTGCGAGAGTGGTCTCAACCTGGCCGTTCTCAAGCAGCAGGGTGACCATACCGCGAAGCATAGCTTTTCTATGATCGGTCGTTCTGCCGAGTTTTCTGGATGCGGGCATTGCTTTATCCCTCCTTCTGCTAAACTACTTATACTATGATTTGCTGCTTTTGGCTTATTCTTCTTCTCTCTTGAGATCAAGCCCCAGGGAGTGCAGCTTCTGGATAACTTCTTCAAGCGATTTCTTACCAAGGTTACGGACTCTGATCATCTCTTCCTCGGTACGGTTGGTCAAATCTTCTACAGTATCAATGCCTGCGCGCTTCAAGCAGTTGAAGCTACGTACAGACATGTCAAGCTCCTCAATGGTCATCTCAAGGACTTTTTCCTTCTTGGTCTCTTCTCTTTCGACCATAATCTCTGCCTTTCTTGCTTCATCAGACAAATCCACAAACAGGTTGAGATGCTCGTTGAGAATCTTGGCGCCGAGCGAAATCGCTTCCTTGGCGGTGATGGTGCCGTTTGTCAGGACGTTAAGCGTGAGCTTGTCATAGTCGGTATTGTTACCAACTCTGGTGCTCTCGGTTTCATAACTTACCTGATATACGGGGGTGTAAATGGAATCGGTGTAAATCGTTCCGATGGGAGCAGAAGTGTTGAGCCCCAACATTTCGTTGTGCAGCTGCTTGTTGCGCTCCTGAGAAACGTAGCCTCTGCCACTGCCAAAGGTCAATTCCATGTAGAATCTCTCATTGACTGCTACAGTTGCCAGATGATGGTCGGGATTCAGAATTTCAATGTCGGAATCCTGCTTGATGTCGCCTGCGGTCACAACGTGCTCACCGGTTACGTCAATGATCACGGTCTTGGGACCTGCACAGTGCAGCTTCGCGGTAATTCCCTTGACATTGAGAACGATTTCCGTAATATCTTCTTTTACGCCCTTGATGGTTCCGAACTCGTGCTGTGCGCCGTCAATCTTGATGTTGGTGACTGCAACACCGGGCAGAGAGCTCAGAAGTACTCTGCGCAGGGAGTTACCCAGCGTGGTACCGAAACCTCTTTCCAAAGGTTCAACGATAAATGTTCCGCTTGTTCCATCTTCGTTTGCGTCGACGGTGAAAATATTAGGCTTTTCAATCTCAATCATTCCAAATAATTCCTCCTCATAAAATTTTGAAAGTATACCTTTTTACACGGATATACCCGCGTTGATTTGCGCAAATTCCACCATACTGTGCGCTTGCGCAAAAAACAACGACAGTATTACTTGGAATAGAGCTCGACGATCAGCTGCTCGTTGAAGTCGAAGTCGATATCTTCTCTTGCGGGAAGAGTAGCAACCTTACCGGTCAGATTTGCAGCATCGCATTCCAGCCACTTGGGAACGATTACATTCTTTTCGGTCATAGCCTTGAACTTGTCGGAAGAACGGCTTGCTTCCTTCACAGCGATCACGTCGCCTGCCTTAACGATCAGAGAAGGAATGTTAACCTTCTTGCCGTTTACGGTGAAGTGTGCGTGCAGAACGAGCTGACGAGCGTCTCTGCGAGACTCTGCAAAGCCCAGTCTGTAAACAACGTTGTCAAGTCTTCTTTCAAGCAGAAGCAGCAGGTTTTCGCCGGTCATACCTTCCTTGCGAGCTGCCTCATCATAGTAGTTCTTGAACTGCTTCTCAAGAACACCGTAGTATCTCTTGGTTGTCTGCTTTTCGCGGAGCTGCAGACCGTACTCTCTCATCTTCTTCTTTGCTGCACCGTGCTGACCGGGAGCGGTTGCTCTACGATCCAGAGCGCACTTGCCGCTAAGGCAGCGGTCGCCCTTCAGATAAAGCTTCTTGCCCTCTCTGCGGCACAGCTTACATGCAGGACCTGTATATCTTGCCATAATTGCGTTACCTCCTGTGAAAAATTAAACGCGTCTGCGCTTGGGCGGTCTGCAACCGTTGTGGGGGATAGGAGTTACGTCTCTGATCAGAGTGATCTGGAGACCAACTGCTTCCAGTGCACGGATTGCGGATTCACGTCCCGAACCGGGGCCCTTTACATACACCTCTACGCTCTTCAGACCCTGATCGATCGCTGCCTTAGCTGCGGTCTCAGAAGCGGACTGAGCTGCGAAGGGGGTGGACTTTCTGGAACCCTTGAAGCCGAGTTCACCGGCGGATGCCCAGGAAATGGCATTACCGTTGACGTCGGTGATGGTTACAATAGTGTTATTGAAGGTTGCCTGAATATGAACAACGCCTTTTTCAATATTCTTTTTCTCGCGGCGTCTTTTGATAACCTTCTTTGCAGCAACTTTTGCCATATTCTATGCCACTCCTTTATTACTTCTTCTTGTTCGCAATGGTCTTTGCGGGACCTTTTCTGGTTCTTGCGTTAGTCTTGGTTCTCTGTCCTCTGACGGGCAAGCCCTTTCTGTGTCTGACACCGCGGTAGCAGTTGATTTCTACCATGTTCTTGATGTTCATGGCAACTTCACGACGGAGATCACCTTCTACAGTGTAGAAGTTTTCGATTTCGTCACGCAGCTTTGCAATGTCTTCCTCGGTCAGATCCTTTGCGCGGATTGCGGGATCAATGCCGGTCTTTGTGAGGATATCTGTTGCGCTCTTACGACCGATACCATAAATGTAGGTAAGGGCGATATCTACGCGCTTGTTGTTGGGAATATCAACACCAGCTATACGAGCCATTCTTGTTCACCTCTTTGTTTGGTTTAGTTGTTTGTTTGTCGTGGTATGCGAATTAACCCTGCTTCTGCTTGTGCTTGGGGTTCTCGCAGATTACCATGACTTTACCTTTTCTCTTGATGATCTTGCACTTTTCGCAGATCTTCTTAACGGACGGTTTAACCTTCATTACGTTATACCATGCCTTTCTTTCGAGTTATTCGTAAAATCTTATTTTGCGCGCCATGTGATGCGGCCCTTGTCAAGGTCGTATACCGAAACCTCAACCGTTACCTTATCACCGGGCAGAATTCTGATATAGTTCATACGAAGCTTACCGGAAATATGTGCCTTGACGATATGTCCGTTGGGCAGCTTCACTTTGAAGTTTGCGTTGGGCATTGCTTCTACCACAACACCTTCAAATTCAATAACGTCGTCCTTCGACAGAGTAATCCCTCCTTACTTGTTTGTAACTGTTTGCATAAAAACGGGTAATTAAAATTCAGGATCGATCAGTGTCAGATTCAGCACACCCTCATCGGTCAGTGCCACGGTGTTTTCATAGTGAGCAGACAGCTTTCTGTCGGCAGTCACAACCGTCCAGCCGTCAGCCAGCTCTCTGACCTCAAAGGTACCTGCATTGACCATCGGTTCGATGGCAAGCACCATACCCGAGCAGATGCGTACGCCGCGTCCGGGGGTTCCGTAGTTGGGTACGTCGGGAGCCTCGTGCACTTCTCTGCCGATGCCGTGTCCGATGTACTTACGAACGGTCGAAAATCCGTTTTCTCTGACTACGGTGTCGATCGCGGAGCCAACGTCGCCCAATCGGTTGCCCGATTTCATCTGTGCGACACCCGCAAAGAAGCTATCTCTTGTGACCTTGATCAGCTTGAGTGCCTCATCGCTTACCTTTCCTACCGGAATGGTTCTTGCGCTGTCTCCGTGGTAGCCCTTATAATGCGCGCCCAGGTCGATCTTGACGATGTCACCTTCATGCAGGATCCTCTTCTTAGAAGGGATTCCGTGAATGACCTCATCGTTGATACTGATACACGCGCTTCCCGGGAAGCCGTACAGCCCCAGGAAAGAGGGCTTTGCACCTTGTTTCTCGATATACTGTCTGATGACACGATCGAGCTCGTAGGTGCTGACACCTTCGCGGACGTGCTCACGGGCTACAAGCAAAGCTTCGCCCGTGATACGACCCGCTTCTCTCATGTCCTTGATCTGAGCTACATTTTTGAGCTGTATCATACGATACCTCAGACCGACTGAGAGTTACGCTTCAAATTTTTCCAGAGCCTTGAATACCAGGGCTGTCGTATCAGCGACCTCTTCCTGGCCTTCTACGGTGATCAGGATTCCCTTCTCTGCGTAGAATTCCTTCAGCGGCTCGGTTTGAGCGTGGAAAGTCTTCAGTCTGTTAATTACAGTTTCTGCTGCGTCGTCCGCTCTGGTATAAAGAGCAGCGCCGCACTTGTCACAAACGTCAGCAGTCTTAGGCGGAATATAAATGACGTGGTAGGAAGCACCGCAGGAGCAAACTCTGCGTCCGCTCATACGCTCAACGATCTTCTCGTCAGCGACTTCGATGCTCAGCACTGCGTCGATACGGACCCCCATATCCTCCAGAGCCTGTGCCTGGGGAATGGAACGGGGGAAGCCGTCCAGGATAAATCCGTTCTTACATGCGTCTGTCGAAAGATATTCCTTG